>NZ_JBHUDH010000060.1:0-9527 GCF_042678005.1 Halolamina salina | reverse complement strand
GTCTCGGCGCGTAACGGACGCACTGTTTGCTAACTGATTCTGCGTTCGACCCGCACAGGCAGTCTTGCACTGGTTCGACTCCAGTGGCGGGTCCTTATGGCAACGCACGATCACCACGAGACGCTCGAACCGACCGAGACCGACCGCGATCGCGGACGGGCACTGGTCCCACGACTTCGCGAGGCCGGGCTGACGCTGTTCGATGCGGCGACGACGTCGCTGGATCTGCGGCCTAGTCCATCGGTCTGCCCCGATGGGGACTGGCTCTGCGATGAGGACCTCCCGCTCCGCAAGACCTGGTCCCGTCGCGGCCAGGCCGACCACATCCAACTGACTTCGGGCGGGCTCTCGGGACTGTGGACGGTCACGCACCAACTCCCTGACGGCCGATCCGAGGTGATCGCGTCGGACCTCGAGCGCGAGGCAGCCTACGCGCGCGCAGAACAGTACATGGCCGATCTCGATAGCGTCGCGCGGGCGAATCGGACCGGACGAGCGGCGGAGTAAGTAATGCAGTGCGGCCCAGCGGCCGGGACTGGCGTTCTGCAATGCGGGTTCGATTCCCGTCGGTCGCGTGCCCGGTCTCCTACCGGGCCACCAGTGGGGCTCGAGGGCGCTTTCCTCGCCTCTGGTCCTTCGCCCCCTCTCCCAACCGACCCCCCACCCTTCGTTTTCAGTACAAGACCAACCATGAAACTCAAAGATCCACACCGACGACGAGTCCTGCGGCAGACCGGCGCCACGCTCACGGCGATTGGGACTGCCGGGCTCGCAACGACGACCGCCAGCGCCCAGACCGACGACGACAGCCCGCCGGGTGGCCTCCTCGCAAGCGGGTTCGACGTCGGCAACGGCTCCATCTTCGCGTTCCTTCGAGGTTTCCGAAGTGCCCGCCAGTCGCCGCTCGCACAGACACCGTCACTCGAGAACCTCGCCGACGGGATGCGAAACGAGTTCGTCGCCAACGAAGAGCACTGGATCAACTACGGCAATTGGCTCGTCTCGGAGCACGACGAGGTCGAACCGCTCGGGACGACGACGCTCCAGGTCGACGTGTTCGAGTCGACCATCCGCGGAGAGGGCGACCGCGTCGAGACCGTCATCGAAGCTGAGTACGACGACTCGACAGAGGAGTTCACGGCGATCGACTGGCGGATTGAAGCACCAGAGAACCCTGATTATCAGGTCGGAATCAAGGATTCTCACGCCCGGCTGGCCGACGACGACCTCATGGAGTACCGACGCAAGTTCATCGACGAATCGGGCGACGGGAACCACGCAATGCCCGACGGTGAATACGTCGAAGAACTGAAGGGCCGCTACTGGGACGGCATTACGATTGGCCCCGACAGCAAGGGCGTCCTCGAGATCCTGGTCGGAGAGGTGAGTTCTAATGGTTGATATCGTCAAAGAAGCCCAAACGCAGATCGCCAACGCGATCGGCACCGGCAGCCCGGAAGAACAGATCATCGGCTCGGTCGTTCTCGCGGCGTTCGTGATTATGACCTCGAGTATCGGACTCGTCGGGACACTCATCCTCGTGCCGGTCGTCCTGCTGTTCGCGTTCCTCGGCTTCCTGCGGCTCATTCCAGCCGTCGACGACCGGTGGCCGCTGTGAGGTAATCCCATGACTCGCATTCGATCCTTGGTAGTGGTTGCGCTCCTCGTCTGTTCGCTGTTCGCGCTGCCGGCGCTGGCAGCCGACGGGACGACCGACGAGCACGTGACCGATATCGGGGCACAACACGACCTTGACTCCTCCGACGCCGTCTCGGAGTTCAACAGTCAGGGTCACACATCGACGAGACTCACTCGAATCGATATGACCGCGACCGTGGCAACGCAGAAAAGCGAGGTCGGCCTCGAGCACAAACTCACGCCGACCGACGCCGTCAACGACTACCTCCGGCTCGAGTATAACGAGGAGGCGACGCGCACGGTCCGCATCCTCATCCCAAAGGAGTATTGGACGCCGTACAAGCAGGAGGGCGTCGAATCAATCACGACAGACCACACGGCGACGTTCGAACCCGCCCGCGGCGGCGAGTACACGTCGGTCGTCCTCGAGTTTGACGGCCCGGCCGATGTCGTCCTCCCGGCGAAGTGGTACGACTCGATGAGCTACAAGGCCCTCGAGCGCGTCGACCAGCGGATGAACAAATCGGTCGGCGTCACACTTCGAGGCGACGGCTCGCAGTGGAACTACGTCACGGCAGACGAGCTCACATCGGGGCCGGGCTACGAGATCGGTACGCATTCCGACCAGCTAACCGTCCAGTACGACGCGACGCCAGACCAGCCCGAAGAAACGTGGATCAACGCGCCGCAGGGTGAATCCATGCGTCAAGACCTGTATTACTACACGCGAGACTCAGAGAACAGCACCTCGTACATCGTCTCGAAAACCGAGGACCCGCCGACGGTCCGATACAAGGTCAACGCGACATTCATGGACCGCCTTCGTGGGAATATCCGAGATATCCAGTTAATCCCGGATCGGTTTCAGGATCTCTTCGACGGAGGTGATCTCTTTGGGTAAACTACTACCAGACCCACAAATCGGCGGCATCGGCGGGATGCTCCTGTGGCTCTTTTTCATCACCATCGCGCTGACGTTCCTGTTGACGACCGGTCTCGCATCGGTCCTAATCGTCGCCGTTGTGTGGGGAGCAATCCTACTGGTGTTGTACTTCGTCCTCTCGAGAATCCTGTTCCGACTCAAGCGGGGAAGATAAGCGATGGATGCCGGATTCATCTTTCCCGCCGTCGCGACGGTGCTACTGACGCTGTTGGTGGTCTACCGCCACGGCGAGGCCGTCGAATCGGCGTACAACACGTTCGATTTCCTCCGCCGAGTTGTCGGTGCGATACTTATCGTACTGATTGCGTTTACGTTCCTCCGCAGCGGGAGCACGATGCTCTTTCTGATCGCCCTTGGCTTGATCGCCTTCGCGACCATCTGGTTTGCGGTTGAACGCCCCGACAAAGCACTCGTCTAACCATGCCACTCCATAGAGACCCACGCGACCGACTCGATGCGATCGAACGCGAACTCGATCGTGACAGCGTCGACCCCGAGGTGCGCGATCGCCTCGAGAACGAACTGCCGGAGGTGTACCAGGAGTACATCTCGTTGCAATCGGACAAAGCGTTCGACCAGCACGTCGCCAAATACGTCAGCGAAGCCTACGCGGAGAAACAGCGCGGCAATCGTGGCCCACTGTGTACGTGCTCAAACCCGACATGCCCGCTGACGAACGGCAAAATCCCGGCAAAGATCCGGTACAACGGCGACTCGGTCCTGCCCCAGAAAAGCGGCCGGAAGCGTGCCCTCGAGTACATCCACCGCCACGCCGGCGCCGAGGTGCTGCACGAAGTCCTCGATGCGTGGGACCAACGCGAGGGGAAACTGCATCGGCAAATCTCGAAGATCCACAACGAACTGCTCGAAGACCGTGCGTCTGAGCTTCGCGAGGTGCCAACTCAATGAGCAAGGCCTACGACACTGGCCCAGCCGTCACCGGGCCGAACGTCCTGTCCTATCACGAGTTTCGGACCGACGAGGAACTCGAGAATCGGCAGAAAGCGATCCGCCAGCGGATTCGGACGGCGATCGACGACGGCCACGAAGCCCAGTCGAAAGGCGAGTACGGCCAGCTTGCACGAATCATTTCGGCGGGCCTGCTGCCAGTGCTGGATATCGATCGGTACAGCCTGCGGCTGTACGACGAACGCCTGCACGACAGTCCCTACGGGTGGCATATGACCGCACTCTCGCGGTTTTTCGAGAACCAAGACCGCTATCTCACACCCGAATCCGTCGACGGGAGGGAATGGTTATCTGCACGCTCGAACCGGGGGGAAACGCCCGAAGAACACCGCCAGCGCATCCTCGATGGTGTGTTTGAAAGCCTCGAGAGCGCGGCGATCATGGAGGGCTACCTGCCCTCGCGCCTCGAGAAACAACAGCCGGTGTATGGCTTTTCGATGCAACTCGGCGAGCGGTACGTCCGGCCGGATTCGACCGCCGGCGGCACGCTTGACATTCGCGATACCGACGACGAGCTGAAAACGATCCTCTGTGCGGGCTCGAAAGGGTCGGGCAAGTCGACGGCCGTCGAGTCAATGGTGCTCGACTCCTATGCCAACGGCCACAAGATCGTGGACCTCGTCGACTTCTTCAAATCAGAGAACGCGACCTACGACCTCCCCCAACAGGAGCCGACGAACGCGGATCTGATCGAAGCCCGCGAGGCGATGGACCTCGGTGCCGGATTCGAGGACTGGGACGAGCGGCCGAACCTCGAGATCATGGCGCCACTCTCGCCCGGCCTCGAGAAAATGCAGGTGCCGTACAACGAGGACAGCGACGAGCCGGTGATGCGGCCGTTTACAATCCCGGCGTCGGATCTGACCTTCCGACAGTTGGTGATGCTGTTGCACAACACGACGCCGACTCAGGAGAATCACCTCCGATCGGCCCACCAGAAGCTCGTCAACTCCGGGCGCGACTGGACGCTGAAAGACGTTGCCGACACAGTCCGAAACAAAACCGGCGCGGGTGACTCGGTGTGCGATCGCATCGAGACGGCCCTCGAGACGGCACAAGGCAAGTCCTTCATCCGGGATAAGGAGTGTGAGCACCAACTCGACTGGTCAGACATCATGCAAAACGAGGACGTGATTACCTCGTTTACCGTCCACACCATCCGCGAGCCCTCGGACCGGCTACTGGTACTGTCGTACCTACTCGACTCGGTCTACGACGCCCGTGAGCAACTCACGCGGCACAATCTGACCGAGAACTTCGCGCCGATGACCATCGTGATGCGCGAGATGCACAAGGTCGCACCACGGAGCAAGTCCGAACAGGAGGCAGAGAGCACGATGGAGGGCTACATGATCGATACACTCTCAGAGTTGTTCGCGCTGGCCCGCCACGCGAACACCGAGATTATCGCGGACACGCAGGAGTTCAAACAGCAACTCTCATCGGAAGTATCCGGGCTGTTCGACCACATCTACTGTTTCCAAAGCCACGTCCCCGACGTGAAAAATATCTTCAAGACGCGACTCGACGACACCGACCCGGCAGAGACGATCGCCCAGTTCGAACAACCGGGGAAATGCGCGCTTGTCAACGAGGACGGCTACACCATGCCGATTCAGTTCGCGCCGCCGCCGTGTCACCACCTCGAAGCCAAAGAGGACGGTAGCGGCCTCGGAATGCGGGCTCGAGTCGACGAGACCGGCGAGAAGCTACTCCCGGCGCCGTGGAACGCGAACGTCCCGGCACGGCTCAAGTTCGACGACACGCCGGACGACCCGGTCGCGGAGTTCTGCGAGAAGTTCATCGACCAGACGAACGACATGAACGACTACGCAGTCAAAGAGTACATCACAGACACGTACAACGAGTGGGCGAAAGTCCAAGACAAGAAGATTATGAGCCACGACAAGATCCATCGGCGCGTAAAGAACCACTTCGACCTTGGGGACGACACTGATGCGAAGCCAACTGTCGACGGTGAGCGGAAGTATGCTCACCGGACACTTGTGCTTCGTGGCGAGGACGTTCCAATATAGACCACGGCCACCAAAGGCTACCACAGGCCTATCGCGTCGGCTACCTAAAATCGCAAGAGGAAGTCGGGATGCCCACCATGTCTACCGGTCTTGGCCCTGAGCGATAGTCCTGTATATTGGAAAGCGCGCGCATTACGCCCGCGGAATCAAATAGTACAGCAAAATTTCATGAAACGCGCCTACGCACACGTGAGAAGCAACTCCACCGACCGACCGCCGCCAATCGACCTCGAGCCGTCGTATCGCAATTCCAACTAACGAATTATCAACATCGCAATTCCCGATCCAGTGTTCAATCAATGAACCAACCAGCATCCGCTCCGCATGGATCAGACTACCACAATCAAGACGAGCCGGATCAGCATCGAACTGAGGGACGTCGACGAAGAAATACTGTGGCTCTTGCTCGAGGGCCGCTGCACGCCGCGCTACCTTGCCGGCGAGATCGGCGTCGTCCAACAGTACATCTCGCAACGACTCTCGAGACTCGTCGAGAACGACGTCGTCACGAAGGTCGATCGCGGACTGTACGAGCTGCCCGACGAGTATCGCCAGGAGGTGACGGCCGATGAGTGAGACCACGTCGCCGGGCTCGAAGTTCAACCCCTTCAACTGGCCAGACCACCTCCGACAGCGCCGGACCAAAGACCCAGACGAGCCGTCAGCTCGAGACGTTCATGATCCCCATACGTGGGAGGACCCGGACCCGTCGATCCGCGAACGACTCACGCCGAGTACGGCCGCCCAGTGGCTCTTACTCGGTGCTGGCCTCTTACTGTCTGCTGGGTTGGTCCTGTATCTGTATCCGATATTTGGAACGACGTTCAAGAATCCGCTGGCGCTTGGTGCGTTCGGATTCCTGTCTTACAGCCTCTTGGTGTACCTGAAAGGCCGGCAGGACGGCATTCAAGCCTACATCGACATGGCAAAGTCGCTGGTCTACTACGGCGACGACTTCGATCTCCGCCTTGGGGAAGAGCAAGGCGAGCAAGCCGGTCGGTCGCTGTTTTCGCCCTACGTCGATCTCTCCTATGGTGGCTTCAACTCCCGCCCGCTCAAGAAGCGAGACCTCCCCTACGAGGCGTCGAAACTCCGGTCGAACCGGAGCGACGACGCGGGCGAGGAACCCGTCGTTGATCGACTGAACGCGACGACGGTCACGAAAGAGACCGACAACTTCGGCACGGTCATGTTCACCCACGCCTCGGACCTCGAGTACGACGAGTTCGGGCTCTACTCGGATCGCTATACGCCACTGCCGAACGAAATGGACGAGGATGTCGTCGACAACGTGAACCAGCTTATCGACAGTCTCGAGCACTCGATTAAGACGCTTGACCAGAAGGTCGACATGTACCAGGAATCCAACGAAGAGCTTCGTAACGTCAAAGAGAGCCAGACCGCGCCGCAACTCAAAGAAACGCTGCAACTGCTGGGTATGCTCCGTGGGATGTTCGACCAGGACGGCCGCCGAACGACGGACGTGGAGGACTTCGAGAACCCCTACGACAAACTCGAGGAGGAGATGAACCAATGAGACGCATCACCACGGCCCTGCTTGCACTGCTGGCGATCTCGTCGCTGCTCGTCGCCGCGTCGGGGACTGCCTTCGCGGATGAACGAGCGGAGGTAACGGTCTCGCAACCGGACTACATCGACGCTGAGGTCTCGACCGACCGCGCCGAAAACGCGACCGTCTACCACGCCCACGGCCCCGAACAGACGCTTACACTCGAGAATGCGAACTACTCGAACGTGACCGACGTCGGAGTCCTCGACGGCCCCGGAACGATCGAACCGAACGACGCAACCGAGACGTTCACGTTCGATCCGCAGGGCAACGAGGCAACGACACGCGTCTATTTCGACGTCCGCGAGAACGGCGCAACGACGCGGTATATCGCTGATGTTCGCGTCTCAGACGTTGCGTGGGCGCACGTTCCCCAGAGTAAGTACGACGACCAACAGGACGAACTTTCAACGTGGGAATCAGTCAAACGCGACGCCCAGAACATCGCACCCGGGCAGGACCCAACGGAGACGATTCGGAGCGGCCTCCAGAAAGAGGGTTTCTTCGCGTCCCCCGGCCAGTCGTTGCTCAACGACATGATCGGGACGGTGACGATGCTGTTCTGGACGCCCGGCGGGCTCGTCATCGGCGGTCTGATCCTCGCGATTGTGGTCGTCTCGATCGCGAAACACTACCGCTACCGGAACCGCACGCAGAAACAGTTCGCCGAACTCGAGGAAATGCAACGCGAGATCGACGACGCGTGGCTTCAGAAGGCTCGAAAGATCATCCCGCAGATGAGCCTCAACGAGATGTTCCCCGACCACATCGCCCGTGCACTCCGTGACCACCTTGGTCGGAACACGTGGCTGGCGTTCAAGCAGTACAGCCTCTTCCGGTCGCCGGCGTCGGTCAAAGGAACGATGCTCCAGATGATGGCCCAGGTCGGCTACGTCGGCCGCCTCGAGTACGACGAAAACGGCCAGCTTATCGAGGCACGTGCGGTGAAAGGCTCGCTCGAGGACGATGGTGACGATGACGGAGAGTCGATCCCGATCTCCGACGGCGGCGAGCGAACCGGCCACGTGGAAACGTTCGACCTCTCGAATCTCGAGTACGAAAACGACCGTGCTCGCGAGATTATCGAGATGATCCCGGCCGACGACCTCGATGAGCGCGTGTTCGACGAGGAGATCGATATCTCGCGGGTCAACTTCCCGATCGACAACGACGAGGTGAGCGACGCCGAGCTGATCGACGAACTGAACCCCTCCTTCCCCGGCGACTTCGAGGACCGCGAACAGTACGCTCGCGTCCTCGCTGAACTCATGCAGTTCGTCGCCGACCACGACACGTACACCGACGACGAGGGCAACGTCCGCCGGGAGATGGACCTGCTGTCGTTCCTGATGGAGATGGATACAATTCTCCACGACGAGGCAGACTTCCCGCCCGCGTACATGTACCAGAAAGAGTTGCTGTGCGCTGCTGAACACATGGACAAAGGTGAGCGACTGAACGAACGCGTCGAATCCGCCGAACTCGACGGCGTCTCGAGTTCCCGAATCAACCTTGATGGCGTCGGAGGTGCTGACTGATGGTCCTGCGGCTACTCGAGAAGAGTGCACCGGTGAAACTCGAGGGAACGGACCGCTTTGCCTTCCGTTGGGGGCTGGCGTACATCATCTTCTTGCTGGCCGCCTCTGCGGCCCTGTTGCGTCTCCTCGGGGGCTCGAGTACTGTCAGCCAGTGGCGGACGGCCGTCTCGTGGCTCGCGTTCGCGACGCTGATCTTCTTCATCGCCGCGGCGAACAGCTACCTCAAGTACGACGCGACCGACGAACGCGAACGCGACCACCTGCGGGCGATTCGGCCCCAGTTGATCAACGTCTCACCGACGAAACTGACGATTCACCGAAGCGAATCCCTCGCCGGCTATCACGACCGGATTCTCGGGCTGTTCGACGGCGAACGGCCCGACGACGTCGCGACGGTCCGTGAATCGCTTGCAGAGTTCCGCCAGGTATGGGACGAACGGACCCGTGTCCTGCCGGGGCTTGCCTCGAAGTTGGCCTACGAGGGTGCCTTTATCCTCGTTGCTGGGTCGGTCCTGTACCTCCCGATATCGTGGTGGTCTGGGGGCGAATCAGCCGGCTTCAACATCACGCTCGAGCCGGTTGTCTCACTCCTTGGGACGCTTGCGACCGCGTTCCCCGGCTCGGAGGTTGCCCTTCCGCTTGGCCTGTCGCTGGTTTTGCTCGCCGGCGAAGCGCTGTACCGGCACTGGTTGGCCCTGTCGCTCACCCTCTTTGCCGGCGCGGCCGTCATTACGTGGCTCGACCGTGTCACCGCCGAGGATCTGGACGTAACGCTGTACCCCGACCGACGGGTCGCGGCCAGCGGCCTGGTCGGTGTCCTCGCGATGATCTAC
>NZ_JBHUDH010000059.1:0-565 GCF_042678005.1 Halolamina salina | reverse complement strand
CGGACTCGTAGGGGAACCCCACGTCAGCCGACCAGACGATCTCGCCCTCGCGGTGCCCGATGGAGGTGCTACTACAGTCCCTCGTTCGACGTAGAACTCGACTTTATCCAGCATGTTACCGGTGTTTTCGATGGTAAGCATGTAGTCGTTATTTGCTGCGGCAGTTCCCGATGCACCGAGAATACCCGCGCCGGCTAGAGTCGTTACTGCACCTTTCTTCAGGACGGAACGTCGATTCAATCGTTTCGACATTGCATACAGATAGTTGACAGTAATAAATGTAGTACTGGTAGATAAAGAATAATTTTCCCCGATAGTAATCTATATGTATGAGATATTACCAAAACTATTGACCGCGTAGTTGCAGAAACGACACGGGGAAATCGATCCGCGTTCGAATCCGTCGAACGATTCAGTCTTGTCCCACGTGAGACGTGAAATGAATCGATCTCAAATCGGTAGCAGGGAGACGTCGAACCATCTCAAGCGACGTTTCCAAGAGCCGAACTCCGTCCGAGGAGAGAGTTGCCCGTGACCTGCCGTTATCGAGAGTTCTCATTCGTCG
>NZ_JBHUDH010000058.1:6893-26663 GCF_042678005.1 Halolamina salina | reverse complement strand
CGACGCCTGAAACTTCGCCGCCATCGTCGCCGCGGCGTAGCCGACGGCGACCCAGCGGGCCGTCACCCCCGGCCAGCCGCCGACGCGGACGCCGAGGCCGACCGCGAGCAGCACCGACGCGACGTTGTAGCCGACCGTCGCGGACAGCCGGCTCACGACGGCGACAGCGCGGAGCTGTGAGACGAGCCGACGAACGGTCGGGTGAGCCATTCGCAGGGACATCCGCGTTTCTGTGATTAATGGTTGTCCGTTCGCGGCGAGTCGATCAGGGGCTGCACGGATCGTCAGACCCTGAGCAGAAACCCGGGGAGCGAAATCGTGCTCGGCAGCCCCGAAACGCGCCGAGAATCGAGGTAAAGGGGTTCGACCCCCTATGTCCGACTACCGCCGGAGGTATCCAAGATGACCGACTCCCCCGCAACGCACGGAACGAGACGCAGCGTGCTGAAGACGACCGGCGCCCTCCTCGCAGCCGGCGGGCTGCTCGGAAGTACCGGAACGGTGGCCGCCGCCGACGGGTGGGCGACCGCCGAAACCCCGACCGACCGAACGCTGCACGCCGTCGTCGAAACGGCCGCGGGCGCGTTCGCGGTCGGCGGCGGCGGCGACGTGCTGCAACGGACCGCCGAGGGCTGGACCCGAGTCGTCGACGGCGGCCCGACGGGGAACGGGAACGATCTCTACGGCGCCGCGACGACCGACGGCGGCGAGCGGCTCTGGGTCGTCGGCGCCTCGGGCGCGATCGGCGAGTACGACGTGCTGACGGGGTCGATGGTCGATCACTCCGCGCCGAACGACGTGACGAACAACTTCAACGACGTGAGCGTCGTCGGCGAGCCCGGCGACGCGAACGTGTACATCGCCGGCGACTCCGGGAAGATCTACAGCAGCTTCGGGAACGGGGCGACCGGGACGTGGGATCAGGTGACGCCGGGATCGGGCTCGGCGATCGAGGCGATCGACTTCCACGGCCCGAGAAGCGGCCACGCGGTCGACGGCAACCAGACCGTCTTCGCGACGGCCGACGGCGGCGTGTACGAGAACATCGGCATCGCCAACGCCAACGTCAACTTCTACGCCGTCGACTCCGACGGGAGCGACAGCGTCGACGTGGCCGGCGGCGGCGCGATGGTCCACCGCTGGGACGGCGCGGGCTGGACGCCGACCGACCTCGGCGACGCCTCGCTCCGTGACATCGAACTCGGCGGCGACGGCGGCTACACCGTCGGCAGCGGCGGCGCGGTGTTCGAGTACACCGACGGCGAGTGGCGCCGCGAGCCGACGCCGACCGGCGCGAACCTGAAGTCGGTCCGCCGCGGCGAGACGGACATCGCGGTCGGCGCCAGCGGCACGGTCATCGAGAAGTAGTCCCCGCTGACCGTCGTGGGACATCGGGATGTGTCAGAGGCAGCCCGTTCGATCGCTCAGTCCCCCGACGGCGCGGTCACTGTTTCCCTGCGGTTCCGTATCGATTAGTGCTCGCGGTCGCTGGTCGTCGTGCCGCTGCTCGTCGGTGAGTTCGTCGGAGAAATGCTCGGTCGGGGATTTGAACCCCGGTCATCGGCTCTCTTCCCGCGTAGGCCGATTCCTTTCGCGGCCGAAAGGCCGAAATGATTGGCCGGACTACACCAACCGAGCGCATTCGAATGTGGTGTCTGTGAGTTTTTAATCCCATCGAAAGTCGATAGCCGTCCCCCAGTTACTCCGGGTGATCGACGCCGGGTTCGAACTCAAGCTCCCCATTGTCCGCTTTCGGGTGGCATCGCCGGCAGAGAACGACGAGGTTTCGGGGGTCGTGCGCCTCGGAGAGTGCCGCGTCGTCGGCCCGGCGGAAGCACCGAACCGGGATGATGTGGTGTACGTCCAGCGGGCGTTCGGTCCCCTCGTGTCCACAGGCTTGGCAACGCTCATCGCGGTCGAGAACGAACTCGCGAGCGATCGACCAGCCGTCGCCGTACCGCCGGCTGTACCCACCTTTCCAGTTCGGATTCGCCCTCCCCGTCGTCGACTCGCTCATCCGACGCCGCGTCCTCTTCGAAAGTGATCGCCCTGAGAGCGACTCGGAGATCCGCTCCCGGACGTCCTCCGGCAGCGTCCGCCCCTCGTGGGCTTCCGCGATTCGCTCGCGATGTGCTTCGGTCACCTCTCGGTTCTCCATCGTGTCGGAGATCTTCGCACGTGTCTCGGCGGTTCGCGTAGTACCGTACTGCGGGTGGTTCTCGCCGGCGAGGTCGCGGGTGTCGAGGTTGCGCTTCTCCATCCACTTCCGAATACAGCGTGGCGACACGCCACATTCGTCGGCTATCTCTGCCTGCGTCCACCCCTCTGCCCAGTACTTCTGTTCGAGCCACCAGCCGCTTCGGTACCGTCGACCCACGAAGAAAAGTTCGCCCGGATCAGTGAAGAAATCTCGGCCTACTTCCCTTCGAACTCCGGCTCCCCGTCGCCCATGAACGCCGTGACGCCCTCCATCAGGTCGTCGGTGTTCATCAGGTGGCCGAACGCCTGACTCTCGACTTCGAGGCCGGCGTCGGTGTCGTCGCGGCCGGCGAGCATCGCGCGCTTGGTGTAGCGCTGGGCGATCGGGGGGCCGGCCGCAAGGTCGCGGGCCAGCTCCCAGCCGCGGTCGAGCAGTTCGCCGTCCTCCGTGAGCTCGTTGATGAAGCCGTACTCCTCGAGCTCCGCGGCGTCGTAGCGCTCGGCGGTGAAGATGATCTCCTTCGCCCGGCCCTCGCCGACGATGTGGCGCAGGCGCTGGGTGCCGCCCCAGCCCGGCAGCAGGCCGAGGTTGTGTTCGGGCTGGCCGAGTTCGGAGCGCCGGCTGGCGACGCGGAGGTCGGCACAGGTCGCGAGCTCCATCCCGCCGCCGAGGCAGTAGCCGTCGATGGCGGCGACGACCGGCGCGTCCAGCGACTCGAGCTTGCCGAACGTCTCCTGTCCGAGCTTCGAGAGTTCGACCGCGTGCAGCGGGTCCCCGCCGCCGGCGGCCATCGACTGCACGTCGGCGCCCGCGGAGAACGCCCGGTCGCCCTCGCCGGTGAGCAGCACCGAGCGCACGTCCTCGTGAGCGTCGAGCTCGTCGATCGCGGTGTCGAGCTCGTGGAGCAGCTCCTCGCTGATCGTGTTCATTCGGTGGGGCCGGGCGATCTCGATGTGGCCGACGTAGCCGTCGACGGTGACGTTCAGCACCTCGTACTCCGTCCCGCCGTCGCCGTCGCCCGCGGGACCGTGGAAGCCCGCGCCCGACTCGGCGAGTTCGCGCAGCGACTCCTCGGCCTCGTAGCGGGGTTCGTCGGTCGCCTCGTATAGCTCGTCGAGCGTCTCCACGAGCGGCTCGATCCCGTAGTCGTCGGCCATCTTCGCCGGGCCGTCGGGGAAGCCGGCGCCGAGCTTGACCGCCTCGTCGATCGCCTCGGGGTCGGCGACGTCCTCGGCGACGAGGCCCGCGACCTCGTTGGCCATCACCGCGAGCAGACGCTCCTGGATGTCCTCGCGGCCGGCGTCGGTCGGGATCTGGGCGCCGTCGCCGTTTTCGTAGTCGTAGAAGCCGCGGCCGGTCTTCTTCCCGAGCTCCTCCGTCTCGACTTTGTTCGCCAGCAGCGGGCAGGGCCGGTAGGCGTCGCCCAGCTCCTGATACATGTACTCCAGGACGTGGTAGCCCACGTCGATGCCGACCTGATCGGCGAGCTCGAACGAGCCCATCGGGAGACCGAGATCGTACTTCGTGGTGGAGTCGACCTCCTCGATCGTCGCGTCGTCGGCCTCGACGATCCACGCCGCCTCGTTCATCAGCGGGACGAGCACGCGGTTGACGATGAACCCCGGCGAGTCCTTCCGGACGCGGACGGGCGTCTTGCCCAGCGACTCCGCGAGCGCCTCGATCGTGTCGAGCGTCCCGTCGGCGGTGTGGGCGCCGGAGATGACCTCGACCAGCTGCATCCGGACGGGGGGGTTGAAGAAGTGCATCCCGCAGAACTGCTCGGGCCGGTCGCTGACCTCCGAGAGCTCCGTCACCGAGAGGCTGGAGGTGTTGGTCGCGAAGATGGCCTCCGGCGGCGCGTGGTCGGCTACGTCGCGGTACACGTCCTTCTTGATGTCCATCTTCTCCGGGACGGCCTCGATCACCACGTCGGCGTCCCCGACTGCGGCGTCGAGATCGACGACCGGCGTGACCCGGTCGAGCGCGCCGTCGGCGTCGGCCTGACTGATCTGGTCTTTCTCGGCCAGCTTCTCGAGGCTCCACTCGATCTGCTCGTAGCCGTTCTGGACGAACTCCTCGTTGATGTCCCGCATCGTCACGTCGTAGCCGGCCAGCGCGGCCACCTCTGCGATGCCGTGGCCCATGTTCCCTGCGCCGAGCACCGCGATCCGGTCGATATCGTCGGGATCCATGCGCGGGTAGTCGACCGGAT
Source organism: Halolamina salina (assembly GCF_042678005.1). GTDB lineage: Archaea > Halobacteriota > Halobacteria > Halobacteriales > Haloferacaceae > Halolamina > Halolamina salina. The sequence goes on along the minus strand of NZ_JBHUDH010000058.1, from coordinate 22,251 downwards.
AGCGGTTGAACGTTTCCCTCTCCCGTATCAGCAACGGGCTCGGAGTTGCTCCGCGTGGATCGCGGTCGCCGCGGCCGACACCTCTTACCTCCCGGCGACCCCATACGGGAACGGATGGAGATCGAACAGGCGACGATGGACGACGCCGACCGGATCGCGGAGCTGTGGGTGGATCTCGCGCGCGACCAGCGCGCACACGGCTCGCATCTGCTGGCGGCGCCCAACCGCGAGTCGGTCCGCGAGGGACTGGCTCGCGCCATCGTCACCGAGGGGGTGCTGGTCGCCCGCACCGCCGAGGGCGACCTCGCGGGGTTCGTCGAGTTCGCCCCCGAAACCGGCGGCTTCCGGCAGGACGTCGATCGCGGCGTGATCGAGAACATCTACGTGCGGCCGAGCCACCGCGGCACCGGCGTCGGCGGCGACCTGCTGACTGCCGCCGAGCGCCGCCTGCTCGACGCTGGCGTCGATCGGATCTCGCTGGAGGTGCTCGCCGACAACGAGGCCGCCCGGCGGTTCTACGCGCGCCACGGCTACCGCCCCCACCGCGTCGAGATGGAGAAGGCACCCGAAAACGACACGCACTCAAAGGAGGACTGAGTAGGCTCGGCCGCGCCTGGAGAGCATGGGTGGTTCATGCACTCGACTTGTAATCGAGACTTCCCGGGTTCGACTCCCGGTCCAGGCTCTTCTCGTCGAGCGAAGCGAGACGTGAAGCGCCGCCGTCGGAACCCATTTCCACGACCGCCGAGAACCACCGCCGAATGGCGTACGAACCGTGGCAGCCGCTGGTCGCCGGGCTGTTCCTGCTCCTCGCCGGGGGGATCCACGTCCTCGCCCCCTATCAGGCCGCCCGGAAGGCCGCGATGGAGGAGGGCAACGAGGACGAGGTCGCCGACGAGTGGGAGATCGACGCCACGCAGATCGTCGGCGCGATCACCGCGCTCGTCGGGCTGTCGATACTGGTCTCGTCGATCTGGCTGTGGTGAGCGGCGTTCGATAACCCCAGAAGTTACCTGCTCCGTCGCGTAGCCACCCGCAATGTCGGACGGCGATGCCCAAGAGGAGTCCGTACGGAAGGCGATCGAACAGTCCGAGCACGGCGCGCCCGCGGCGGGGGCGGTGCTTCGCGACCAGTTCGAGACCCACGAGGTGTTCCAGCGGATCATCGCCGCCGCCGACGAGGAGGCCACGACGGGCGGACGGGAGCTGTTCTTCAGCAGCCTCGCGGCGGGGTTCGCCATCACCGTCACGTTCCTGATGCTCGCGTCGCTGACCGCGTCGACCGACAGTCATCCGATACTCAGCGCGTTGCTGTACCCGCTCGGGTTCGTGTTCATCATCCTCGGCGGCTACCAACTGTACACCGAGAACACGCTGCCGCCGGTGGTGCTGGTGCTGGAACGCCTGATGAGCCTGCCCCGCCTGTTCAAGATCTGGGGGATGGTTATCTTCGGCAACTTCGTCGGCGGCGGGTTCGGCGCGCTGATCCTCGCCCGGACCGGCGTCCTCTCCCCGGAGGTGATGGACGCGGCGATCAAGCTCTCACAGAAGGGGCTGGATACCGCGTTCTGGCCGCTGTTCTTCAAGGCGACGTTCGCGGGGTTCATCGTCGCGGGCGTCGTGTGGCTCGTGTACGCCGTCCGGGACAGCTTCACGCGCCTCGCGGTCGTCTACATCGCCTTCCTGTCGATCCCGCTGGCGAACCTGTACCACTCGGTCGTCTCCTTCACGGAGCTTGCGTTCCTCGCGTTCGCGGGCTACCCCGTGTTCGTCGGCGGGCTGTTCTGGTTCGTGTTTCCGGTTCTGGTCGGGAACACCGTCGGCGGCGTGCTGTTCCTCACGGTCGTGAACTACTTCCAGACGACCGAAGAGCGGCTGGACATCGCCCGTCAGGACGGGTTCGACCGGAAGCTCACCCCGCGAGAGCTGCTGTTCGGCGGGCTGGCCGGGCGGTCGTACGTCCACAAGCTGGTCCACGAGGATAGCGATTAGCCGCCGACGCCGCGTCTCGCCCCGCGAACGGCGCCCCGATACTGTTTTGTAGCTGTGGCAGCTACTTTTCGGCCGTAATGGGTGAAGTCTGCTCGACGTGCGGGCTGCCTGAGGAACTCTGCGTCTGCGAGGACGTCGCGAAAGAGTCCCAGCAGATCAGCATCCGCATCGACGAGCGCAGGTACGGCAAGGAGGTAACGGTCATCGAGGGGTTCGATCCGAAAGACGTGGACATGGACAGCCTGTCCTCGGACCTGAAGTCCAAGTTCGCGTGTGGCGGCACCGTCGAGGACGGCGCCATCGAACTCCAGGGGAACCACAGCGGTCGCGTGGAGGACTTCCTCCGCGACAAAGGCTTCAACGTGGCCTGACCCCCTCCCTGCCGGCCCGGTTCCCACCCGGTGACGTGGGAACTATGTCGGCCCCGCACCGAGCAGTACTGTGCACAGAGCCGTCGCGGTCGCGGTCGTTCTCTTGCTCGCCGGTGTGCAGCCAGCGGCCGCCGTAACGGCCGCCGACGCCGACGCGAGCACGTGGGGTACGGATCGTGACGCCGAACCGGCCGTCGGCCCCGCGGCGTCGCCGACGATCACGGTCGACACCGTCCTCTCGCTCACGCCGGAGCGCGCGGGGTCGATCGGCGTCGTCCAGACGTTCGGGGTCCCGTCGGAGGTGACCGAGCTCAGGGTCACGCTCGACCCGCAGTCGAACGTCACCGACGCCGAAGGGTTCAGCCGCCTCGACGGACGGACCTGGGAGTGGGACGGCGAAACCGCCGAGCCGCGACTCCGCTACGAGATGGCCGCCAACCGGACCGCCGACCGCGACGGCCCGCTGGCCGCCGACGGCTCGTATCTCTACACCGACACCGGCGAGTGGGCGCTGGTCCAGCAGCCCAACCTCGGCTACCAGTGGCGCTACCGCGGCACGGACTCGGTCAGCATCGATCGCACGACCCGTGTCGACGGCGAAGGTGCCGTCGGCGAGACGACGGCGTTCCTCGGCCCTCACGCGACGTACACGCGGGAGGTCGCCGGGCAGGAGATCAGGCTGATCGTGCCCGAGGCCGCCTCGCTCGCGGACCCGCCCGAAGAGATCCTCGACGGCCTCGGGAACGCCTCGCAGGCGCTCCGCGTGGGCGACCGGGACCCGACCGTGTTCGCGGTCGCGGCGCCCACCGACCGGGTGAACTGGGCGGCACAGGGCGTTCAGGTCGGCGATACCGACTTCTGGGTTCGCGCGAGCCAGCCGATCGACAGCGTCGGCAGTGCGTGGCTCCACGAGTACGTCCACACCCGGCAGTCGTTCCGGACCGCCGACTCCGGGCGATGGCTCACGGAGGCCAGCGCGACGTGGTACGCCGCGCTGCTGAGCCACCGACAGGAGGGGGTGAGCTTCGCCCGCTTCGCCGAGTATCTCGACCGCGGCGCCGACGACCCGCAGGCGAGTTCGGTGCTGGCGGAGCCGACCGACTGGGCGAACCACGCGAACTACTGGAAGGGAGCGCTGGTGACCGGCGAGATCGACCGACGGATCCGCGTCGCGACCGACCGCGGCGCCACCTTCCAGCGCGTGCTCGCCGCACTCAACGAGCGAACCTCCCCGGTCACCAACGAGGACATCCTCACGGCCGTCGGGAACGCCGGGGGAGAGTCCACCCGCACCACCGCCGAACGGCTCACGACGACCAGCGACACCTTCGAGGTCTGGAACCGGAGCGCCCACCGCGAGGCGTTCGGCGGCGACGCTGCGCTGCTGCGGGTCGGTTTCGACCCCGCGACCGACGTGCGCGCGACCGGGCCGTACCGGAACGCGACGCTCGGCGCCCCGGTCACGCTGGCGGCCGGCGAGACGCTCTCGCTGCGGACGACGGTCGAGAACCTCGGCGGCGCGTCCGGCGAGTACGCGGTCACGCTCCGGGTCGACGACCGCGCGGTCGCGACGGCGAACGGGACGCTCGCTCCCGGCGAACAGACGACGGCCTCGCTGACCCACGAGTTCGATGAGCCGGGACGCTACACCGTCTCGATCGCCGGCGAACGGTTCAGCGTCGCGGTCCGCGAGCCGGCGACGCCGACGGTGACCGACCTCGCGGTCGAACCGCGGACGGTCGAGCCCGGCGAGGAGACGACCGTGACCGCGACCGTGACGAACGACGGGCAGGCACCGGGCAACGCGACGATCCCGTTCACCCGCGACGGCGAGACGGTGGCGACACGGACGGTGACGCTCGGCCCGGGTGAGCGTACGACGGTCTCGGCGACCGTCGAACTGCCGGCAGCGGGCGAGTACCGCGTCGGCGCGGGCGACCGTGCGGTCGACGTGCGCGCCGTCGCACCGACGACCGAGACCACCGGCCCCGGGTTCGGCGTGCCGGCCGCGATCGTCGCCGTTCTCGGGGCACTGGGGCTTCGGCGGCGGTCGGGGAGCTAACTACTGGATAGGGTCGAGACCGTCGATCGCGAGAGAGATGCGGAGTCGGTCGCTTAGAACGGCGCTGCCGGCCCCTCGTCCGGCTCCGCGTCGGCGGCGGACTCGATCTCGCCGTCCCACTCGCTCAGCCCGCCGGCCATGCTCTCGACGGTCGCATCGGTGATCCCCTCGTAGGACTCGATCAGCTTCGCGGCCTGTACGCTGGCTTTCCCATGGGGACAGACCGTCACGACGTGGTCGGCGTCGGAAAGCTCGGCCACGCGGTCGGGGAGCTCTCGGAACGGGACGTTCAGGCTGCCGGGGATGTGGCCGCGCCGGAACGCCGGCGGCTCGCGGATGTCGACCAGCGTCGGGGCCGCGTCGTCCGCGAGCAGTTCGGCCACGCGCTCGGTCGAGATTTCGTCCATACCGACCGTGGCTCGCTCGGACGGTTGAAGCTCACGGACCGCGGCCGGGGCTACAGCAGCCCTTCCTCGTCGGCCAGCGTCAGGCCCTGCAGCGTGGCCTCGTTGGTCGGCCGCGAACGGACCGTCTGGATCGCCTCCTCGATCGGGATCGCCCGCGGGGTGAGAAACTCGTTCGCGTCGAGCTCCTGCCCGACCGGTTCAAGGCCCTCGGCGAACACGTAGGCGCGCTTGTGTCTGAGCGCGCCCGTCGCGACCCAGACGTCCTCCAGCAGCGACAGCGAGTCGGCGCGGAACCCCGTCTCCTCGCGGAGCTCCCGCCGGGCCGCGGCGGTGAACGATTCTTCGGCCTCAACGACGCCGGCGGGCAGTTCGAGCTGTTCGTGGCGGATCGTCGGCCGGTACTGCTCGACGAACAGCACGTGGTCGTCGGTGACGGCGGTGACGACGACGGCGGTCGCGAGCTCGGCCCAGTAGTAGCGCTTCCGGCTGCCGTCGGGCTGTTCGATCAGATCGTACCCCCCGACGAACCAGCCGGTCTCGTACTCCGGCACGCTCTCGATCACGCGCCAGTCGGGGTGCGGGTCGGGCAGCGACTCGTGCCGGCGGCCGTCGTCCGGCGGGAACTCAGCCATCCGACTCTCCGGGCACGTCGTCTTTCAGCAGCGGCTGGTAGATGCGGCCGAACGCCTGCCGGCGGAGGGTACCGATCGCCGCTTCCTCCTCGGACTGGAACGTCGCCGCGACGACCTCCTCCGTGGCGGGGGCGGCGTGCCAGACCACCCGCTCGACGCTCTCGGAGCCGGTTTCGTGGACGTCGTACCCCGGGTGCTCATCGCGCCACGCCTCCCACTCCTCGCGGTCACCGATCGTGACCGACAGCAGCGAGGCGAACAGCGCGTCGCGGGCGGTCTCGACGACCTCGCCGGTCACCCGGCGGTCGTACTCCTCGCGGTCGAACTCCATCGCCTTGGCGGTCTCGCGGACGACCGTCTGAGCGGCGGGACCGACGGTCTCGAACGCCTCGGCCGCGTCGTCTGCCGTCTGCGGGGAGAACACTCCTTCGGTTCGCATACCTGGAAATCCCGAGCGGACGGGCTTACCGGTGACGATGGTCGATCGGGCGTCGCACTTCCCGGCTGGCAGCGTGCCGGTCAGGCGTCGCCGTCCTCCTCGCTCTCCTCTTCGGCGGCGGCCTCGCGGCGCTTCCGGGTCATCTCGCGCGCCTCGGCGACGGCCTCCTCGGCCGCCTCGTCGATGAACCCCGAATCGGGCACTTCCGCGGGGTCGGCGATCTCCTCGGTGGGGTGGCCGCCGGCGTCGCCGTGATCGTGCTCGTGGTCGTGTTCGCCGTCGCCGGTCGGAATCTCGGTCTCCGCGCGTTCGGCGGTCGCCTCGTCGTAGTCGACTTCCTCGGCGTCGCCGACGATCTTCGCGGCGAGTTCGGGCGGCGTGTGCTCGCTCCACTCCTCGACGTGGTCGTCGAGCCACGCCTCGTGGTCCTCGCCGTGAAGCATCGCGGTCATCGCGAGGTGGTTCGCCAAGTGCTCGTCGTCCTTTTGGGGCGAGCCACAGACCGGACAGCGGTATCCCATACCCGGCTCTCGGTCCGGAGGGGGAAAACAGGTGTGCTCGGCGGGGCGGCGCCGGCGTCGAGTGCCACGGAGCCGCGGCATGGCGCTCCGTTGCTCCAGCCCGGAGGCTGGAGCAGGTCACGCGCCGGCGTCGAGTCCCACAGAGCCGCGGCATGGCGCTCCGTCGTCGCGACACGGAGGTCGCGACAGGTGCCAGCCGCGGCTCAGTTTCGCCAGTCGTCGACGTCGAGCACCATCACGAACGCGTCCTCGCCGTCGTCGTAGTAGGCGGACACCCGCCGGACGCGTTCGAACCCAACGTCCTCGTACAGCGACTGCGCCACGTCGTTGCTCTCCCGGACTTCGAGTTTCACCACGTCCGCGCCGGCGAGCGCCAGCGTGAACAGCACGCGCCGGAGGAGCGCGCGGCCCACGCCCTCGCCCTGCATCTCGGGGTGGACGGCGATGTCCTTCAGGTGGCCCAGATCGCGGCCGTGGTTCGCGCTCACGTCCGCGATCGCGTAGCCGACGACGGCGCCGTCACGGACCGCGACGAGGAACCCTCGATTGCCCAGGAACCGCTCGAAGGAGGCGAACGGCCACGGCTGGGGGAACACCGACTTCTCGATCCGGAACACCGCGAGCAGATCCGCCCGGTCGGCCTCGCGGATAGTGAGGTCCGCGGCGTCCGACGTGTCCGGGTGGGAGGTCACGTCCGTGACCTAAGGCAGTGGTCGGCATAAACGACGCGGCCCGCGGGGGGCGGATCGGCGACGAACCGTTCGGCTCCGTCGTCCACGTCGGGGCGTTCACGAACGCTCGGCGCGCTGCCAGACGGAACGACGATCGGTGCTCGTCGCTGACGCGGGGCGATGCGCGCTCACGGTCGCCGGGAACAGCTACTCGTACTGACTGAGCGATCGACAGTCGAAATATCGGAAAAAGGGATCGCGAACCGCTACTGGCTTAGTCGTCCGCGGGGGCGGCGCCGCTGCCGTCCTGAGCCTGCTGCTTCGTCCACGAGAGCTTGCCGCCGGCCGCGAGGATCTCGCGCTCGCGCTCGGAGGCGTCGAGGTGGGCGGTGCCCTCCCACTCGTCGTTGACGCGGAAGGCGAACTCCTCCTGCCCGGAGCGGACGCCGGCGCCCACGTCGTCGACGATCTGGACGTCGTCGCCCTGCTCGATGCGCTCGTAGTCGTCCTCGTCGATCGTCAGCGGGACGAGGCCGAAGTTGAACAGGTTCGCCTTGTGGATGCGGGCGAAGCTCTGAGCCAGCACGCCCTCGACGCCGAGGTACATCGGACAGAGGGCGGCGTGCTCACGCGAGGAACCCTGACCGTAGTTCTCGCCGGCGACGAGGAAGCCGCCGTCGGCGTCCAGCGCGCGCTGGGCGAAGCTCTCGTCGACGCGGGAGAGCGTGAACTCCGAGAGCTTCGGCACGTTGGAGCGGAACTTCAGGATGTCCGACGTGGCCGGGATGATGTGGTCGGTCGTGATGTTGTCGCCCATCCGGAGCAGCACCTCGCCCTCGAGGTTGGACTCGAGCGGGTCCTTCAGCGGCACGTCGCCGATGTTGGGGCCTTTGACGAGCTCGTCGTCGACGGCCTCGTCGGGGGCGATGAGGTCGGCGTCGTGCTGGTCGTAGTCGGTGCCGAGTTCGAAGCCGGGATCCTCCAGATCGCCGAGTTCGTCGGCCAGATCGCGCGGGTCGATGATCTCGCCCTTGATCGCCGCGGCGGTGGCGACCTCCGGCGAGCAGAGGTAGACGGAGTCGTCCTCGATTCCCGAGCGGCCCTCGAAGTTTCGGTTGAACGTCCGCAGCGAGACGGTGTCGCTGCCGGGGACGTGGCCGATCCCGATACAGGCGCCACAGGTCGCCTCGGAGAAGTTCACGCCGGCGGCCATCAGCTCGGCCGTCCAGCCCTCACGGGCGAGCATCTCGGAGGCCTGCTTCGAGGCGGGCGCGATGATCATCTCGGTCTTCTTGTTGACCTCGCGGCCCTCCAGCATCTTCGCGGCCGGGAGGATGTCCTCGTAGGCGCCGTTGGTACAGGAGCCGATCATCACCTGCTCGACCGACTGGCCGGCCGCCTCGCGGACGGGCACGACGTTGTCGGGCATCGACGGCTCCGCGATCATGGGCTCGATCTCCGAGAGGTCGACGACGATCTCCTCGGCGTACTCCGCGTCGTCGTCGGGCTGGAGGTCGACGTAGTCCTCGGGGCGACCGACCTCGTCGAGCCACTCCTTCGTGCGCTCGTCGGTCGGGAAGATGGAGGAGGTGGCGCCGAGCTCGGTCCCCATGTTGGTGATCGTCGTCCGCTCCGGCACGGAGAGGGTCTCCACGCCCGGACCGGTGTACTCGAACACCTTGCCGACGCCGCCCTTGACGCTCAGGCGCCGCAGCAGCTCGAGGATGACGTCCTTCGCGGTGGCCCACTCGCCGAGCTCACCTTCGAGTCGGATGTTGACGACCTCGGGCATGTCGACGTAGTAGGCGCCGCCGCCCATCGCGACGGTGATGTCCAGCCCGCCCGCACCGATCGCCAGCTGGCCGAGGCCGCCGGGCGTCGGCGTGTGGGAGTCCGAGCCGAGCAGCGTCTTGCCGGGCGCGGCGAAGTTCTCCTTGTGGACGTTGTGACAGATACCGTTGCCCGGCCGGGAGAAGTGGGCGCCGTAGGTGCCCGCCGCCGAGCGGAGGAAGCGGTGGTCGTCGGTGTTCTTGAAGTCGAACTGGTACGTCTGGTGGTCGCAGTACTGCGCGGCGAGTTCGGTCTGGACTTCGTCGAGGCCGAGCGCCTCGAACTGGAGCCACACCATCGTCCCGGTGGTGTCCTGGGTCAGCACCTGATCGATCTCGATCCCGATCTCCTCGCCGGGAGTCAGCTCGCCCTCAACGAGGTGATCGTCGAGGACTTTCTCCGTGATTGTCTTTCCCATATCGTCTGCAAATGGACTCGGAGCAGTGATAAATCCGGCGAGAAACGGCGCAGGCGGCGAGGGAGCCACACGCGGGCAGGAGAGCCGGTCACGGCGCCTTCGGCAAGGTTTTGTCGCCGACGACCCGACACCGATTCATGTTCCGCTCCGGAGCCGAGGTCGCCGCCGCAGTCGAGGACGCCGCCGACGACGCGGTCCAGCCGAACGGCGTCGACCTCACTCTCGACGCAGTGTTCGAACAGACCAGCCCCGGCTACGTCGGCCGGGACGGGAAGTCCGTGGGGGAGCGCAGCGAGGTCGACCCCCACGGCGACGACCCGCCGATCTATCGTCTCGAACCGGGCGACTACGTCGTGCGCTACGGCGAGCGACTGGCAGTGCCCGAGGACAGCGTCGGCTTCGTGCTCCCGCGTTCGACGCTACTGCGCAACACCTGCTCGCTCGATACGGCCGTCTGGGACGCCGGCTACGAGGGCCGCGGCGAGGGACTGCTGCAGGTCGGCCGGGCGATCGAGATCGAGCAGGGTGCCCGGATCGGGCAGTTCGTGCTCGCCGATGCGGAGAGCGAGGGAACGTACGACGGGAGCTATCAAGGGGAGAACTGAGGACGACCGATAGTAGCGAACACCGCGCGAAGTTGGAGGGAAAGAGATGTGGTTTCGATCACCCCGTTCGATTGGATCGAAGCCGAACCGTCCGCGTAACTGGGCCCTCTTCTAACTGTTCTTCTTCAACAGCTTTCTGGCGCTCGTGTCGAGATACTCGTTGCATATCGGACATTTCTTTCCGATCTTCAACTCATCGATGTCCTCAAACACGGTACTACAGTTTCCGCCAGCGTCCTCACACGTTACTTGTACCATAGCTCAATATCCTGTCAGGCGTGCCTAAAGGTTTTCCCAGAATCCAAGGGTAGCCACTTACCTGCGGTTACACTGCAGATAGAACTGAGAGGAACTTGAACCGGGATCAGGCGTGCTCCCTTCGGCGGCGGCTTTGCCGCCGGCTGTCAGCGGGACCTTCGGTCCCGCCTCACTGCGCGCGACTGACAGGGTCAGCCCCTTCGGCGTCGTGACTCACGACTCACATCGTTCGTCGGAGAAGCGGGCTGAGAGGGACTTGTACCGGACGGAAGACGGTCCTGCTCGGCTCGCTTCGCTCGCCTGCGCGGGCGCGGCTTCCGAGGTTCAAGACCCTTCAGCGACGATCGACACGCCTCGCTGTCGCTCGGCGGTCTGTACGGGCTGAGAGGGACTTGAACCCCCGACCGTCTGGTTAAAAGCCAGACGCTCTCCCAAACTGAGCTATCAGCCCTCACGCCGATCAAGGACGACCACCGGGTAAGCGTTTACGGTTCCCCCGGAAGCTAAACCCTCTCCCGCCGACCCCTCGGCCATGGAGATGCGTACGTTCGCCGAGCGACTGATCGAGTTCCCCACCGTCGGCGGCGGGGAGGCCGAGGCCGCGGCGTGGACCAGAGAGCGTCTCGACGACCTCGGCTTCGAGACGTACGAGTGGGAGGCCGACGCCGAGGAACTGGCCCAGCACTCGTCGTTCCCGGACGATCCCGACCTGATCGACACCGAGGACCGCCCGAGCGTCGCCGGCGTGCTGGAGTTCGGCGACCCCGACGCCGGCCCGACACTGATCCTGAACGGCCACCTCGATGTCGTGCCGGCCGACGAGGACGCGTGGTCGTCGCCGCCGTTCGAGCCGGTGTGGGGCGAGAGCGACGACGGCGAGGAGACGCTAACCGGCCGCGGCGGGGTGGACATGAAGGGTCCCGTCGCGGCCTGCGTGTTCGCCGCGCTGGACGTCGCCGAACGCGCCGAGGACGCCGACCTGAACGGCCGGCTCGTCGTCGAGGCCGTCGCCGGCGAGGAGGAGGGNCTGTCGAACCCTTATCCCTTCGAGCCCGACGCCGAGATCCTCGCCGAGCCGACCGAGTTGACGCCGATCACTGCCACCGAGGGGACGGTGATGAAGCGCCTCGAGATACAGGGCCGGGCCGCACACGCGGCCTCGCGCTGGCGCGGCGAGGACGTGCTCCCGCACTTCGAGCGCATCCGGGCGGCGTTCGAGGATCTCGAGGCCGATCGCTCCGAGAGCGTCACTCACCCGCTGTACGAGGAGTACCCCGTCCCGTGGCCGATCGTGATCGGCAAAGTGCAGGCCGGCAACTGGGCCTCCTCGGTGCCGAGTTCGCTGACCGCCGAGATGCGGTTCGGGGTCGCCCCCGGCGAGACCGTCGACGAGGTGGAGCAGCAGTACGAGGAGGCGCTGCAGGCGGTCGTCGACGCCGACGACTGGCTCTCCGAGCACCCGCCAAGCTTCGAGCGGTTCAGCATCCAGTTCGAGTCGGCCGAGGTCGACGCCGACGAGCCGATCGTCCGGACGCTGCGGGAAGCGATGCTCGACACGGGGCTGCCGGACACGGACCCCCGCGGCGCGACCTACGGCGCCGACTCTCGGCACTACGTCGCCGCGGGCATCCCGACGGTCGTGTTCGGCCCGGGCAGCATCGAACAGGCCCACTTCCCCGACGAGACGATCGAGTGGGCCGACGTTGAGCAGGCCCGAGAAACGATCGCGGAGACCGCCGTCCGGTTCCTTCAGTCGTAGCGCTCGGCGATCATCTCGGCCACCAGATCGCTGGGAGTGGTGTTCTGCATCGACGCCTCGCGGCGGAGTTCGCGGTACTGTTCGACCGGGAGCGAGAGGCGGATATCGCCAAGTTCGACCCCCTCCTCGCGGAGCGCTTCCTGCGCCGACGTGCCGTCGTTGACCCGGCTCGCCAGCGATCGGACCTGCCGGACCGTGAGGTCGTGGTCCAGCACCGCCCACGCGAGATCCAGCCGTGCGGGGCCGTCGACGCGGGCGAGGTGTTTGGCCGCCGAGGGGGCGATCTCGCCGCGGGCGACGTGGCGCCGCACCGACTGCGGTAGGTCGTGGACCCGCGCCCACGTCCGGATGAACGACACCGAGACGCCGCCGGCGCGCTCGGCGGCCTCGCGGTAGGAGGCGACCCCGCGCACGAGCGCCGCACACGCCGCCGCGCCCCGGAGCATGTCGACGCAGTCCTCCTCGCCCTGACAGCCGGCGAACTCCGCCAGCACCTCGGCGGCGCGGGCGACGCTCTCGGGGTCGTCGGGGTCGAAGTCGATCGCGTCGCTCGCGCGCTCGCCGGTGATCTCCGGGTCCGCGCGGACGACTGGCTCGCCGACCCGCGAGCGCCGGTCGGTCGTCGCCGGCACGTCGTCGGTCGGTTCCTGCCGGCTCGCCCGCGGGTCGCCCGCGCGAGCCTCCTCGTCGGGGTCGGGTTGTGACATTAGCTGCTGGTTCGGTCCCGCGGTGGAAAAGCCTCCCGCGCCCGAGTGAACGCGACGCACACCGGCGGCGACTGGCGACGCACGAGTGCTGCGAGGGAGAGTCGCCTCAGACCAGCGAGACGCTCGGGTCCTCGGGCTCCGTGATGTGCTGTTTCCCCCAGTCGCGCATCGCCGTGATCACCGGCTCCAGCGACTCGCCGTGGTCGGTCAGCGAGTACTCCGTCCGGACGGGCTTCTCGCTCACGATTTCGCGGTCGATCAGCCGCTTGCTCTCCAGATCGTCGAGCACCTCCGAGAGCACCTTGCTGGAGATGCCGCCGACGCTGTCCTCCAGTTCGCTGAAGCCGCTCGGCCCCTCGTTGAGCAGCCGGTGGATCACCACCGGGTGCCACTTCTTCCCGACCAAAAGCGCCGTCGTGGTGACCGGACACCAGTCCTCGCCCGCACACCACACCTGCAGCTTCTCCCCGTCCTCGCCCGTGTCACTCGTCATACGTGGTGAATAGGGCGACGGCGACTTAGGGGTTACTACTGGTAACTGAGTTACATATAGGTAGCTTTGCCTGCGGCCGGCCGGAGGGGTAGGCGGCGGCAGCCGTACGGCCGGGTACGAGCAGCGGGGCTGTCGAGGCCGCCTCGGCCAAGAACATGTTCGGCCATCCCCCCATGGTCGTCGGCGTCGAAGGACGACGTAAGCCATGTCTCAGCACGACCACGAGGCGGCCGACCCCGTCACCGACCGCGTCCACGACAACTCCTGGTCCGCGAACCTCGAAGGTCCCGAACACGCCGAGGACCGCGACCTCCTCGTCGAGCAGGGGATCGACGCCGTCGAACACACCGCCCCCGGAAACCACGTCAACCTCGTGACCCACGGCGAGCACGGCCACCCCGAGACGTACCTCTACGACGTGCTCGACGACGAGTTCGGCGACGACGTGGAGTACGAGTACGTCGAACAGTGCGGCTGTGGCGGCCACGTCCTGCGAGTCCACGTCCAGTAACCGCGTCTCCGACACCCACGACGACCCCAATGCGCCCATCCACCATCGACACGAGTCAGCGCCCGTTCGTGCTGGTCTGGGAGCTCACGCAGGCCTGCGAGTTGGCCTGCAAACACTGCCGCGCGGAGGCCCAGCCCCAGCGCCACCCCGACGAACTCACGACTGAGGAGGGGAAGCGGCTCCTCGACGAGGCGAGCGAGTTCGGCGAGAACCAGCTTGTCGTCCTCTCCGGGGGCGACCCGCTCTACCGCGACGACACGTTCGAGCTGATCGAACACGGCGTCGATCAGGGGCTGCAGATGACGCTCACGCCCAGCGGGACGGCGTCGCTAACCCCCGACCGGATCGAAAAGCTCGCAGACTCCGGGCTGCGCCGACTCGCGCTCAGCATCGACGGCGCCACCCCCGCGGCCCACGATGGCTTCCGGAAGGAGGAAGGGAGCTTCCGGCAGACCGTCGAGGCGGCCCGAGCCGCCAACGAGGCCGGGCTTCCGCTCCAGATCAACACGACCGTCTGTGCCGAGACGGTCGAACAGCTCCCCCAGCTCCGCGAACTGGTCGACGACCTCGGCGCCGTGCTCTGGTCCGTGTTCTTCCTCGTCCCGGTCGGCCGAGGAGAGGTGCTCGATCCGGTCCCGCCGGAGCGGGCCGACCGCGTGATGGAGTGGCTGACCGAGGTAAACGACGAGGCCGACTTCGGAATCAAGACCACTGAGGCGCCCCACTACCGCCGGGTCGCGATCCAGCAGCGCCGTTCGGCGACCGACAAGCCCGAGAACGACGCGATCGGCCGCCGGACCGGCATCACCGCCGGCGACGGCTTCGCGTTCGTGAGCCACACCGGCGAGCTCTACCCCTCCGGGTTCCTGCCGGAGCCGGCCGGGAACGTCCGGACGGACAGCCTCGTCGACCTCTACCGCGACGCGCCGCTGTTCGAGAAGCTCCGCGATCCCGACGCGCTGGAGGGGAAATGCGGCGCCTGCGAGTTCCGGAACGTCTGCGGCGGCAGCCGCTCGCGGGCGTACGCGACGACCGGCGACCCGCTCGAGAGCGATCCACTCTGTCCGTACGTGCCGGAGGGGTACGACGGCCCGCTGCCGAACCCCGCCGACTGACGATGCGGGTCGGCATCGTCGGCGCGGGGATCACCGGCCTCGCGCTGCAGCACCAACTCTACGAGCGCGGCGTCGACAGCGTCGTGTTCGAGGCCGACTCGGAGCCGGGCGGCGTGATCAGGAGCCGGTCCGTCGAGGGGTACGTCGTCGAGGACGGTCCCCAACGCACCCGTCTCTCGCCGCCGGTGGCGTCGCTGGTCGACGACCTCGACCTCGACGATCGACTCGTCGAGGCGGCGGACCCGCCGCTGTACCTCTACCGTGACGGCTCGCTCCGCCAGGTGCCGTTCTCCGTCCGCGAGGGGGTGTCGACGGACCTGCTCTCGTTGCGGGGGAAGCTCCGTATGCTGCTCGAACCGCTGACCGGGCCGCCACGGGGTGAGGAGAGCGTCGAAGAATCCCTGACCCGGATGCTCGGGCCGGAGGCCGCCCGGTACCTCGTCGGCCCGCTGTACGGCGGCATCTACGGCACGCACCCCGACGAGATGCCGATGCGGCACTCGCTCGGGCGAGCGCTCGAGAAACGCGGCGTCGATCGGAGCCTGCTCGTCGCGGCAGTGCGGGCGA
>NZ_JBHUDH010000058.1:3173-6836 GCF_042678005.1 Halolamina salina | reverse complement strand
GGGGGCGAGTCGTCGAGGGTCGACGCCGCCCGTCGTCTCCTTCGACGGCGGCCTCCAGACGCTCCCGGAGGCGCTGTTCGAGCGCCATAGCGAGCGTGTTCGGCTCGACACGCCGGTCGAAGCAGTCCAGCAGACCGACGACGGCTTCGTGATCGAAACGCCCGAGGAGACGACGACGGTCGACCACGTGGTGCTCACGACGCCCGCGGCGGTGACCGCCGACCTGCTCGACCCGTTCGCACCCGAAAGCGCGGACGCGCTCCGCCGACTCACCTACAACCCCATGGCGGTCGTCCACCTCGACGCCGCGAGCGACATGGACGCCGCCGGCTTCCAGATCCAGTACGACGAGTCGTTCCGGACGCTCGGCGTGACCAGCACCGGGGCGCTGTTCGACCGCGGAAACCGCCACACTGCGTACCTCGGCGGGGGTCGGAACCCCGGGCTCGTGGATCAGCCGGAGTCGGATATTCGTGAGATCGCCGAACGGGAGTTCGCAGAGCTGACCGGCGTCGAAGCGACCGCCGTCGACGTGTGTCGGCTCCGCCGCGGGATGCCCGCCTACGACACGACGTGGGACGCGCTGGAAGCGGTCGACCTCCCCGACGGGGCGCAGATCTGTGCGAACTACGCCGCCAGAGCGGGGATTCCGGGCAGACTCCGCGAGGCCGAGCGGGTGGCCGAATCGCTGGCCGAGGGCTGACGCGTCGGACGGAGATGTTCGTCCCGAGTGTTTTCAATCGAGGCGTTGTAGCCCGGGTATGAACTCGGTCAGCGTCTCCCGGGAGATCGCGGCGCCGCCGGACGCGATCCGCGAGCGGATGGACGACCTCGGGCCGTTCATGCGCGCCGCGGGATTCGACGAGGTGGTCATCGATGGCGACCGCCTCGAACTGGAGAACGGCGTCGGGATCGCGACGATCGAACTCACGCTCGAACTGACCGACGAGCCGGACGCGGCGCTCGCGTACCGCCAGCGCGAGGGCATCTTCGAGGAGATGGTGACGCGGTACACGCTCGAAGCGACCGACGCCGGCACCGAGGTGACCGCCGAGACGGAGTTCGCGATCGACGTGGCGCTGGTCGGCAAGCTACTGGACTCGACGGTGATCGAGCGCCAGCGTCGCCGAGAGCTGGAACAGCAGTTCGACTGGCTCGAACGCGAACTCGACGCTCAGACCGAGTAGGTCGCGCCCAGTTCGGGCGCCGACGCGTCGTGGCCGTCCGCGCGGAGTTCCTCGGCGAACGCGTCGCATCGGTCGCCGTGGTTCACGAGGATCTCCGCGCCGTCGTAGGAATCGAGGAACCGCCGCAGACCGTCGCGGTCGGCGTGGGCGGAGAAGTCGTACGCCTCGACCTGCGCGCTGACGGGCATCACGCGCCCGTCGATCTCCACCCGGCCGGTCTCCAGTAGTTCGCGGCCGGGCGTCCCCTCGACCTGATAGCCGGTCAGCGTGAGCTTGTTCACGGGGTTCGCCCGGATCTCGGGGATGTACGTCATCGCCGGGCCGCCGGAGAGCATCCCGCTCGTGGTGACGATGGCGGCGGGCTGGTCGGCGATCCGTTGTCGCTGGCCGTCCCGCCCCGTCACGAACCGCGCGTGGGATTTCGCCCGGCGCAGCGCGTCGGGGTCACGGACGTATTCGGGGTACTGCCGCAGCATCTCGGTCACTCGCTTCCCCATCCCGTCGACGTAACAGGGGATGTCGTGTGCCTCGCAGATGAGCAGCATCTCTTGGGTGCGCCCGATCGCGAACGCCGGGACGACGACGGTTCCGCCCTCCCACAGCGTGGTCTTCACGCTCTGGGCGAAGCGGTGCTCGACGGTCGCCCGGGGTTCGTGCTCCACGTCCGAGTAGGTGCTCTCACACAGCACCACGTCGGCGTCGGGCCGGGCGGTCGATCCCGCGACGAGGCGCTGGCCGACGGGCGGCTCCCCGGCGTCGAACCCCGCGGGCGGGTCGGCGGCCTCGGCCTCGTCGACGTGGAAGTCGCCGGTGTAGAGCAGGCGCGTCTCCCCGTCGTCGACGAGCACGTGGGCGCTGCCGGGGATGTGGCCCGCGTTGTAGAACGTCACCTCGTACCCCGCGGCCTCGAAGGACTCGCGGTAGCCGTGGGTCTCGGAGACCTCCGTCACCCGCTTCACGTCGTTCTCGGTGAACGGGCAGTGCGGCGACTGCCCGTGGAGCTTCAGCGTGTCCCGGGCGAGCGTGAGCGCCAGCTCCCGCGTCGGCGGCGTCCAGTGGATCGGCGGCCGGTTCGACCCCGAGAGCAGCGCGGGGATCGTGCCGACGTGGTCGAGGTGGCCGTGGGAGACGACGACCGCGTCGGGGTCGGGCGTCCCGACGGGGTACTGCGGCGGCTCGGCGGTCAGCAGGCCGAAGTCGAGCAGCAGCGAGTCGTCGACGAGGACCGCGCTGCGGCCGACCTCGCCGGCGCCCCCGAGGAAACGTAGCTGCATTCGGTCGACTCTCGACGGCGCCGGCGTTTCCGTTCGTCGGTTCGGGGGCGGATTAGCGAACTCACTCCGCGTCCGGATAGCGTCGCACCGCGAACCCCTCGTAGCCGGCGTAGGCCAGCGAGAGCACGCCCATCCACCAGTTCCAGCGGTCGGCGGGCGAGCCGTCGGGCGCGTCCGCGAGTTCGTCGAGGACGAGATCAACCGTGAGTTCCCGCCCCGTGTCACGGCGGTACCGCCCCGCGTCCGCGAGATCGGCGGCCTGCCGGGCGACGGTGCGCCGTTCCGGCTCGGTGCCGCCGAACCGGGCGAGCGCGTCCGCGAGCGTCGCCGGATCGAGCGCGTCGGCGGCCGCGTCGTCGGTCATCGTCCCCGCTCGGTGCCGCCGTCGACGCCGGCGGTCGGGAACGAACGGTCGAGTGCCATCGTGGGAGCGAGGCGGGGGCGGGGCAAAACGGTTCGGGCGGCGCTGGCGAGGTGAAGCGGCTGAGAGGAGTAAGCCCCCTTCTGTTTCGACCCGGCATTCGGCTGAGCACCCGCGCCCTGCCGTCTCCGGCCGTCCGGACTACCTTCGGGCACGGGCTTGCACCGGCGAGGGTTCGCCGTTCCATCCGTTCCTGCCCGTCGATCCTCCGTGGGTTAGCTCCCTTCCCTTACGGGTCGGTTCGCGCACTTCATGGGTCGGGGCAGGCGGTCTCGTTTCTGTTCCAGAGCCAGCCGTCTCCGACTCCGGGCTTGCGCCCGGTCGCCCGTCCGGACGGTGGGGGGACTTTCCTCACGCCCCTTGCTCGCGGGCCGGGGCGCGGGAACCGGGCTCTCTCTGCCGGTTCGTGGTAGGCGAGTGGCGGGGTTAAGCGGTTCGGTGGGCCGAGGTGGGAGGAGGGGTCGTCAGCGGGGGCGGGGAGGGCAGCAGCGGGGAGTTGGTGGGGACAGGAACGGACCGCGGGCGCGACACTCCCGTGGCTCAGCGCCCCGAGAGGTGAACGTCGCCGGTTCGGGTCTCCACTCGGAGAGTCGAGCCGCCGTCGCCGAGCGTCCCCGACGCCGAACTCTCGGTCCGGGTGCCGTCCCCCAGCGATAGCCCCTCGACGGTCACGTCGCCGACGCGGCTCTCCGCGGCGAGTTCGGCGTCGAGATCCGGGGAGAGCGCGGCGTCGATGTCGCCGGTCGAGGTCCGGAACGCCGCGTTGCCCTCGGTCGCCCGC
>NZ_JBHUDH010000058.1:2112-3160 GCF_042678005.1 Halolamina salina | reverse complement strand
CGAGGTCGCCCACGTCGGCCCGCACGTCGCCGACCGCCGACGCGCCTTCGATGCGTACGTCGCCGGTGCTGGCTTCGGCGGTGACGGTGCCCTCGACGTTCCGGATCGTCACGTCCCCGACCGAGGAGTCGACGGCGAGGTCGCCCGTCACGCCCTCGACCCGAACGTCCCCGACGCTGGCGTCGATCTCGGCGACGCGGAGCGAGCGCGGGACACGGATCGTGAGGTCCATCGACGGCGTGCCGCCGAGCAGGGAGCTCTCGCCGGTGTAGCGGGTCGCGAGCGTCAGCCGGTCCCCCTCGCGTTCGACCGCGAGGTCGAGCTTCGAGAGGTCGCCGCCGACCGAACTGGACTGCTTGACCATCTCGACGTCGATGTCGTCGCGCTCTTCGCCGCGGACGGTCACGTCGCCGACCCGGGCGTCGACGGCGAGCGCCGCGGCGCCCTCGGTGGGGATGGTTCGGTCGTCTTCGAGCCGCTTGCCGACGAACGGCGTCGCGCCGGTGCAGCCGGCGAGCGCGGTCACGAGTGCTGCGCCGACGCCGCCGAGCAGTCGTCGTCTGGTGGAGGTCCGCTCCATACGAGACCCGTCGCCCCCGGAGCACTTCAACCGTGTTCGCCGACTGTCACGGCGCCCAGTCGTCGAAACCTATTTGTACTGGATTCGTTCCCCGACTCAGGTACCTTCGAGCGAGTAGAGCACCGCGAGCAGGCCGGCGATGTTCGCGAGTAAGACCGCCAGCAGCGTCGCCGCGTCCGAGAGCGCGAACAGCGGGCCGGCGCCGTAGGTGAGGAAGAAGGGCACGACCGCGATGCAGGCCACCCCGATCGCGAGGAAGCGCATCGCCCGGCTGTCGTTGCGCCGGTACCCCTGATACGCCAGCCACGCGACGACGCTGCCCGCGGCCGCGGTCGCGCCGGAGGCCAGCACCAGCAGCGTGGCGGCGTCAACCACGGTCGAACACCACCGTGAGCACGATCAGGAGGCCGGCGAGCTGGCTCGCCGTCGCCACCAGCGCGCGCGTTGTCGCCGGCACGTCGCCGACCT
>NZ_JBHUDH010000058.1:522-1987 GCF_042678005.1 Halolamina salina | reverse complement strand
CCGCCTGCACCGGGGGCGACGCCGGGTGTATGGTGAGTGGAACGGTCATTTGAACTCCTCGTACAGGCGGGTGAAGCGGTCGGCGGGCTCCTCCTCCTCCACGTAGTCGACGTCGATCTCGTACCCCTCGGCGCGGACGTGGACGTGGACCGCCTCCAACACGGCGTCGTACTCCTTGTAGTGGTGGCCGCCGGGGTCCAGTCGCTGCTCGTCGGTCAGCAGCCCTGCGGCCTCGAGGCGCTCGACCCGGCGGTAGATCGTCGAGGGGTCGGCGTCGCAGGCGTCGCTGAGCGCCTCGACGGACTTTGGCTCCTCGCGGGTCTCCGCGAGGATCGTCCGGACGTAGTCGTCCCCGAGGAGGTCGACCACGTCCTCGCCGCCGTCGCTCATCGGGTGGGCTGTGGGTGTCCCGGTCGAAATATCCACGGGGTACGCACGGCCGGCGGTTCGCGAGGGAAGAATAAACAGACCGACGCCGAGTTGTCGAGCCGGCAGATCGACCCGAACCCTTATTCCGGCACGCACGCCAGCATCGGCCGATATGCCCTCCCCCACGGCGCTGCCGGCGCGTGACGGCCGGCTCCGATCCTTCCTCGCCGCCCCCGTCCGGCCGCAGACGTACCTGAACCTCGCGTTCGGCGTGCTGGCGTTCCCGCTGGGACTGGTGTACCTCGTGTCCGTGACCGTCGGCCTCGGCCTCGGCGTGGGGCTCTCCGTCGTCCTCGTCGGACTCCCGCTGCTCGCTGCCGTGGTCGCGGGCTCGTTGGTCGCCGCCGCGTTCGAACGACGGCTCACCGCGTGGCTGCTCGGCGTCGACGTGCCCCCCGGGCCGGCGCCGGCCGGCGACGGGCGGTGGGAACGACTCCGCGCGCTCGCGACCGAACCCGGGACGTACGCGCCGCTGCTGTACCTCCCGCTGAAGTTCGTCGCCGGCGCCGTCGCGTTGGTCGTCGTGATGAACGCGCTCGTGACCGGCGTCGCGCTGCTGTCGGTGCCGCTGCACTACGGCGAGCCGGGGCTGTACGTCGGGCTGGTGACGGACCGCCCGGTCGAACTCCACCCCGCGCTCCACTTCGGCTGGAACCGCCTGCTCGTCGGGTTCGAGGCGGTCGTGACGATCGAAGCGTGGCGGATCCGGACGCTGCCGGGGGCGCTCGTCGTCGCCGGCGTCGGGGCGCTCCTGCTGCTGGTCGGCCTCGCGTTCACCAACTGGCTCGCGGGCGCCTACGGGCGGCTGACCGCCCGACTGCTCGCCCGAACGTACGATCCGGTGTCGCTGCTCGGGGACGACTGACGGCTCACCACGCCGACTCCAGCACCTCTTCGATCTCTACGACCGACGGCTGGACCGGCGCCTCAGCGAACAGCCCGTCGTCGTGGATGATCGCCGCGATGTCCGGGAGGTCAGCCCGCGAAAGTCCCTCGATCTCGCGGAGTTCGCTGGGGAGGCCGAGGTCGTCGCGGA
>NZ_JBHUDH010000058.1:0-515 GCF_042678005.1 Halolamina salina | reverse complement strand
CGGCGTCGACGACCGCCTCGGCGGTCTCCGCGTCCGTCGCACCCCCCTCGTCGACGCCGAGCGCCCTCGCGAGCAGGTCCCGCCGGCCGTCGACCTCGGCGAACACGGACCGCAGGACGTGCGGGGCGAGCACGCCGTGGACCGTCCCCTGGTGGGCGTCGTAGTCGTTCGAGAAGCCGTGGCCGAACGCGTGGATGATCGAGGCGCGGTAGGCGCCGGGGGTGGAGATGCCGTACTGCGCGGCGACCACGCCCGCGACCGCGTCGTCGAACGTCGCGGGGTCGGGATCCTCCTCGGGCAGCGCGGAGAAGCCGGACTGCATCAGCGAGAGCGCACGGCTCGCGGTGCCGTCGGTGATCGGCGTCGCGTGCGGCGAGTAGAGACACTCGACGGCCTTGTCGAACCCGTTCATCGCCGAGGCTGTGAGCACCGAGCGCGGCGTCGTCTCGAACAGTTCGGGGTCGTAACACAGCGCCGTCGGCATCAGCCGGCGGTCGCTCACGCCGCCGCTGGGG
>NZ_JBHUDH010000057.1:0-3794 GCF_042678005.1 Halolamina salina | reverse complement strand
AGTTCCAGAAACGGCACTTCGACGACCGACTGGGCTGGCACGAGACCACCGTCCCTCGACGAACCGTTCGCGACGAGCTCATCACTCAGCTCACGCAGTCGCCCTCGACGTCGGCGGAGCGATCAGGTGAAGGAGCAACCAGCGAGCCAGACACCTTCGTCGTGAAGCCAGTTCGAGAGCTCCGAACGCCGTAGCGGTTAGGCTTAACCAACATTCCGAACCGATACCGACACCGTGTTGGTTAACTCTGGGGCTGGATCCACTCCCTCGCCCCCACCCACCGCCCGACTCCTCGAGTGAGTGCATCCTGGCGGCCGGGCGACTCGAACGGCGGTCGCGACGGGTTTTATCCGGGCACTGTTCGTCGAGAGCGAGTATGGTCGTCGTCGAGGAGGTCACCAAACTGAGCGAGCGCCGTACCCAAACCTCGTCCGAGGTGTTTCCGGATGATTCGTTGACGTCGATTCGGGAAGCCGTCGAGGCCGTCCCATCAAGCGTCTTCGACGGCTCGACGAAGCACACAGAGGTCGGCGGCTTCGATGCCGCGATCGCCGACAAGCTCTCGCAGTACGAGTACGAAGGGGACGCCGCCGGCGGCTATAACCCGAACTGCAAGCTCTGGTCGCATCAGGGGTTTAACTACAGCGTCGATCTCTACGACGCCGACGCCCGTATCGCCATCGAGGTCGAGAAGAGCGAGCGGAAGAATGTCAGCGACGACCTCCTCAAGTTCCAGAAAGGGTACCGCACCCAGAAGGACGGCCGGCCAAAGATCGAGTTCGGCTGTCTGGTGGTACCAGTAAACTACCTGGGTCGGCATAACCTGTACCAGCACAGTCTGACCAAGCTCGACTTCATGAAGGGCGTCCTGTTCATCGACGACGTCGCCGTCATCGGCTATCGAGACCCGCGACCGGACTGATACTGTCGGCCCTGACTGTTTATCGGCGCCAGGAGGCGTGCAGCGCGCAATAGCGTGCGCTGCGTGACTCACCATGCCTGGTCCCGATCCGCACGACGACACGAGTCGCGACTACGAACGGTTCGAGAAAGAACAGCTCGCCCAGGACCGCGACGCCACCGACGTCGACACGGCGGACGTCGACGACACGACGGCCCAACGCCTGGTCAGCGACCTCGTCGACGCGGACGTCGTCACTCCGGTTCCCGAAGACCAAGTTCTGGTTCACGAACCGAGCGGCGCCGCGTTCGACTCATCGACGCAGCTGGCCGTCTTCCACCGTGGCTGGACGGCTGGCCGCGACGCCGACTGGGAGGGCGAGTGATGCAGCAGACGATCACTGGCTGTGCGTTCTGTGAGGCCCCGCCTGGTACCGAGACTGGCGAGGCCCATACCTGGGGGCAGGACGAGCGGGTCACCCACCCGATCTGTGTCGACTGTGCGATTCAGACGCGGCTGGATCCCGACGAGCGCGATCACGTCGCCTGTGACGGCTGTGGGCTGGTCGTCGATACGCTCGCGGCACTCACGCGGTTCCGGGTGGAACTCGGGCATCTGGAAGGCCCGTTGCAGCTGTGCGCCCGCTGTAGTCCGGGTGGGCTCGCGACGTACTGGACGCGAGACCTCGAGGAGCATCTCGTCGCGGCGCCGGCGGAGTGACCCCAACACTCTTTACTGATTCGCTGTAAACTGTAATCAAGAAGGAATCGTGTCACGCACCTCAAACCGCGCCGACGGCGACATCGTCCAGGACTTCCTCTCGGTCGCGGACCTCCTCGAGGAGCCACAGCTCGCCCAGCTGTACGCGTACCTTGCTCGGGAGGGCGAGGCAACCGTCCAGGACGTGATGGACGACCTCGAGCTCGCCCAGGGGACCGCCTACAGCTACGTCAACCGGCTCGTCGACGCCGGCTTCGCCGACGTCACCGACGACGAGCAGCCGCGCCGGTACGCTGCTCGGGAGATCGACCTGACCGTGACGACGGCTGCCGGCGACCGCGAGTACACGATCACGCCGGCGCTGATCGACGCCGTCGGCCGCCGCGAGACGGACGCCGACATCGACACCTACATCGACCGCCACGGCGTCGCCGGCCTCGCGACCGCGCTCACCTACGCCGTCGCCCGTGAACGCGGCGAGGTGACCCACCGGCTGATGGCTGAGGATCTGGACATCTCGCCGCTGGCTGCGGAGATGATCTTGCAGGCGCTCCGGCCCGTCGTCCACGAACACTACGACATCGAGGAGGGAGGGGCAGGACTCGACGAGTTGGACGTCGGCGACGCGGCTGACGACGCGTGAGCCGGCTCCACATCGCCGACACCGGCCTGTTCGTCGCGATGGGACAGCCGTCGAACAGCCGGTACAAGGCTGTTCGGCGATTCGCTCGCCGGAACGACGTCACCTTCGTCCTGCCCGAACGGGTGTACGAGGAGCTGACCGTCGACGAGTCCGACGTCGAGGCTCCACCCATCGACACCGCGATCGACGAGGGCTGGGCGACGGTTGCGCCACCGTTGGAGTTCTCCGAGTCGGTCGTCTCGCGGGTGATGGATGGCGTCCAGCGGTACATCGCGAACGCCGACGACCGACCCGCCGACGAGGTCGAACGCGCCGACGCCGCCCTCGCCGCCCTAGCTGCCCAGCACCTCAGTGCGGGGACGGCGACCGAGGTGTACATCTACACGACCGACATCGCGGCCGGCGAGGGAGCCGAAACCGTACTCGCGAGTGAGGGGTACGGTGACTCGGTGACGTTCGTGAACGGGTTCCGGTTCATCGAGGACCTGGTCGCCGGCGACAGCTGACGCTATTCGGGGTCGAGGTCACGAGCGTCGAGGTCGCCGGCGAGATACTGCTCTCCCGTTCGCGTGATATCGTAGACGCCGTTGCCGAGGTGGACGAGGAGGCCGTATTCGACCAGCGTCTTGCAGCGGGCATTGATGTGTTGACGGGAGAAGCGAACCCGGTCACTGTCCGCCATTTCTTTTGGGGTATCGGGGCCGGCTTCAGCAAGATGCTCTAGAATGCGGTCATCGGCACGAGACATCCAGTCGGCGTCAAAGCGCATAATCGCTTCTGGTTGCGCCGACACTATCCCGAACGCGCTAAGTCAAGTAGCAAATCGGTGCGCTCCTGTAGTTGACTCTTAACCTTTTACAAGCCTGCAACTCTTAGCCCCGAGCGTTCAGATGCACTCTTCTCCATCGGACAGTTCGGATGATTCTAGGGACCTCCTCGTGGAGATCATCGAGACACTGGAGACGTGTGGACTCGAGGACGATTCCTACCAGCTCCACGATTACGTTGACCCCGATGCGCTCGAACAGGTGATCGCCTCCGCCGATGAGAACATCACCGTTCAGTTTACTGTCGATGAGATCCCGCTCGAAGTATCACCGGACGGTGTGGACGTCATCGTCGAGGACGAGTCCCAGTCCGTCGGCGAATAACGACGTGCGGGTCCGAGATAGGGATCGTTCCTGAAAGCCCTCGACCGCTCGACGTCCCGCGACCACCGCTGCGCGCCTCGTCCCTGCGGTGCTTGCGGGGTCGGGGGACGGCCGAGACGGTCTCGCCCTTTCTGAGTCCGCCAGGTCGGTAGCTGACGCACCGAGCGACGTGGCCAGCTCGACAGATGTGTACGTACCGGCCCGCCCCGCTCGCCGCTGCCGCCCTCCGCGTCGCTCGCGACCGACCATTCCGGGCGTGCGGGCGCTCTCCGCACCGCCCGCGCCCGTTCCGGGCTAAAGTGCATGTGCCCTCGGCGCCAGCGGGTAAGCGTGGGGGGTTGCGCGGCGTGGCTGCTCACCCCCCACGCTTACTCCGCTG
>NZ_JBHUDH010000056.1:2156-7237 GCF_042678005.1 Halolamina salina | reverse complement strand
CCTCTCCGCCGCCGGCCTCCACTCCGGCGCAGTGATCGCCGGCGAGGTGTACGACGATCCCGCGGCCGGCGACGCGCTCCCGGGGTACGCCCAGCCGGGGAGCGAGTACCGGACGGCCGTGAGCGCGATGGAGGACGCTGTCGCCGGGAACGAGGGAACGGGCGTGCTCTACGTCGGCGAGGCGCTCGCCGTTGAGGACGAGACAGTGCTCGATCGGCCGCCGGTGCCCGGGCGGGCGCGCGCCGCGTTCACCGCGCGGCTCCCGCTGTCGTGGTACGTCGAGCGCGCCGGCGCGGGGACCGAGAGCGTCGCCGCGCCGTCGGCGATGCCCGACTCGGCGCCGCCGGTGGTCGTCACGACGCCCGACCACCGGCTCGCGGTCGCCGATCGGCTCTCCGAGTACGAGCGCTACACGATCGAGCAGGGCCTCACGAACCGACGGCTGATCGTGTTCGTGGCGGCCTGAGGCGGAAGAGAACGTCGAGTGGGAAGAACGTCGGAGCGGACCGTGCGGGCTACCGGAAGCCCATCGCTTCGATCTGTTCCTGGTAGCGGTTCCGGATGGTGACCTCCGTCACCTGCGCCACGTCGGCGACCTCGCGCTGGGTCTTCTTCTCGTTACAGAGCAGCGAGGCGGCGTAGATCGCCGCGGCGGCGAACCCGGTGGGGGACTTCCCCGAGAGCAGCCCCTGCTCGGCGGAGACGTCGATGATCTCGGTCGCCTTCGACTGGACCTCCTCGCTCAGGCCGAGTTCGGAGGCGAACCGCGGGACGAACTGCTTGGGGTCGACCGGCTTGAGCTCGAGGCCGAGCTCCTGGGAGATGTACCGGTAGGTGCGGCCGATCTCCTTCTGGGGGACGCGGGAGACCTCCGCCACCTCGTCGAGGCTGCGCGGGATCCCCTCCTGCCGACAGGCGGCGTACAGCGCGGCGGTCGCGACGCCCTCGATCGAGCGCCCGCGGATCAGGTCCTCGTTGAGCGCGCGGCGGTAGATCACCGACGCGACCTCACGGACCGATCGCGGGACGCCCAGCGCGGAGGCCATGCGGTCGACCTCCGAGAGCGCGAACTGGAGGTTGCGCTCGCCGGCGTCCTTCGTCCGGATGCGCTCCTGCCACTTCCGCAGGCGGTGCATCTGACTGCGCTTCTCGGAGGAGAGCGACCGCCCGTAGGCGTCCTTGTCCTTCCAGTCGATCGTCGTCGTCAGCCCGCGGTCGTGCATCGTCTCGGTAATCGGCGCACCCACCCGGGACTTGCTCTGGCGCTCGGAGTGGTTGAACGCCCGCCACTCCGGGCCGCGGTCGATCTGGCGCTCGTCGAGCACCAGTCCGCAGTCGTCGCAGACGAGCTCGCCTTGGTCGTCGTCGGTGACGACCTCGTCTGACCCACACTCCGGGCAGGTGAGAACTTCGTCGGCCGACTCCTCCTCGTCCTCCGACTCCCGCTGTCGCTCCCGGCTCGGACGTTCCATTAAAAGGTTTCTGGTGACCCCGACAGATAAGACTTTTTCCGTCCTCAACATGAGCACAGAACTAATCGCCGTACGTGGCGGAGTCCGGGAATTCTTGCCGCATCCCACCTGTCGCCCCGGCGGGCCGGTAGTCGCCCGTCTCTGATTACTACTGCGTATTGAGAAACCTTTTTGGATAACCAGTGGCTATGGAGTCGTATGAGCACGAGCCCCACGCGCGTCGAATCGGCAGTGGACTCCTGTCGCCCGTCGAACGTCGAGCCTGTCGAACTCACCGCGTCGTCGCTGTCGACGACCGCCCCGGAGTACCTGCGGGAGCTGAAGGCCGAACTCGCCACCGAAGGGTACCAGCCCGCGGAACTCACCGTCGAGGCCTGTTTCGCCGAGGACTGCTCGCTCGCGACGCAGGAGGAGGCCGACCGCCTGCGTGACGTGGTTCGGGCGGGCGCGTTCCTCGGCGTCGGCGTCGTCCGCGTCGAGATCGAGGACGTGAGCGACCCCGAGAAGGTCCGCCCGGCGCTGGAGGCGCTCGAGGAGCGCGCCCGCCGGGAAGGCGTCACCCTTTCGGTCGACGGTCTCGACGTGGCGGCCTGAATGGGCAAACGGGCGCTGGCCGAACGACTCCACGGGCTCGCGGGGTTCCGCGACCCCGACGTGGCCCTCGAACAGTACCCGACGCCGCCGGACCTCGCGGCTCACCTTCTCCACCTCGCGGATCTCCAAGGCGACATCGCCGGTCGAACGGTGCTCGACCTCGGTGCCGGCACGGGACTCCTCGCGCTCGCGGCCGCCTGTCGCGATCCCGCGCGGGTGCTCGGACTCGAACGCGACGCCGACGCGCTCGCGGTCGCGCGCGAGAACGAACGCGCGGTCGCCCCCGAAACGGCGGTCGACTGGCTCCGCGCCGACGCGACGCACCCGCCGCTCCCCGCGAACTCGGTCGCAACGGCCGTCACGAACCCGCCGTTCGGCGCCCAGTCGGGCAACGAAGGCGCCGATCGGGCGTTTCTCCAAACCGCGGCGTCGGTCGCCGGCGTCTCCTACTCGATCCACAACGCCGGGAGCCGCGAGTTCGTCGAGTCGTTCGCCGACGACGAGGGCGGCGAGGTGACCCACGCCTTCGCCGCGGAGTTCGAGATCCCGCGGCTGTACGAACACCACGAGCGCGAGCGGGCGGAGATCGAGGTCGAAGTGTTCCGGATCGAGTGGCGTTAGTCGGCGCGTCTCGGGGACCTGAACCGACCGACGTTCGGTAGCTCGTCCGCCGCGAGCCAGAGCCCGGCCGACAGCAGCCCGTAGCCGAGCACCAGCAACGCGCCGTTGGAGAACGTCACGCAGTCGCCGACGGCGACGCCGATGCGGACGCCGCTCCGGAACAGGATCGCCCCCCGGTCGGCCAGCCCGCAGCCGCCGCCGAACGCCGTGACCGGCGCGGCGACGATCAGCACGACCCCCGAGACAGCGAGCGACGCCTTCCCGCCGGCGCGGCGACGAACCCCGACCGCGAGCGCGGCCGCGGCGAGGCTGACGACCACGATCGGGAGCAGCGATGCGGAGCGCGGGACGACTCCCGCCGCGGAGAGGCCGACCGAGAGCGCGATCGCGGCGAGTTCGGCGACGACGACCGCAGTGGCCCCCACGAGCGCGAGCGTGATCCGGGCGGACTGCCCGTGGAGCCGAGACACGTCACTGGATCGTTGAGTCAGTGTCCTAACTGTTTCGGGCCGGCGCGGATCGTCGGAGCTATTTGACGACGGACCGCGGGGTCGCACATGGACGAGACGTTCCTCGACATGCTGGACCGCAACGCCGACCACGCCGCGGCGTTCGACGATCGGTTCGACGACCTCCAGCACGGACAGCAGCCGGACGCGGTGACGGTCTGCTGTTCGGACTCCCGGGTGCTGCAGGATCACGTCTGGGGGAACGACG
This sequence comes from Halolamina salina, assembly GCF_042678005.1. Taxonomy (GTDB): domain Archaea; phylum Halobacteriota; class Halobacteria; order Halobacteriales; family Haloferacaceae; genus Halolamina; species Halolamina salina. The sequence goes on along the minus strand of NZ_JBHUDH010000056.1, from coordinate 3,833 downwards.
AGCCGGGCCACCTGTTCAGCTGTGGGAACATCGGGAACCGCGTCGTCCAGCAGACCGACGCCGGCCAGCGAGTCTCCGGCGACGTGCTCTACCCGCTGGCACACACCGACACCGACCTCGCCGTCGTCCTCGGCCACACCGGCTGCGGGGCGGTGACGGCGACGTACGACCAGCTCACCGACGGCGTGTCGGAGCCGCCGGGGATCGAACACTGCATCGACCTGCTCGCGCCGGGGCTGGAGTCCGGCCTCGAGAAGCTCCCGGACGGGCTGGACCACGACGAGGCCGTGAACCGGCTCGTCGAGTACAACGTCGACCGACAGGTCGAGTTCCTGCGCGACAGCGAGGACGTCGACGACCGCGTGCAGGTCGTCGGCGCGGTGTACGACTTCCAAGACGTCTACGGCGGCCAGCGGGGGGAGGTCCACGTGATCAACGTCGACGGCGAGACCGACCCCGAACGGCTCCGCGAGCGCCACCCGGCGATCGACTCCCGGGTGCAGCGGCTCTGGACGTACTGAACGCGAAACCGGGCGGCGGTCTCGGATTGCTCCTCGGCCTCGCCGCCGATCAGATATCGACTCGGTCGCCGATCTCGACCAGCTCCAGCGACCGCGGGTGCTCGAAGGAGTCGACGTGCTCGTGGAGCGCGGTCGGGTCGGCGGTGAGTCCCTTCCACATGTCCCAGTGGGTCGGCAGCAGCCGGTCGACCCGGAGCGCGCTCGCGGCCTCGACGGCCTCCCCCTCGTCGTTGTACCACTTGGTGTACGTCGGCTCCCGCGTCTCCTTGTCCGGGATCATCCCCGCGCTCCCGAACGCGACGATCCCGAGGTCGATGTCGAACTCTCGGCCCAGCCGCCCGAAGGAGTCCGCCGGCCGCGAGTCGCCGGGGTGGAACACCGTCCCGGACTCGTGTTCGAACACGTACCCCACCGGATGCTCGGCGTCTGGGTCGTTCACCTCGACGACGTGGACCGTGAACTCGCCCACCTCCAGCACGTCGCCCTCGGCCACTTCTTGGAACTGGCCGTCGTCGAGCGCCCAGCGGTCTTCCCACGACTGCGCCTCGCGTGCGGCCGCGATCGACGCGTCGGGAGCGACGAAGGGCGCGCCCGTAGTTTCGAGGATCGGCGCCTGCGACTCGCCGTGGACGTGGTCGCTGTGCTCGTGGGTCGCGAACACCGCGTCGGCATCGGTCACGTCCGCGGGATCGAACGGGACGGGGATCATCCGGACCGTCCGCGGCGGGTCGCCGGTGCCTACGTAGGGATCGACGAACAGCGTCGTCCCCTCGCTCCCCTTCAACACAAACCCGTTACAGCCGAGATACCAGACCGCGACGGAGTCCGGATCGGCCGACTCGATCGCGCGGGGGAGCCAGTCGCCCCAGTCGCTCGTCGTCATGGGACGGAATGGGGCCGGGCGTCCCATAGCCGTTGTGCCATACCCCCCGAAGATACTCAAGGGAGGACCGTGTGAGTTCGTGTCATGCGACCCTCCACACGCGACACCGCCGCGTTCGCCGAGATGCGCCACGCGATGGAGCACGCCGCGGGCGCCGTCACCGACGGCGCCGGCCGGGAGCTGTTCGACGGGTAACTCCGACGCGAGGTTTTTGTCGCTCCGGACACGCCGGGAGAGAGTGAGCAGATCATCGTTTCTCGGCGCGATCGTCGT
>NZ_JBHUDH010000056.1:1060-2138 GCF_042678005.1 Halolamina salina | reverse complement strand
CCCCGCTCGGGGTGGCCGTCGGCGACACGCCGCTCGATCCGCTGGTGGCCCGCGCGCTGCTCGCGCTCTCGTTCACGGCCGTCGTGTTCGGCTGCTACCGGCTGGTGTTCTCGTGGCTCACGCGCGGGGCGACCAAGCGCCGGCAGCACGACCTGCGGAACGTCCTTCGGTTAGGGTTCGGCGTCGTCGGGCTGGTCGGCGCCCTCGGCGCGCTGACCGACCAGTGGCTGGGCGTGCTGTTCTCGCTGGGGGTCGTCGGCTTCGCGATCACCTTTGCGCTCCAACAGCCCCTGCTCTCGCTGCTCGGCTGGGTGTACATCACCGCCAAACGACCCTACGGCGTCGGCGACCGCGTCCGGATCGGCGACGTGAAAGGCGACGTGGTCGCGGTTGACTTCCTCGTCACCACGCTCTGGGAGGTCGGCGGCGAACTGGTCTCCACCAATCAGCCCTCCGGCCGGCGCGTGACGGTGCCCAACAGCGTGGTGCTCTCCTCGGATCTCACGACGTTCGGCGGCGCCGGCGGCGAGTTCGTCTGGAACGAGCTCTCGGTACAGGTCGCATACGAGACGGAACTCCCCTACGCCCGCGAGGTGATGGTCGAGGAGGCCGAGGCGCTGCTCGGCGACGAGATGCGCCGGCGGGTCGAGCGCTACCGCGACGAACTCAGCGAGACCGCGGTGGAACTCTCCGTCGACGAGGAGCCGACGGTGAACGTCGTCCAGCAGGAGTCGTGGGTGGAACTCCGCCTGCGCTACCTCGTGGACCCGCGACGGGCGACCCGGACCCGGAACCAGTTGTACGAACGGATCCTCGGTCGGTTCAACGAGGCGCCCGATCGGGTCCGCTTCCCGGTCAGCCGGAACCGCTGAGACGGACCGGCCGCCCCCGGCGGCTGACGGGACCGAAACCGGGAAACCCGCCGCCGGCCTCCGCCCGATAATGGAGTCGGGCCGCATCGACGTTTCGACACTCGACGGACCGTTCGACCTGCAGTCGACGCTGGAGAGCGGGCAGAGCTACCTCTGGAAGCGCGCCGACGGCGACGGCTACACCGAGTCCGCCGCCCACGGCGGCG
>NZ_JBHUDH010000056.1:0-1024 GCF_042678005.1 Halolamina salina | reverse complement strand
GCAGCGATGCGTGGTACGAGACCGTCCTCCCGCCGACGCCGGGGCTGGTCGACCAGCCCACGGTCGTCCGTGCCCGGCAGCGTGGCGGCGTCGACGACGGGACGATCGAGTGGGAGGCCGGCGGTGTTCCGGCCGACACAGGGAACGACGCAGATCCCGCGGCACCGACCGAGTCGGTCGACGGCGAGTCGATCCTCACACATCTCCTCCGGCTCGACGACGACCTCGCGGCGATCTACGACGCGACCGACGACGGCGCGCTGCTCTCGCGGGCGTACGACCGCTACCGCGGGCTGCGGCTCGTCCGGGATCCCGCCTTCCCCTGCCTGATCTCCTTCATCTGCTCGGCACAGATGCGCGTGAGCCGGATCTTCGGGATGCAGCGGTCGCTCCGGGAGAGCTACGGCACGCCGGTCGATCTGGGCGACCGGACGCTGTACGCCTACCCGACGCCCGAGGCGCTGGCCGCGCGGACCGAGGACGAACTACGGGATCTGAGCCTGGGCTACCGCGCGCCGTACGTCCAGCGCACCGCCGAGATGGTGGCCTCGGGGGAGGCCCACCCCCGCGACGCGCGCGGCCTGCCGTACGAGGACGCACGCGAGGAACTCACCCAGTTCGTCGGCGTCGGCGACAAGGTGGCAGACTGCGTGCTGCTGTTCTCGCTCGGCTACCTGCAGGCAATCCCGCTTGACACGTGGATCAAGACCGCCATCGGCGACTACTTCCCCGACTGCGAGGGCGGCAACTACGCCGAGACCTCGCGGTCGATCCGGGAGCGCCTCGGCGCCGGCCTGCCCGAACGAGACGAGCCGTTCGGCGAGAGCGGCCCCGACGCGTACGCGGGCTACGCCCAGACGTACGTGTTCCACCACCTCCGCACCGACGGCGACTGACCACCCTCGCCGAACCGGCGACGACACCTCGAACCGAATCGGCGACACCCTCGTCCACCCGAACTGTCAAGCCGGCGTCCGCCGAAGCGACGCGCATGTCCACAACCCCGTACGGCGAGTGGGAGTCG
>NZ_JBHUDH010000055.1:8269-11940 GCF_042678005.1 Halolamina salina | reverse complement strand
GTCGCGAACGCGAGGTGGGCGACCTCGTCGCCGTCGCGGTCGGCGGCGTCGAGCGCGCGCCGGGCCGCCTCGATCCCCATCGTGAGCGCGTCCTCGTCGGCTTCGGGGACCGCTTTCTTCTCGATTGCTGCCGCGTCGAACTGCCCCCACGCGGCCTCGAACTCAGCGGCGTCGATGCGCAGTCTGGGCGTGTACGCCCCGATCGCGGCGATTCCTGGTTCGTCGGCCGCGCCGCCGCCGCTCATCGTCCCACCTCCCGTTCGAGGACGTGGACGACCGCCGCGCCGCCGCTACCGCCAACATTGTGAGTCAGGCCGAGTTCTGCGTCTTCGACTTGGCGGTCCCCCGCCTCGCCGCGGAGTTGTTTGACCGCCTCCGCGATCTGCCCGGCGCCGGTCGCGCCGAGGGGGTGGCCCTTCGACTTCAGGCCGCCGGAGGCGTTCACCGGGAGTTCGCCGCCGAGTTCGGTGGCGCCGGAGTCGACCAGTTCGTGGGCCTCGCCGCGGCCACAGAACCCCAGATCCTCGTACGCCAGCAGTTCGGCGATCGCGAAGCAGTCGTGGACCTCCGCGAAGTCGAGGTCGTCCGGTTCGATCCCGGCGCGGTCGTACGCCTCCGCAGCGGCTTCCATCGAGGCGTCGATCCCGGTGTAGGTGTCGCGCTGGAACAGGCCGACGCGTTCGCTGGCGGCACCGACCCCCGCAACGCGGATCGGTTCGTCGGTGTACTCCCCGACGGCGTCCTCGCTCGCGACGAGCACCGCGGCGGCGCCGTCGGAGGTCGGACAGCAGTGATAGAGGTTCAACGGATCGGCGACGACCGGCGCGTCCCGGGCGTCCTCGATCGAACACTCGAAGCCGAGGTGGGCGTCGTCGTTCTTCGCGCCGTTTTTGTGGTTCTTGACGGCGACCTGTGAGAGATGCTCCGGCGTCGCGTCGTAGCGGTCGAAGTAGGCGCTGGCCATCTGGGCGTACACGCCGGCGAACGTGGTGCCGGTCAGGCGCTCCCACTCGGTCTCGCCGGAGACGCCGAGCCAGTACTTCGCCGCGTCGCCGCTCATGTCGGTCATCACCTCGACGCCGCCGGCGAGCGCCACGTCGGCCATCCCGCTCCGGACGGCCTGCACGGCCTGTCTGACTGCGTACCCCGAGGCCGCACACGCGTTCTCGACGCGCGTGCTCGGGATGCCGTGGAGGCCGGCGTGTTCGGTGACCGCCGGCCCGGAGAGCCCGATCTGTCGCCCGCCGACGCCGAGCGTGCCGACGACCGCCTCGTCGATCTCGCCGGCGTCGATCCCGTCGGGGACGCTGTTGAGCGCCGCGTCGACGGCGTCGGTGAACAGCGACCGATAGCTCTCGCCGGGCATCGCGCCGAAGGGGGTCTGCCCCGCGCCGATGATGTACGCCTCGCGCATTGGCCCACGGTTCCGCCGGTCCGACGAAAAGCCTTCCCGTGGGCGACGTGGCGGCCACGGACCGGCGCCCGGTCGGTTGGTTTCACCTCGTCGGAACCATCATGATTTTTACTGTCGTCGGTCCAGCGGGCGAGTATGGTACACAAGCCCATAGAGGGCGCCGACCGCGCGGAGATCCGCGACCTCCAGGCCGAACGACTCCGGGAGACCGTCGAGAACGCCTACGAGAACGTTCCGTTCTACCGGGAGACGCTCGACGAGGCCGGGGTCGAACCGGCCGACATCCAGAGCGTCGACGACGTGACGAAACTCCCGACGACCACGAAGGAAGACTTCCGCGACGAGTACCCCGACGGGCTGTTCGCCGTCGACGACGACGAGGTGACCCGGATCCACGCCTCCTCGGGGACGACGGGCAAGCCGAAGATCGTCGCCTACACCGACGACGACGTCGACGTGTGGAGCGAGGTGGTCGCGCGCTCGCTCGCGGCGGCGGGCGTCGAGCCCGGCGACACCGTCCAGAACGCCTACGGCTACGGGCTGTTCACCGGCGGGCTCGGGCTCCACTACGGCGTCGAGGAGCTCGGCGGGACGGTCATCCCCGTCGGCGGCGGGCAGACTCAGCGCCAGATCGAGCTGATGATCGACCTCGACAGCGACGTGTTCACCTGCACGCCCTCCTACGCGCTCTACCTCGCCGAGACGGCCGAGGAGATGGGTCACGATCCGCGGGAACTGCCCATCTCGACGGTCATCTTCGGCGCCGAGCCCTGCACCGATCCGATGCGCGAGGAGATCGAACAGCGGCTGGACGTGACCGGGATCGACATCTACGGGCTCTCCGAGATCGTCGGTCCGGGCGTCTCGAACGAGTGCCACGAGGCACAGGAGGGGCTGCACATCTGGGAGGACCGCTTCCTGCCCGAGGTCGTCGATCCACAGACCGGCGAACCGCTCCCGGAGGGCGAGGAGGGCGAACTCGTGCTCACGACGCTGTCGAAGGAGGCGCTGCCAGTCCTGCGTTATCGGACGGGCGACCTGACGACGCTGACCTACGAGGAGTGTGAGTGCGGGCGGACGATGGTCCGGATGGACAACGTCACCGGCCGCGCCGACGACCTGCTGATCGTCCGCGGCGTGAACCTCTACCCCAGCGAGATCGAGGACGTGGTGCTCGACATCGACGGCGTCGCACCCCACTACCGCATCGACCTCGACCGCGAGGAGAACCTCGACGTGATGGAACTCACCGTCGAGCGCGCCGAGGGGGCGGATCGGGGCCACGTCGAACTGGAGACGGAGATCCGCGAACGGCTGTCGAACGTGCTGGGGTTCACCCCCGACGAGCTTACGCTGGTCGAGTCCGGCGGCATCGCCCGCAGCGAGGTCGGGAAGGTCCAGCGCGTCTACGACCACCGGTAGCGGGGGCCGGTGCCTCCGGGAGCTATTTACCCCGACTGGGCGAACCCGGGGGTATGGCTTACAGCTACGAACCGCACTACTTCGAGGACTTCGAGGTCGGCGAGGAGTTCATCAGCGTCGGGCGCACGGTGACGGAGTCGGACTTCGTGATGCACTCCGCGCTCAGCGGCGACTGGACCGAACTGCACACCAACAAGGAGTACGCCCAGGAGCAGGAGTTCGGCGAGCGCATCGCCCACGGCCCGATGACGTTCGTGCAGGCCACCGGGTTCGTCTACCGGACGGGCATCGTCGAGCGCACCGCGGTCGCGTTCCTCGGGATGAACTACATGGACCTCCCGAACCCCGTCACCATCGGCGACACGCTGCAGTTGGAGATGGAGGTCACCGAGAAGAAGGAGCTCAGCCGCGACGACGCCGGGCTGGTCGTGCTCGACTGCGTGATGGAGAATCAGGAGGACACGGTGGTGTTCGAGGGCGACATGAAGTTCCTCATCAAGCGGAAAAGCGCCGACGAGGACGCCGAATAGCCCGCCCGCTACTCGAACTTCTTGAACTGCTGGAGGCAGTCGTTGCAGTAGTGGATCGACTGACAGCGCGACGGCCCGCGGGGGTGCTCGCGCTCGGTGTTCTCCGAGCCGCAGTACGGGCACTCTGCGCCCGTCGTCTCGCCGCTGGTCGTGACGCTCGGGTCCTGCTCGGGGGCGTCGGCGCTCGGCCCCGAAGTCGGCTCGTCGCTCATCGCTCCACGCTGATCCCGAACTCCCGGAGCGCTTCCTTCCCCTGTTCGGTCACGAGATCGAGCGACCAATCCGGCGCCCAGACGAGGCGGACC
>NZ_JBHUDH010000055.1:5438-8254 GCF_042678005.1 Halolamina salina | reverse complement strand
TCGTCGACGCCGTCGACGCTCTCGGCGGCCGCCTCCACGTCCTCGAGGATCAGTTCGCGGGCCGGGCAGCCGCTGTAGGTCAGCGTCATGTCGATGGTGGCCTCGCCGTCAGCGACTTCGAGCCCGTAGATCAACCCGAGGTCGACGACGCTGACGGGCATCTCCGGGTCCTCGACCTCGTACAGCGCGGCCCAGACCTCGCGTTCCAGTCCCTCGGCGCCCTCGCCGGTGGCGGGCACCTCCTCGGTGGTGCGCTCTTTGGTCTCGTACTCGGTGTAGCCACACGGGCCGGCGTCGGGGTCGGCTCGTGGGCGGTCGAACTCCTCGGGACCGTCGGGCTCGCTACTCATCGTCCATGAGTGTGGTCGCCTTGTGGCGACCGAGGTTCCGGTACGCCGACACCATCTCCTCGTGGAGGTCGTGCCAGTGCTCGGTGTGCTCGTTGTCCCGGCCCGTCGGTGTCGCCGGTTCGACATCTGTCGGCACCTCGAAGCCGAGATCGGTGAGGAACGCCGTGGTTCGCTCCTCCCACTCCTCGCGCATCTCGTCGAGGCTCGCGGTCCGGATGCCCAGTTCCTCGATGTCCTCCTCGACCTCGCCGAGTGGCTCGAACAGGGTGAGCGCGTAGGGGTAGAGATCTTCCAGCGCGGCCTGTACTCGCTCGCTCGCCTCCCCGTCGTCGGCCATTCGCTCCAGCCAGCTCTGGGCGTGCTCGACGTGGTAGTCCTCCTCGCCCTGAATCCGGCTGGTGCGGTTGCGGATGACCTCGTAGCTCGAGTCCTCGAGCGCCGCGAGGCGGATATCCTCGGCCACGTCGTAGAGGTAGCCACGGACGACCGCGTCGGCCCAGTCGCCCTCCGAGAACGGGCGCTCCACGAGGGTGCTGTGCTGGAAGTCGTCCGGGTCGCTCTCCCAGAGCAGCGACTCCTCGCTGTAGCCGAACATCTGGATGGCGTCGTACCAGAGTCGGGCGTGGCCGAGTTCGTCCTGGGCGTTGTTCGCGACCGCGAGATCCGACTCCAGCGTCGGTGCGCGGACCTGCCAGAACGTGTAGCGCTCGGCCTGGATGTACTCGTCGTCGGCGAGCCGGAACAGTTGGGCCTCGACGGCGCGCTGTTCCCGCTCGCTCAGCTCCTCCGGACTCCCGAGGTCTGTCTCTCGTGTCGCCATCAGTTCTTCCCTCGTCGCTGTTTGGCCGCCACCTGCTCGTCCTCGGAGGCCGCCACTTCCTCGGCCGCCGGGTCGACGTTGTACGTCTGGGCGAAGCGGTAGGCCTTGTTCGTCGTGCCGCCGAACGCCACCTGATCGGCGGTGATCTCGCCGATGTAGCTGGACTGAACCAGCCACAGGCTGTGTGGGTCGTCGGCGCCGTACTGCTCGTCCGCTGCCGCCTTCGCGCCGTCGACGCTGTCGGTCGACACGTCGCCGCAGTAGGTGTGGTAGCCGCCCGCCTTCTCCTGACGGAACACCGTCCACACCGTCTCGCCGTCGACGGGGCCGGCGTCCTCGTCGCCGTAGACGCCGCTGACCTTCTCCTGCGGAGCGACCCACAGCGAGTGCGTCGGCTTGCGTCGGCCGTGCTGGATGGCCGAGAACTGCTTGGCCATCACGCGGTCGGGCGCGTGGACGTTGCCGCAGTGCTCGTGGGGTTCGCCGGGTGCCGCCTGTCGGAACACTTCCCAGATCATGGTCAGTCGGCCGCCTGCGGCGTGTTGGGACCGTCGCCGGTGGTCGCCTGACTGTCCATCATGTCTCGGACCCACTGGACCGCCTCCTGGGCGCGGGCCCGGCTGTCGATCTGCTGCTTGCTGCCCGCGTACTCGTTCTTCGAGACGGTGAAGAACTCCTCCCAGTCGAGGTCGTCCTCGACGACCTCGTAGGTGCCGTCACCGTTGTCCCGGATTCGCGGCTCGTCGGGAATCTCCAGCCCGTACTTCTCGGCTTTGGGCATGTACGTGTTGAGGAACGCGTTCCGGAGCTCGTCGTTGGACTTCGTCTTCAGCCCCACCTGCTCGGCGAAGTCGTGGTGCGTGCTCTGGTCGTCGGTCGGCCCGAAGAACTGCAGGATGCGGGGCCACCACTCCTCGAACGCCTCCTGTGTCATCTCCTGTTCCCGCTTGGAGCCGCTCATCAGCTCCCGGAGGATCGACTCGCCGTGTTTGACGTGCATCCCCTCCTCGAAGCAGATCTTGTCCATCGCGTGGGCGTACGGCTCCCAACTCGAGGACTTCAGCGTCGCCTGCCGGCGCATCGCCGCGCCGTCGACGAAGAACGCGATCATCGGCGTCTCGACGTAGCGCTCCATCGGGTAGTGGAAGCAGTTGAGGAACTTCCCGTCGCCGTTGGCGAGGTCGTCGAGCATCTCGTCGCGGGTCTTGATCCCCAGCGACTCCGCGGCCCGGTAGAGCATCTGCCCGTGGCCGATCTCGTCCTGCGTCTTGGCGCTGAACGCCATCTTCCGCTCGAGGCTCGGCGCCTTGCGGATGAACGGGCGCTCCAGATACGCGCCCATGATCTCGCTGTTCGCGTGGAACTCGAGCATCCGCGTCGCCGCCTCGCGGTACTCCCGGGGCAGGTCGTCCCGCGGGCTGAACGCGCGGGGTTCGGCCTGCTCCTTGACCTCCTCGATGTTCATAGTCAACTGTTGCCGTCACCGGACCTTACCGGTTCGGCAGTTCATAGACGGGTTTTAAATACTCCCGGCGCCTCCTCTCGGCGATGATCGACGAGTGCCTGATGGCGGAGTTCCGCATCAGGGGCGACGACTGCCCGCTCGCGGACGCCTCCCGCGCGGCCGACGCGGTCGTCGACGTGGC
>NZ_JBHUDH010000055.1:0-5421 GCF_042678005.1 Halolamina salina | reverse complement strand
CGCCGCACTTGAGGCCGACGACCGCATCCGCTACCTCTACCGCGCGGCCGTCGACGGCCGCCACAGCTACCGCTGCCTCTCGCTCCAGCGGAGTGTCGTCCACGAACTCGTCAGCGCGGGGTTCGTCGTCGAGTCGCTGCGCTACCAGCGCGGCGACGCCCTGCTGACCGGCGCCGTCGTCGGGCAGGAGATCCTGCAGGCGGTCATGGAGACCGCCGGCGGGACCGTCGGCGTCGAACTGGAGCGGGTGTACGCGCTCGGGCCGGAGGAGGACAGCACCGTCCCCGAGCGGTGGGATCTCACACCCGCGCAGGCCGACGCGATCGAGACCGCGGTGGAGATGGGGTACTTCACGGTCCCGCGTGCGGTCACGGCGAGCGAGGTCGCCGACGCGATGGGGATCAGCAAGACGGCCTTTCTCGAACGCCTCCGTCGCGGGCAGAACGCGCTGTTCTCGCAGGTGTTCGACGTCGAGCGCTGAGCGGCCACGGTTCCAGCGGCGGGAACTAAGACGCCGCCGGCCCCGGACCTACTCATGCAGATCGACGACGGCGCAGTCAAGCGCATCACCTTCGACCGGCCCGACGTGTACAACGCGATGACCACCGACGTGGCCGCCGAGCTCGCAGACTCGATCGCCGACCTCGACCCCGAGACCCACGACGCCGCCGTGGTCACGGGTGAGGGGGACGCCTTCAGCGCCGGCGGCGACATCGATTCGATGGCCGAGCGCGACTGGACGACCGCGGAGGCGTACGAGCGCGTCCAGTCGACGTTCGGCCGCGTCGCCGAGACCGCCCTGTCGGCGCCGGTACCGATCGTCGCGAAGGTGAACGGCGACGCCGTCGGCGCTGGGCTGTCGCTGGTCGCCGTCTCCGACTTCGCGTACGCCGCCGAATCCGCCCGGTTCGGGGCCTCGTTCGTCAACGTCGGCCTGATTCCCGACATGGGCGCGACGGCGATCCTCCCGCGCCTGATCGGCCTCCGGAAGACGAAGGAGCTCGCGTTCACCGGCGAGCTCGTCGGCGCCGACGAGGCGGCGGCGATGGATCTGGTCAACGAGGCGGTTCCGGACGACGACCTCGACGCTCGTGTCGACGACCTGCTCGAAACGCTCCGGAGCAAGCCGACCGCCAACGTCGGGCTCGCGAAGGAGGCGATCCACGACAGCCTCGGCCAGCAGTGGCGCGACGGCCTCCAGCGGGAAGCGGCCCTCCAGTCGATGGCGTACGACACGCCCGCCCACGAGGAGGGGGTGGCCGCGTTCCGGGAGGGCCGTAAACCGGATTTCGATCGATAGAACGCTGGAGATCCGTCCGGTGAGCGCCGATCCAGTCGAGGTGATTGGCCCGCTGGCCGTTGGCGAGGACAGGAACTTTGGCCCCCCGGCGTAATCTACGGGTGAATGACGACTGACACGCCCTCCGCCTCGGAGGCGGGCGAGCGCTGTGCGGCGGTGCTCGACGCCATCGAGGGAGCCGTGATCGTTCGACGCGAGTTCCTCGAAACCGTCCTCGTCGGCGTGCTCGCCCGCGGGCACGTCCTGCTGGAAGACGTCCCCGGCACGGGGAAGACGCTGACCGCCCAGAGCGTCTCGACCGCGCTCGGCCTCTCGTTCTCCCGCATCCAGTTCACGCCGGACCTGCTGCCGGCGGACATCACCGGGACGAACGTGTTCCACGAGAACGAGGGCGACTTCGAGTTCCAGCCCGGTCCGATCTTCGCGAACGTCGTGCTGGCCGACGAGATCAACCGCGCGCCGCCGAAAACGCAGGCCGCGCTGCTGGAAGCGATGGCCGAGGGGCAGGTCACCGTCGAGGGGGAGACCCGGGAGCTGCCCGACCCCTTCATCGTGATCGCGACCCAGAACCCCGTCGAGAGCGAGGGGACGTTCCCGCTGCCCGAAGCGCAGGTCGACCGCTTCGCGGTGAAGGACTCGATGGGCTACCCCGAGCGCGACGGCGAGATCGAACTGCTCCGCCGGCGTGCGGGCCGGACCGAGCAGGTGCCCTCCGTCGAGCGCGTGCTGGACGACGGGATGGTCGAAACGCTCCAGCACGTCCCCGAGGAAGTCCACGCCGATCCGGACCTGCTCGACTACGTCGCCGACGTGGCTCGGGCGACCCGCGAGGACCGCCGCGTCGAGGTCGGCGTCTCTCCCCGCGGGACCCAGCGGCTGTTCGAGATCAGCCGCGCCCACGCGACGCTGCGCTCCCGGGAGTTCCTCACGCCCGACGACGTGAAAGCCGTCGCCGAGCAGGCGCTCGCCCACCGCCTCGTGCTCACGCCGGAGGCACAGGTCGACGGCGTCGACAAGGCGGCCGTGATCGAGGACGTGCTCGACTCCGTCGAGGTGCCGACCGTCGACGCCGCGCCCGAAGCCTAATCGCGCCGAAACGCGAACGCCGTCTCCGCCCCGATTTCTTCGCCGCCCTCGACCGCCGTCACGCGGAGCGTCACGTCCCGCGTCGACCCACAGCCACGGCTCACGAACTCCGCCCACTGATCGCCGACAGCGACGGGACCGGCGTGCGTACGGCGGAGGAACGCCCGGTAGCGGTCCGAATCGAGCGCCGTCGCGGTGGCGTCGTCGTCGGGTTCGACGGAGAGCACGACCCGATCGGCAGTCGTCTCGCTCACGTTCGCCGTTCACACTGCACGGGGAAATCGTCCACGCCGACGCTCACCGCCCGGGCTCGCGGAGCCCGCGTTCGAAGAACGCCTCGTCGACGCCATCGCCGCCGACCGCCAGCGCGACCGCGAGCTTGATCCGCGCCTTCCACGGCTGGAGGTCGCCCGCCCAGAGCACGCCCAGTTCGTCGAGGGTCGTGCCGCCGCCGGCACCGCCGTACAGCGGTGCGGTCGCGCCCTCGTGACACCGGGAGGCGATCACGACCGGAACCTCGGCCGCCCGGATCTCCTCGATCGCGTCACAGAGCGCGCCGGTCGTGTTCCCCAGTCCCGTTCCCCCGACGACGACACCATCGACGGCAGAACTGGCCGGATCCCCGACCACCCGCCGGAGCGCGTCGCCGCCCGCGCCGAGTCCTGAGGTGAGGATCGGGATCGCCGCGCCGACATCGCCGACTCCCGGCACACCGGCCGCATAGCTCCGCGGCTCCCGAAACAGCCGAAGCCCGGCGGGCGTGAACTCCCCGACCGGCCCGCGCTCGGGCGAGCGGAACGTCGACAGCGCGCTGGTGTGGGATTTCACCACGTCGCGGGCGGCGTGGACCTCGTCGTCGAACACCAGATACGTGCCCGACTCTACGCGGTCGTGCGTGACCGTCCGGACGGCCGCGAGCAGGTTCGGCGGGCCGTCGGTTCCCACCTCGTCGAACGGCCGCTGGGCGCCGGTAAAGGCCACCGGGACGTCGAGATCGGTCGTCAGGTCCAGCAGGTACGCCGACTCCGCCATCGTGTCGGTGCCGTGGGTGACGACGATCCCGTCCGACGCCTCGGCCGCCGCTTCGGCCGCATTCCGGAGCGCGGCCGCCCGCTCCCACGTCACGTCGAACCCGGAGACGCTCGCGACGCGCTCGACGGTTATCGACGCCAACTCGCCGAGGCCCGGAACCGCCTCGATCAGCGCTTCGCCCTCCTTCGACGGCGTCTTCCCGCCGTCGCCGTCCGTGCTGGCGATCGTCCCGCCCGTACTCAGTAGCGTGACGTCCATGCCGGACCGGGACACCGACGGGCGATACGCCGCGGGATTCCGGCGAGGGTTGCCGCCACCACCGCACGACCGGGCTGCCGTCCCACGGATACTTACCGGTCGGGAGCCACGTCGGGGATATCCTCCCCGCATGACCGAGACCACCGACCGGGGCTCGCTCCGAGCGGTCGTCGGGCGCCCCGAAGAACTGCTCGACCGGGCGAGCCGTGCCGCCGAGCCGGCCGAGTTCGTCGTCACGCCCGAGCGGCTCCACCGGCGGAACCTGAAGCGTCGGCTCGCCGAGCGAGCGACGCCCCGGAGCAGTCTCCGGCTCACCGACGCGACGGCGATCGCGAGCCGGCTGCTCGACGCCGCGGGCGAACCGAGCGAGACGATCGACCGGATCGACCGACTCAAGCACCTCGAATCGTTGCTGGAGCGGGACACCGAAGCGAACGAACGGCTGCGCGCCGCGGTCGGCAGCGACCTGCCCGCCCACGCCGAGACGATCGCCGCGGCACAGACCCGCGTCGCCGAGATGACCGGCTGGGACGACGAGTGCCTGCACGCGCTATCGACAGTCGCCGAGGGACTCCCGTCGGTCGCTGCCCGGGACACGGCCGATCTGCTCGCCGGCGTCCGCGCGCTGGAGCGGGGGCTCGCGGAGCGTGTCGGCGCCGTCCACTCCCGGGAGACGCTGCTGCCGGCCGCCGCCGCGGCGCTTCGCGACCGTCCAGCGCTCTGGTCGGAGACGTTCCCGACGGCCGAGCGAATCTCCGTCGCCGGCGTGAGCGCGGTGGACGCCCCGCTGCTCTCGCTGCTGGACGCGGCCACGGCTGCCGGCGTCGACGTGACGCTATCGCTCCGACCGGGGACGGGGCAATCGATCGTCGACAGGCTTCCGGACCGAACCGAGGCCGACCTCTCAGCCGACGGGCGGGACGCGTCGATCGCCCCCGACCTCGCCGCCGCCGAGTTCGTCGCCGACACGCCCGAGGCGGAAGCCCGACTTGCGGCCGGCGTCGTCGCCGCTCACCTCCGGAACGGGGTGTCGCCGAGCGACGTGCTGGTGGTCGCCCGCGACGCCGCCGAGTACGAGCGCCCGCTCCGGCGGGCGATGGGCCGGCAGGGGGTGAACCTCGCCGTCTGGGCACAGCTCCCGGTCGAGCGGACGATCCCCTACCGCCAGTTCGCGGCAACCTGTGCCGTCCTCGCGGCCGACGAACTCGACGTAGATCGACTGCTCGAACCGCTGGAGTTCCACTGGGTCCCGCCGGCGACCGCGGTCGAGGACGCCGACATGGATGACTGGCCGCTGTCCACTGCCGATATCGGCGAACTCCGAACGGCGCTCGCGACCGATTCGGGGACGGAACGCTCCCTCGTTGGGTGGGCGGACAGACTCGGGGCGGTCGTCGACGCCGGCGAAATCCAGCCAGAGCGGGCGCGCCCGCTCCGGACGTTCCTCGACTGGGCCCGCGAACAGCCGGGAACGCCCGAACCCGTCGCAGTTCACGAGACGTTCGAGCCGCTGGTCGAGGCCGGACGGGAACTCGCCCTGCCCAGCGTGTTCGCCGAGGACAGCGCCGACCTCGGCCGGACATCGCGGTACGCCCGCGCACTCAGTCGGATCGAGGAGCTCCTCACCGACACGCGGGCGAAGTACCGCGAGTGGCTCGACGCCGGCGACGTGCTGCGCTCGTGGCTGGCCATCGCCGACCTCGCCGAGCGCGTGGTGACCACCCGCCCGGGCCGGCGCGAGCACG
>NZ_JBHUDH010000054.1:0-9242 GCF_042678005.1 Halolamina salina | reverse complement strand
CCGCCAGCAAGCACTACTGCCGCCGGGCGAACCGGTCTGCTGTATCGGGTATCCTGTGCGTTAAACTTCGGAGGATGTCACAGGTTCTTCGGTCAAATATGATCGAATAATTCCATTTAGATATCTGCTCTGTAAGTCGTCTTGTAGATAAGATCGGATAGCATCGTTCAGTCCAGATTCTGTGACTACCCCGTCATTATTAACATATGGTTGATACTCTTCGGGGATGGTTATCTCACTTGTTGCTGTGATTGTTTCTGTCAGAGATGCAAATGACTCTGCACTATCGACTGATATCGTGATCGCGTGTGAACCTGCTGATTCTGGTGTGATAGTAAAGGATTTTGAAATACTGTCGTTTGCGGAAAGATCTGGAAGTATTATTCGAGAAGTATCTATTTTGACGGATTCGGGCGGTTCAACTGAAACAGTAATATCTGTAGCAAAGTCATCGCCGACGTTCGTAACTGTAACAGTTAGAGGGACTGACTCAGCTGTTTTAATTTGACTGCTTTCTACTGATACCTGTGAGAGTTTCAAGGTTGGTGGTAGCGAAACAGTCGATGCTAACTGGGTGGCCGACTCGGTCACGTCGGCAAATTCGTCTTCTTTGTCTTGGGTGCGGGAAATAACGTCAATAACTTCGCTGGAACTATCGGCCTGAACTGCTAACGTGCTACTCTCGCTGGCTGTGGTATTTTCTAATTGGTTGTCTAGAAACGTAGAAACGACAGATAGCAACTCAGTGCGCTGAACCCGAGTTCTATTTGCTTCCCGTAGATACGAGGTCAGTTCTTGGACAGTGTCGAACGAAGAGTTTTGGCTAGTTCGTGCAGCATTGATTTGTGCTGATAGCTCTTTCTCGTTATTTCTTTCAGTTTGATACTTTTTCATGATTTCTTGGAATATAGTTTCTGCATCTTCGTATCGTTCCTGATCAATTGCTGCAGCTATCTGTTCTAACAGAGTATTTAAATCTGTCTCAGCGAGCTGTTCATAAGCCTCTTTAATCCGATCAAGATCTTGCTCCTCCACCGCCTGCCGCATAGCCGCTGCTTGATCTGGCTGATCAGACATTGGGGAATGTCACCTCCTCTCCGTTAATAGCAGTTCTTGTTATTTCTCCTTGCATTAGTTTGATATATGCCATCAACGAATATCCTACTACTGTGCTACCAGCACTCGTTAATACATCTAGGAACAGCCCAACTACAGCATTCCCAAGAGCAGTCGCGGAATCAATTATTTGCCAGATGACCTCTTGATCACCAGTTAGTGCGTCTTCAATATTGTCCCATAGATTGAGTTCGCCTGAGACAGTCTCAAGAAATTCCATAAGATCTGCTGCATCCTTTATTGTTGAATCCAGGTTGTTTTCTGTTCGCTCGAGTTCTTGGATTATTTTTTCTGTATCCCCTTGTAGTCCCTCAGCAGCTAGTTTATCTGGTTGAAAAGCATTATCGACGTCATTGAGAGTTCCATAGATTGAGTAGCCGTTTCCAAGTAACGTCGGATATCCGCCTACAGAACCAACAGTATTGAAGATTCCCTGTATCGTATCTATCTCAATAGCGGTTCGAATACCGTCTTGGACTAGATCGATAATTTCGTCAGCAATCTCTGTGAGTTCCTGTTGAATAGCCTCTCCACCAGATATTTCACCGTTTGACACTTTCGTAAATAGATCGGTTGTCTTTTCTTTACATTGTCGTGTCGCTTCCTGAGCAAGACCTGGCCCATCGTTATCTTCGCCAGCTGCAAGCATATCATTTATTGTGTCTGTTGCAATATCTGTAAGGAACCCGGCAGCGACAGTGGCTGCTCCTCCAGCGAGCACTCCCAATCCAGATGGGATCATAGCAATAGCAACGGCAGCACCCATAATGTTAACAGCTGTTTTCAGCGTATTGACTGCAGTATTTTCGGAGATATTGATAAATCTCGAGCTATTTTTTGCTTGTGCTGGACCGATTCGTTGGATAGTTCGTAATGAAACATCTTCAACTGCTTGCAGTCGTTGAATCGCGTCCACTCGTGTGGATTCTGAAATCTGACCCTGATCTGCCGCTTGGTCAAGTGCAGTAATAGTGGACGCTGTCCATTCTTTATCACCATCTAACTTCGTGTTAAGATAACCCTCCATTGCAGAATGGGAGGACTGTTGGTCAATCAGTTGAGCAGTCTGGAGCTTCCGGGACTTATATGATTTCTCGATCTCAACCTGTTCTTTGATTTCGATATCGCTTACTTGGATTGAGATATTATCTGTTCCTGCGTCTCCAGCCTCTGTATCCCATTCAAGCGTTAGGGTAAGCGACTCTTCGCGACCAATCTGAATAGGCTCTATATCGACAGTACTCCCGCTAAAGTCTTGTAACGCTACACTCCTGTTTTCTTTGTCAAATCGAGTGTTTTTCAGTTCGACCTCGGCTTCTAACACCTCCCCTTCTGTAATTGGTGCATTTGTGTTGACATTGACGACACTGACTGGTTCATCCGCGACAGCGATCGATTTCACCTCGACGTCTCTTGCGCCACAGGTCTTCTCAACAGCTAGGGCGATGTTGTACTGCCCTGGTTCTGTATATGTGTGTGTGGCTGTTTCCCCATACGAGTTGACCGACCCGTCGTTATTGAAGTCCCACTCGTACTCCACGAGTTGGCCACCGTTCGGTTGGCTAGCTGAGCCGTCAAATGAGACCTCCTGCCCTTCGACGACTGCGTCTGGAGAGAACGTGAAACTAGCTGTCGGTAGAGGGGCGCACGGTTCTTCAAATGTTTCTGTATCGTACCCTGATAGGCCGTTGTATGCGGTCTCAAGCCGCACTTTTCGCTCTGCCCCATCAGTCGTGTCGTCGTTCGTCACATACGTAATTTCGTATTCGTTCGCAATGCTCTCGGCTATCTTTGTATAGATTTCAGTAAGATCGGATCCATCCGCAGCCTCATAAAATCCTCCGCCCGTTTCAGTAGCTAACTGTTCAAGATTGTTATAATTGATAGTATTCCCGAGTCCGATTGTGTAGACTGGGACACCCTCTTGCTTTGCGATGTTGACTGCTTCTGATAATGAGCTTGAACTCGCATTATCCTGTCCGTCAGCTAGCACTACAACAGCTGAACGACCAATCTGTTCTTGATCCGTTCGGGGTCCTGCTTCGTTTACTCCCTCTCTAACTGCATCGAACAGTGCCGTATTTCCTGCAGGGCTAATACTGTCAATTGTATCAGTAAGTCCAGACTGAGAGCTTGTCCATCGTTGTCGGATTTCTGTTGATTCATTGAAGGCGAGTACGAGCCCTTCGTCACCTGAATTGAATTGTTGAACAAACTCTTTCCCGCCTTCAATCGCAGTCTCCATCCGACTGCCGGTACTCATACTCCTACTTTTGTCAATTACTATAGCTGTACTAATATTGTTTGCTTCATCTGAATCCGGCGACGATAACGTCTCAATTGCTTGATCGGAACTTGACCCCAAGCGTGTTTCTATCAGATTGAAATCACTTTTGGAAAGGTTAGATAATGTGTCCCCGTTACTATCGTATACACTTGCAAAAACGGTAACCTCCGGGAACTCTGGACGATTTATCTGGCGGATATTAACATCCAGTCCGCTTGCGCCACTTACCTGTCCTACAAACCCAGTAATTCCAAACCCGGCCCCAGTTGTGCGTAATATATCACGTCTGCCTATTGGGAGCGTTTGATCATTTTTATTGTTCGCTCCACTGGTATGGCCGTCTGACATGAGTGATTGGATATCCTGGATTGCCTTATAATCTTGGTTAGTATTGCATTTCTATCAATTTAACTGTTTTAAGATCAACGATGTACTGCGTGGTACTGGCCCGTGTACTTTGAAATCGACCATTAACTTAACATCGTTCGCCTCTAACTCGCCCCCATGCTTCTCAACCGATCTCTTCTACTTTCTGTTTTCCTTATCGGTTTACTCGTATTCTCTCTCGTTGCCTCACCTGTTGTTGGGGCGAGTTTCGCTTCCAATTTCTCCCAATCTCCCCATACTGACTCCGATGTCGAGATCTCTGTCTCTTCGGATTCAGGAGAGACTCTTGATCTCCTCATTTACCTAGAGGATCTTCCCTCTTCAACGAATATAACGACGCGAAAACATCAAGCAGCTCACGCTCAATCAGCGCTTCTTAAATTCGCTAATCACACTCAGGGGTTGACGGTCAAAAATCGATTCTGGATTTCTAATGCTGTTCTCGTTACTGTTGATACTGAGCGAGTGTCTCTCGAGTCGATATCTCATGTTGAAGGAGTCGAACGAATTCAAAGCAATGTTGAGGTCACAGCAAATAATGTAAGCGCTTTTTCTGACACAAATTCGTCATCCTCTTCGTCTGTCGTGTCTCCCGTTACTGAATCATCTGTTGCGTCGTCTTCGTCGGTAACTTCGAATAACACAACTTATGGGCTGTCTCTCATTGGGGCGCCAACTGTTTGGGAGACGTATGATACCCAGGGCGACGGAATTCGGGTTGCGGTGCTTGATTCTGGTGTTGATGTCTCCCATCCGGCTCTTTCGTTGTATTCCTCCGATCCGGATGATCCAACATATCCGGGTGGTTGGGCTGAGTTCGATGAGAATGGCACTCAAGTAACCGGTTCCCGGCCGTCTGATGCGTTCGGGCATGGAACCCACGTTAGTGGGACTGTCGCTGGTGGTTCAGCTAATGGGACCCATATTGGTGTCGCCCCTAATGTGTCGCTTATGCACGGTCAGATACTCGGTCCAGATGGTACGGGAACTCTAGCTCAAGCTCTCGCAGGGATCGAATGGGCTGTTGAGAATGATGCTGACGTGATTGGGATGAGTGTCGGTGTTGAAACCTATGAGAGTGAGTTTATTGACCCGATTCGGGTGGCTCGTGAGCATGGAACGGTTGTTGTTGCTTCAATTGGGAATTATGGGGCTGGATCGAGTGAGTCCCCTGGTAACGTTTATGATGTCTATAGTGTTGGCGCAGTTGACGCAAATGCTTCCGTTGCGGAATTCAGTAGCGGTGAATCGATTAACACGACGACTGCGTGGGGAACAACTGCACCGCCTGAGTGGCCTGCCTCGTATGTGGTTCCTTCGGTAACTGCACCCGGGGTAAATGTCGTCAGTATTGGCTCGGATGGGTCTCTGACGTCGCGTTCGGGGACGAGCATGGCCGTTCCACACGTTGTTGGCGCGATGGCGTTGTTGCAGGCAGCGACGCCGGTGGATCATTCCCCGAGTAATTTAACCGAGGCACTCACGGAGACGGCACGGAAACCGGATTCGTGGCCGGTGGCTGATGGGAAGCGAGATACTCGATACGGTGCTGGCATTATTGATATTCCGGCAGCGATCACGTACCTTACTGAACCATCAGCGACTCCTGAGTTCGAGGTTCGGTCGACAGCCTTGAATACTACGTCCGTTCTTGAGGGGGATCGAGTGGCGGTAACGGCAGAGATTGAAAATACAGGAACGTCGGAAGGAACCTATACTGCTGGGCTTCGTGTAAATGGGACGGTTGTTGCGACCGACTCCGTTCGTGTGCCGGCCAATGAGACGGCTTCACTCACAATGACTCACCGGTTTGACCAGCGCGGTGACTACCAGCTTGCGGTTAACGACACGCTCGTCGGTACGCTACGTGTTGATCGTCCGGCACAGGTTTCGGTTCGGAATGTGTCGTTAACCTCTGATCGGATCTCGGCTAACGAGTCTGCGAATGTCTCAGTTACCCTGGAAAATACGGGGGATCGGAGTGGGAGTCAATCGGTCGCACTTCTCGCGAATGAGACTGTTGTTTCGACACGAACGGTTGATGTCCCGCCGCGGGACACGGTTCAGACGACGCTCAGTTCCCGTTTTAGTGATGTGGGTCACTATATATTGGCTGTAAATAACGTCACTGCAGGCGAGCTCACGGTTACTCGACCCGCGAATCTGACGCTGACAGAGGCAACGCTTGAAACAACGAGAGTTTCGCCGGATCAGTCAGTCAATGTGTCCGTTACAGTCTCAAATACTGGAGGGACCACTGGGATGTACACTGCCGATCTTGAGTGGGGAGACATTACGCTTACAACAACTCAGCTTTCTGTCCCGGCGGGAGCAACTAACAGCACGATCTTACAGATATCTTTCGCGCGCGATGGCACGTATGACCTGGCTGTCAACGGCGTGAATGTTGGTGAAGTTACCGTTACGGATACTGCTGCATGGGCGACGCCATACGTGACTGCAGATGGCCGCGTGGATGCAAGTGGTCTGAATACCGCGATCAAGGACTATCTTCAGGGAGAGCTTTCGGCACCGCGACTGAACACTGTTATCCGAGCATACCTGTCGGGACAACCAGTTCTTGAGTGACCTTTCTCCCCGTTCACCCAGTTACTCAATCTCCCTTCTTCAAGGGGTCGCTGACGGCGGTACGTAGCAAGGGGGTAGTTCATTAACTGGGTGTGAATGTGGTGTGAGGATTCACTTATATGAAAAATGAGATCGCGTGTGTGGTGCTAATCTTGTATTGACCGGATGTCGTCGGGTTGTTTCTGGCTCGCTCTGGGGGGTATGGAACACAAAGCATTTAATTCGGGAGGTGAGATGTATAGATACCCCTACCCCCTCCCCGACTGGTGGAGTGAAGTAGCGCTTCCGGCGTGAACCAGAAACCAGCAACATACACGACGCAAATGAACACATCACTTCCGAACGGCAGGGGTATCGTATGTTAAGCACCCTCCGCAATGAATAATAACTACAACACATGACAGGTAATTCCACACCCCATGAGAAGGCAAGGGCGATCATCCTTGCCGCCCTCATGGTGATGTCGGTATTCGGCATGACTGTCGCCTTCGCCGGAAGTGCGGCGGCGGCAGTCAATACTGCCGGGACTCCTGGTGACATCGCTGTCGGCCAAGACAGCGTCAGTCAGGAGTTCACAATCGAAGTAGGTAGTGTAGGTAATGATAACACGATTAATGTTAGCGCTGATGACCTAGCTAACAACGCTAACATTAGTGATGCCCAGGCCACTGTCACCGCTAATACCAGTGGCTCCGCGTCCGTTACAGAGTTCGATAAGGACGCAAACAACATCACAATCAATGTAGAGTCCGTAGATGGCGACACCGTGAACTTCGATCTGAATGTGTCCTCGATCGACACGTCAGACTCGACCACGGCCACCGGACTGACGTATACGGTTACCGACGTTGCCAACAGCGACTCGATGGAGACCGATACCTTCGATCTTGTTGGCGCTGACAGCGTAACCGCGAATGATGTTGATGTGAGCACTGGCGACGAGACTGCATACATCAACGTCAGTCATACGGACGGTGCGGACGCTGAGTTCGCTGTCTACGACGGTAGTAACGAGGTCATCCACCAAGGTTCGGATTCTGTCACCGGTAGTGATACCGGAACAGGATACACGAACTACACTGTTGACCTATCGAATTCGAATGGGAATGCGTTCGAACTCGGTAGCTATGACGTGTACGCAGCCGCGGATAACGCAAGTGCCGACTTCGGGGCTGTCACGGACGAGAACTACCAGGCAAGCACGTCCTTCACCCTGAACGGGCTGAACGCCAACTCGATCACGGGTGCTGACGGCACGCCCGTTATCGTGGCCGCGAACGACACCGAGGTCACCTACGAACTGACCCTCGAAAACACTGGTAACGAGACAGTCGAGCAGAACGTCTCGCTTGTCGCGTCCAATGCGAACGGGTCGATTGACTTCACTCAGACGCCGGGTACCCTGACCGATTCGGTGGATGAGGATAACTTCACTGTAGTGGCGTTCGAGGAGAACGTCTCCGTTGGTGCCGGTAACACGACGAATGTTACCCTGACGGTCAACACGGCTGACCTGCCGGGTGCCAGCGATAACGTTAACGACTACGAGATCGCCGGCTACACGTCCGGCAGTCCCTACAGTGCTTCTACGACCGACCTCAAGGTCGGGTCGAGCACTCAGGGTAGTGTCACCATCCAGGTCCTGGATGGGGACAGTAACCGCCAGGAGAACGTCTCCGTTGAACTCTGGCTGCAGAGCGACTACGACGACGAAGCACTCGTTCTCGAGACCAAGGAGACCAACGAAAACGGTGAAGTGACCTTCACCGGCCTGACTGTTGGCTCTGACAACAACAACCAGGTTCGGTACACCGCACGCGCGGGTGCCGACACGAGTGAGTTCCAGTCCAGTACTACGACGCTGAGTCTGTACGAGACGACTCAGACGTCCGATTCGAGTTCGCTAACGCTGACTCGGAACGTGGACGCGGACAAGCTGTCGATTGATGATGTCGACCCCAGCTCCACTGTGGATGTTGGTAGTACGGTCGACATTTCGACCCTGGTCCAGACGCTGGACGAAGAACCCGTAGGCGACCTGTCGGCCTTCGAGGACGGCACGGTCGAGATCACGAACATTTCCTCTGACGGTCCCGCGATTATCGAGGGGCTGGAGGAGGGTGATACCGTCACTTCTGACGCTGACGGTATCGCTGAGTTCACGGGTCTCACGACGGCCGAGACCTTCGATGAGCTTGACAAAGACACTGAGGTCACTATCGAGTTCCAGGCGTCCCCGGCAGGTGACTCACCCGCTGAGGACGTGACGGCGACCACGACGGTGACGTTCGAGGCCGAGCCGCCGTCCGGTAGTGGCGCAATCAGTGGTGACGTCTACGAGTACGAGTCTGACACGCAGCTCAGTGCGAGCGACAACACTGAGGGCGTGAGTGTCCACGCGGTGACGATGGACCGTCTGGAAGCGAACAGCCAGACTGTTGAGAACGCGAACACGTCTGCGTCCGTTCGCGTTGTCGACAACGAAACCGGTGAAGTCCTGAACGTTGAGACCGACTACCTGTTCACGAACGGCGTGCTCGAGGCTGACGACACGAAGCTCAGCCAGAACACGTCGATCATCGGGACCGGCTTCAACGCTGAGGATACGGACGGTGACGGGAACGTGAACTTCTCGGTCCACGTCCTGGAAGCCGGTGACTACACCGTTCAGGTGTCTGACAACGGCTCGTTCGAAGCGCCGAGTGAGTACACCTTCACGGCTAGCAACAACCTCACGTACGAGGCAACCGACGACCGGTACGCCAATGTCCCGGCCGATCACACGGCCCAGACTGACAGCGACGGTGAGTTCCGCCTGACCGCGCTGTACACGAACGGCTCGACCGGCGTCGACTACGCTGTG
>NZ_JBHUDH010000053.1:34408-34974 GCF_042678005.1 Halolamina salina | reverse complement strand
GTCGTCCGCCTCGCCGACTCGGCGAACGACGGACTTCGGGTGGCGGCGGAAACCGACCCGGTCGAGGAGCTGATGCCCGAACGGTCGCGCTACGGCGCCGGCGAGAGCATCTCCGGGACCGTCTACGAGGAGGGGAGCCCGCAGATCTCGCTCGACCTCGACGAGGCGCGGTTCGGCGAGGTCAGATCGACCATCTCCCTCCCGTTGGGCGACCACGGCGTCATGAGCGTCGGCTCGACCGCCGCCGACGCGTTCGACGAGGCCGACGTGTCGCTGGCGCGGCTGCTGTCGACGACGGTGACCGCGGCACTCGATCGGGCCGAACGCGAGACGCAGCTTCGCCGTCGGGAGGCGGTGCTCGAATCGGTGCAGGGGATGGTGTTCGTGCTCGACGAGGACCGGCTGGTCGACTACGTCTCGACGCCGCTGGCCGAGCGCCTCGGCGTGAGTCGGGAGGAGATCGTCGGCAAACACGTCGTCGAGTTCGTCGACGTGACGGAGTTCTACGGCGCGGAGAGCCGGCTCCGCGAGGGGGTGTCGGAGCTCTCGCTCGACGTCCACATCGA
>NZ_JBHUDH010000053.1:30190-34232 GCF_042678005.1 Halolamina salina | reverse complement strand
GATCCGGGCGGCCAACGACGCGTTCGCGGACGTGTTCGGCGTCGACCGTGAAGCGATCGTCGGACAGCGAATCGACGAGGTGCTCAGCTTGCCCGCCGGCGAGCAAGCCGGCGACACGCCGCCGGAAGCAATCAACGAGCGGGTCCGCGAGGGGGAGGTGACCGGGGCGAAAGTCCAGCGGGAGACTGCCCACGGCGCGCGCACCTTCCTGTTCCGGGGAATCCCCTACGCCGAGAACGGCTCCGTCCGCGCGTTCGGCATCTACACCGACGTGACCGAGATCGAGCGGCGCGAACGCCACGTGAAGGTGCTCGACCGACTACTCAGGCACAACCTCCGGAACGATCTCGGCGTCGTGATCGGTCGGGCCGAGAACGTGCTCGATCGCGCTGACGACCCGGAGATCGAGTCCGAAGCCGCCGCCCTCGTCGAGGCCGCCAACGGGCTGATCGACCTGAGCGACACCGCAAAGCGGATTCGGCGAATCATCGAAGGTCCCGAGACCGAGCGGTCGACGATCGGCGTCGCGAGCCTGTTCGGAACGGTCGCGGCCGACGCCCGGGAGCAGTTCCCCGAGGCGACGATCCGAGTCGAGGACGACCTCGACGATTTCGCGGTGCTGGCCACGTCGGACCTCCGGCTCGCGCTGGAGGAACTGGTCGAGAACGCGATCGTCCACGGCGCCGACGACCCGACGGTCGACCTCCGGGCGGAGCCGTTCGAGCCTGCCCCCGGAGAGTGGGTCGATCTGCTCGTCGTCGACGACGGGCCAGGGATTCCGGAGGCCGAGCGCGCGGCCATCACGGGCAGCCGCGACATCACGCAGCTCCAACACGGCAGCGGGCTGGGGCTGTGGCTCGTCCGCTGGGCGGTCGAGTCCGTCGGCGGCGACGTGTCGTTCGAGCGTCGGGACGGCCACACCGTCGTGCGACTCCGCCTCCGCCGGGCGACGGAGTAATCCACGTTCTTGCCTACTCGAAACAGTTTCGGACATTTTCTATGCACGTATCCGAGGGTTGAAGTGGGCGTAGCCCCCCGTATCGACCGTGAGCGAGGCCATTCAGGAGCGAGCCGACCGGGCTGACGTGATCGACGGCGAGGCCGTCGCCGCGGCGGTGCGCGAGACGGTCTCCGAGGCGGTCGATCGCCTCCGGAGCGAGGGCGTGACCCCGGGGCTGGCGACCGTGCTGATGAGCGACGACCCCGCCAGCGAGACGTACGTGCGGATGAAGCAGCGGGACTGCGAGGACGTGGGTATCGAGAGCCGCCACGTCGAGATCGACACCGACGCCCCCCAGTCGGAGCTGTTCGAGACGATCGACGAACTCAACGCCGACCCGGCGATCGACGGGATTCTGATCCAGCGGCCGCTAACGGAGGGCGTCGACGAGCCGGCGGCGCTGCGCCGGGTCGACCCCGAGAAGGACGTCGACGGGTTCCACCCGGAGAACGTCGGCCGGCTCGTGACCGGCGACCCCCGGTTCGTCCCCTGTACGCCGCTGGGGATCCAGCGGCTCCTGATCGAGGCGGGCGTGGAGATCCCCGGCTCGGACGTGGTCGTCGTCGGCCGATCGGAGTTGGTGGGGAAGCCCCTTGCGAACCTCCTGCTCGGCCGCGGCGACGACGCGGACGCGACGGTGACGGTCTGTCACTCGAAGACCGACGACCTCGCGGCCCACGTCTCCCGTGCGGACGTGGTCGTCGTCGCCGCGGGCGTCCCCGAACTCGTCACCGGCGAGATGCTGGCGCCCGGCTCGACGGTGATCGACGTGGGGATCAACGCTGTCGGCGAGGGCGACGACCGCGAACTGGTCGGCGACGTCGAGTACGAGAGCGCCTCGAAGGTCGCCGGCGCGATCACGCCCGTCCCCGGCGGCGTCGGGCCGATGACCCGGGCGATGCTGCTGCGGAACACGGTGACGGCCGCGGCTCGGCAGTCGGGTGTGGATCTCGATCTGGAGTAGACTGTCGGCGTCTGGACTGCTCCGATAGAAAATTTAGCGACGACACGATAGTCGTCGCCCGTCACGCGCCGTGGCTGATTTTTACTCCGTGACGACCGTCACCGGTCCCTCGAAGTCGAGGATGACGCGCTGGGTCACGTCGCCGAAGATCGCCTTCCCGGTGGGCGAGCGGCGCTGGCCGGTCATGAAGATGTGGTCACAGCCGTGGTTCTGCGCGCCGTCGATCACGGTCTCGGCCCGGTCGCCGACCGCGCCGGCGGTCTCGTACTCGATATCGACGCCCTCGAGCGTCTCGACGCCGATGTCGTTCGCGAAGCTGCGGGCGCCCTCCAGCGCCTGCCCGACGGAGTAGCTCACGTCGGCCTCCGGGATCGCCTCCAGCGCCTCGCGCTCCTCGGCGTACTCCTCCTCGCTGACGACACAGAGCAGCGTGAGCCGGGCGTCGACCCCCGCGGCGAGTTCGCCGGCCTCCCGAACCAGATCCTTTGTCACGTCGTCCGGCCCGACGACTGCGAGTGCGTGTTCCATACGCCGCAAATGCGAGGGTCCGGTGATAAAGCTGGCTGAAAACACGTTATCACGTGGCGAACAGGCGGGGGCGGCTGTACGGCCGGACGTGCCCCGCGCTCCCGCGATCGAGGAGACAGGCCCACTCCCGGCCTCCTCCGGCGTCCGGCCGTCGGCTCGTCAGGTCACGGGGAGGGTGGTCGCGCGATCGCCCTTCAACTCTCGGTCAGCCCGTCGAGCCGCTGGCGTGCGGTGGCGAGTGCCGACTCCTCGCCGTTCAGGTAGCGGTACAGGTCCCGACACGCCCGGACGAGCGACTCGACCGTCTCCGGTGGGAGGTCACCCTCCAGCGCCTCGAGCCGCTTCCCCTGATCGCGAATCCGCCCGAGCGTCCGGCGGGCGTCCTCGTCGGGAGCGTCGTCGAGGTAGGCCGCCTCGTCGTCACGGTAGGCTTCGACGGCCGCCGCGTACGCCAGCCCCCGGGCGGGCGCGAGCGACTCCGGCACCTCGTCGGGCGCGGGGCGCTCGCCGTCGTCGGCGCCCTGAAGCAGGTCGAGCAGGTACCGCTCGGCGGCCTCCCGATCGGGATCGTCGTACTCGGCGCCGAAGCGGGCGTCCCGGCGGTAGTCGGTGATCGCCGCGCGGAGTTCCCCGACCGCGAGGTACGTGTCGTCCAGCGGGAGCAGTTCGCCCCCGCGGAGGAACCCCCGCTTTCGGAGGTACGCCCGGCAGTCCGACGCCACGCTGTCGGCGATATCGAGGATGTCCTCCCCGTCCGCGAGCGCGGTTCGGTGCGGCGTGAGGTCGATCTCGGCGGGGCTGTCGGTGTGGTGCCGTCGCTCGTCCTCGACCGCGACGCTCCGGAGGC
Source organism: Halolamina salina (assembly GCF_042678005.1). Taxonomy (GTDB): domain Archaea; phylum Halobacteriota; class Halobacteria; order Halobacteriales; family Haloferacaceae; genus Halolamina; species Halolamina salina. The sequence continues at coordinate 30,893 of NZ_JBHUDH010000053.1, read as the reverse complement.
TCCCGCAGTCCGGACAGCTCGCCTCCCCGGTCTCGTAGTAGGACCAGCGCGTGCCGCAGTTCTTGCACTCGCGCTCGCCGCGGATCTTCATGTCCGGCCGTCGGAGCGCCGGCGGCAAAACGACGGTGGTCGGGAGCCGTGTCCACCGACGACGGCGAGCGACCGACCGAGTCCCGTGTGGCTCGATTTTGGAGTGATGCCGTGGTCGTATGTGAGCCCGCCTCGTCCACCCGTCACCGATAAATGGCGACCCGCCCAATCGTCGGGCACGATGTCCCACCCGACATCCGTCGAGGATAGAGGAAGCCGTCGACAGGCGGCTGATCGAGAAATCGGTCGGCGCTGACGCCACCCGGGACGGCGAACTGGTTCTGTCGCTCCCCGACGGCGAGCACCGGCTCTCCCGCGAGGCCGCCACGGCGTTGCGGGACGATCTGACCGCGGCGCTGACGGGGCGCCGGGAGTTCGTCCGGACCGCGGGCGAGCACCGCCCGGACGGCAGCTACGTCGTCTCGCGCCGGGGCGCCGACTCCGCGGGCAACGCCAAGCAGTTCCGCGACTTCCGGACGATAACCGCGCTGTACGACCGGCTGCCCGGGGGGTTCGACGCGAGCGCGGTCGACGGCATCTCGATCGAGAGCGAACGCGAGTACAGCATCGTGTTCACGCTCGGGGGGACCGTCGAGTCGGTGACCCCGACGGC
>NZ_JBHUDH010000053.1:29576-30159 GCF_042678005.1 Halolamina salina | reverse complement strand
GGGCGTGATCGGGCGCCCGCCGTCGTGCCGACGGACTGACTGCGGCGTGGCTGCCGCGGCGTCAACGCTTTTCTCGCCGCCGCCCGACCGATCGCACATGACGTTCTCCATCGTCGCCAAAGCGGACGACGCGATCGGGATCGCCGTCCAGTCGAAGTTCGTCAGCGTGGGCTCGGTCGTCCCCTTCGCGGACGCCGAGGCGGGCGCGATCGCGACACAGAGCTTCGCGAACGTCGCCTACGGCGAGGACGGGCTCGAACATCTCCGGAACGGGCTGACCGCCGAGGAGACGATCGAACGGCTGACCGACGAGGACGACGAGGCCGAGCGCCGGCAGGTCGGCGTCGTCGGCACGGACGGCTCCGTCGCCGGGTTCACGGGCGAGGACTGCTTCGACACCGCGCTCGACGTGCAGGGCGAGAACTACACCGTTCAGGGGAACATCCTCGAGAACGAGGAGACGATCCACGCGATGGCCGAGACGTTCGAGGAGGCCGACGGCGGCCTGCCCGAGCCGTTTCTCGCCGCGCTGGAGGCCGGCGAGTACCGCGCCGCCGAGAAAGTCGGCCCCGCGGAGTGGGAG
>NZ_JBHUDH010000053.1:25837-29500 GCF_042678005.1 Halolamina salina | reverse complement strand
CCGGCGACGAGGCCGGCGGCGACAGCCGCGGCAAGCAGGCCGCGGCGCTGTACGTCGTCAAGCCCGAGGGCGGCTACGACGGCGGAAACGACCGCTGGATCGACGTGCGCGTCGACGACCACGAGACGCCGATTCAGGAGCTCGAACGCGTGTTCAAGCTGTACGACGTGACGCTGCTGGCCCGGGAGGAGCCTGAAGAGGTGACGGAACTCACCGGCGAGACCGCACAGGCGGTCGCCGACACGCTGGTCGATCTGGGTCACCTCGACGCCGAGGACGCGGAGACCGTCGCCGCGTTCGCCGAGCCTCAGCGCGAGGCGCTGGAGGCGTTCCGCGGGATGAACAACTTCGAGAACCACTCGCTGCCCGTCGTCGAGGACGCGCTGGCCCGCGGCTGGGACGACGCCGACGGCGAGGGCGAGCAGCGCATGGTCGACGCTATCTGGCACGGGCTTCAGCGGCTGGAGCGGGAGTAGCTGGATCCACGAACCGCGTGGTCCCCGAGTAGCGGAACTGGCGGCCGCGCCCGACTGCGCCGTCACGCCCAAGCGCCCCCAGGTTCTACCTCGCTTCATGCGCGACGAGTCGGAGATCCGCGAGCAGTACGAGTTCCTGCAGGAACAGCTCGACAGCGAGGAGATGAACCACGAGGGCGTCAGGGAGATGTTTACCTACTACAAGCGGGCGCTGGGATGGGTGCTCGAGGAGGAGCACATCTAGTGTCGGATTCGGGACAACGCTACGTTTAATGGCGACGACGACAAACGACCGATGACGCTTCGTCTGGAGGGCCGAAGCGTCAGCGGGGACCGTTTCGACGCCGGGCCGGGCCGGTTTTCTCGGCCCGCCCGGCGTTTTCGTTCTCACGTTCGTCAGTCACTGCTCCGTCGGTTCGTCTCGCCGACCCGTCGGTCGGGCTGGCACCCGGGAACCGACCCGTATCGGGCGTCAACGGCCGTCATCGTGCCGATCTGCGTAATCTTTATCAACGTTCCGAAATAATTGGTAAATAACACGATGTACGATCTCACCGGGTTCCAGCGCGACCTCCTGTACGTCATCGCGGGCGAGGGTGAGCCACACGGGCTGGCGATCAAAGCGGAGTTGGAGGAGTACTACGAGTCGGAGATCCACCACGGGCGGCTCTACCCCAACCTCGACACGCTGGTCGAGAAGGGACTCGTGGAGAAGGGCCAGCGCGACCGGCGGACCAACTACTACACGCTGACCCGCCGCGGCACCCGCGAGATCGAGGCACGCCGGGAGTGGGAGAACCAGTACGTCGACCTCGACTAACCCTCGTCCCCGGTCGCCCCCGGTGTCTCTTCTTCGTCCCCGCTGAACGCGAACTCCCCGGCGCCGACGGTGATGTAGCTCGGGTCGACCGCGTACGGCTCGATCGCCTCCCCGGAGATCAGTTCGGGGAGAACGACCCGGGTGAAGTGGACGACGAACACCAGCAGCATCGGCATCAGGAAGATCCCGTACCAGCTGAACAGCAGCGGCCCAAGCGTGTACGCGAGCATCAGCGCACCCACGTGGAGCGACCGCCCGGAGACGTACGGCCGGAGCACGAGATCGGGGATCGTGTCGACGATCACGAACGACACCGCGACGAAGGCGACGACGAACGCGAACCCGCCGGCCGTCCCCGCGAGCGCCGACTGGATCGCCAGCACCAGCGCGACCGGCACGTAGACGAGTTTCATCCCCACGACGGGGATCAGGCTCGCGATGCCGGCGAGCATCCCCACAAGCGCCGCCGCCGGGATCGACCCGCCGGGGGGCGCGAACACGTTCAGCACGGAGTAGGCGATCACGGCGATCGTCCCGGTCAGGATCGCGTTGAGGATGTTGCCGAAGAAGATCGAGTTGAAGTCCCGGTCGACCGCGCCGAAGAACGTCCGAACGGTCCCGCGGTCGTCGTCGAAGTTCCGGACGAACCAGCGCGCGAGCCGGTGGTCCTCCCGGAGCAGGTAGAACGCCATCGCCAGCATCACGAACAGGTGGATGCCGGCGATGCCCAACACCGCGACGGTGCCGAACGCCGATTCGATCGACCCGAGCAGCCCCGACAGGTCGGCCGACGTGAGCATCTCCACCATCCCGCCCTGAAGCAGGCTCTCCGGGTCGGCGATCCCGTCCAGTAGCGCCGGGTCGATGCCGAGCTGTTCGACATCGATGGTGGTCGTCTGGGCGTAGCGATCGAGCTCCTGCAGTACGATGGTGAGCGCGTACCCCACCAGCACCAGCGCCGGCAGCACCAGCGCGAACAACGACACGGCGGCGGCGAGGCTGGGGCTGTCGAGCGCGCGCCGGAGCTGCCGGTAGATCGGCCGGGTCGCGTAGTAGACGAAGAGGCCGAACACGAACGTCCCGACGAAGGAGTAGGCGATGAACACCAGCGCGCCCGCGAGCGCGACGCCGAGCGCCCCCCACGCCAGTCGCCCCTTGTCGACCTCCAAGAGCTCCATACCCCCCGAGGGGACCGGCGCGAGTATAAGCGTGTTCCCGGCCCGAGCGCCGCACCAGCCCGTAGACATTTACGTGCCGGGTGCGGTACGTAGCGACCCATGCCGCCGCTGCAGGCCGACACGCTGTTCGCCGCCCCGCTGTCGGAGCCGGTGGTCCGGCTGACGATCGCCGCCGCGCTGGGGCTGTTCCTCGGCCTCGAACGCGAGTGGTCCGAGAAGTCGGCGGGCGTGCGGACGTTCTCGCTGTTGACGCTGTCGGGCGCGACGACGACGCTGCTGGCCGAACGCGTCGCCACCACCGGCGCGCTGGTGGCGGTCGGCGGCCTGCTCGTCCTGTTGATGGGCGGGCTGCTCGCGGTCCGGGAGCTCCAGAGCGACAGCGAGGACGCCTCGCTCTCGCTGACCACCAGCGTCTCGATGTTCGTCGCCTACGGGATCGGCGCGCTCGTTGCGGGTGGGCTGGTGATCGAGGGGGTGACGGTGGCGGTGCTCTCCTCGGCGCTGCTGGTGCTCAAACGGGAGCTTCACTCCTTCGCCGGCGGCCTCGACCGCGCCGAACTGCGCTCCTCGACGGAGTTCGCCGTGCTCGCGTTCGTGATCTACCCGATCCTGCCCGCCGAGGAGATGGACCTCTTCGGCGTCGGCTTCCCGCCGCGGGTGGCGTGGCTGATGGTCGTCACCGTCGCGGGGATCGGGATCGCGAACTACGCGCTGGTACGGAGCTACGGCGGCCGCGGCGTCGCTATCACGGGCTTTTTCGGCGGGCTGGCGTCCTCGACCGCGGTCGTGGGCTCGATGCTCGATCACGTCCGCCAGCGCGACTCGGTGACGGAGTACGCCGTCGCCGCGGTGCTGCTGGCCGACGCCGCGATGGCCGCGCGCAACCTCGGGATCGTCCTCTTCTTCACGCTGACCTCGGGCGTGCCCGTGCTCGTCGCGGCGGCGGCGCCGCTGGGCGCACTGGTGCTCGCGAGCGTGGGCGCGGCCGCGCTGACCGCCGACTGGGACACGTCGCTCGACGTCGAACTCGAGAGCCCGTTCTCGATGCGGAACGCGCTCACCTTCGGCGCGGTGTTCGCGGTGATCCTCGTCGGCTCGGCGTTCGCACAGGCCCGCTTCGGCACCGCGGGGCTGTTCGTCAGCGCGGCGATCTCGGGGCTGGTCTCCTCGGCGGGCGCGACCACGTCGG
>NZ_JBHUDH010000053.1:7664-25780 GCF_042678005.1 Halolamina salina | reverse complement strand
CCACTGGACGATCGGCGAGGGCGGCGTGAGCCTCGGGCCGGGGGTCGTGCTCCTGCTCGTGATCGCCGTCCTGCTCGCGTCGGGATCGAGCATCGCGGTCAAGGCCGGGCTCACCCTCTCGGGGCCGCGGCGGTTCGCCCGCTCGGTGGCTATCTGGTCGGTGCTACTGCTGGCCGTCACCGCGGCGGTGGCGGGGGCGGCGATCCTGTTCGGGCCGGGGTTCTGAGCGGACCGCCAGCTTAACAACAGCCCCTCCGCTCTCTCAAGCATGGACCGGGACACTGCGGAGCCGGAGGTCACCGACCTCCCCGGCGACCGAGCCACGGAGTGGGTCGACTACCACCACGAGTTCGCGGCACCGAGCACGTACGTCTACGAGTTCGTCTGGGACCACACCGCGCCCGCCGAGGGTCCGTTCTGTACCGACGTCGACGGCAACGTGCTGATGGACTTCACCAGCCACGTCGCCGCGGCGCCGCTGGGGTACAACAACCCCAAGATCACCGAGCCGCTCTCGGAGTTCGACCTGTTCGACCCGGTGAAGATCGCCGGACAGGACTTCTACGCCTCCGACGGGAAGCCGCCGGGCGAGGGGCTGCCCGGCGCCGCAGGGCTGATGGATCGCATCACCGCCACCGCCGAGGAGTTCGGCATGGACACCGTGTTCCTCTCGAACTCCGGCGCGGAGGCGGTCGAGAACGCGATGAAGATCTCCTACGACCACACCCCCCTCGGGAAGTACGCACTCACCTTCGAGGGCGCGTTCCACGGCCGGACGCTCGGCACGCTCTCGCTCAACCGCTCGAAGGAGGTGTACCGCCGTCGCTTCCCCGAGATCGCGTCTGTGCACGACTTCCCGTTCTGTGCCTGTGACGGCGCGCCCGAGGACTGCCAGTGTGGCTACTTCGCGGGCGGCACCTCCGCGCTGCGCTCGAAGCTCGACCCGAAGACGGGCCACGTCAACCCCGAGGAGGTCGCGTTCCTGATCATGGAGCCGATCCAGGGCGAGGGCGGTTACCGCTTCCCCAGCGAGGCGTTCGCCCGCGACGTGGCCGAGGTCACCGAGGAGCACGACATCACGCTAATCGCCGACGAGATCCAGTCCGGCCTCGGCCGCACCGGCGAGTGGTGGGCCTCCGAGCACTACCCGTTCGACCCCGACGTGATCACCTCCGCGAAGGGGCTGCGCGTGGGCGCGACCGTCTCCGATTCGGAGATCTTCCCCGAGGAGACGGGGCGGCTCTCCTCGACGTGGGGCGCGGGCGACATCGTGGCCGCCGCCCGCGGCGCGTTCACCATCGACGCCATCGCGGAGTACGACCTGCTCGACAACGCGACCGAGCGCGGGCAGCAGTTCCAGGAGATCCTCCGGGACGCCGACCTCGACGGCGTCACCAGCGTCCGCGGCAAGGGCCTGATGCTCGGAATCGACTTCGAGTCGAAGGAGCTGCGTGACGATATCGTCGACGCCGCCTTCCAGCGCGGCCTGCTGCTGCTTGCCTGCGGGCAGAAGACGATCCGCGTGCTGCCGCCGATGGACGTGACCGAACGCGAGATCGAGCTCGGTGCGGAGCTGTTCGTCGACGCGGTCGAAGCCGCGAACTGAGCGTCTGCGGTTGCGACTTGAGGCGGAACTCCTGTTCTCATCCTCCGCGAGCGAACGCAGTGAGCGAGTGAGACGACGAGCGACCAACGGGAGCGAGTCGGCTGGTGGCCGAGCTTTTGCCAGGGAGCGAGTGAAACGAGCGACCGCAGCAAAAGGTCGGGCTACATGTTGTACCGCCGGTCCTCGTCGCGCTCGGGGTACTGATCGGCGCCGGTCATCTCCTCGTAGGTCGCGCCCGCGAGGTACTCGTCGTAGGTCACGTCGTAGCCGGTCCGGAGGTGGAAGTCGAGGTCGCCGCTGCTGACGGCCTGCTGGAACAGCGCGTGGACGCCGCGGCGCAGGAGTTCGTCGGTGTCGGTGCCCATCGCTGCCGACAGCATCGCGAGCTCGTTCCGTGTCTCCGGGTCGAGGTCGACGGTCGTCTCCTCGCCCAGCGCGGCGTAGTTCGCGGTCACGTTCTCGTCGAGATCGTCGAGGCTCATGCCCGACGGTTCGGCGGGAGGGGAATACGGCTTGTGGCTCGCTCGCCGGTGATGGGCAACCGGGGTGGGATGGCTCGTTCGCCGGCATCGGTCGGGCAGCGCGGGGGCTTACGGTCCTCAGTCCTGTGGGATCTCGGCCGGAGTCGCCGCGGTCGCGACGCTCGCGGGGACGTAGCGGTCCCAGAGGGTCAGCAGGCTCGGCAGGACGAGGACGCTCATGGCGAACGCCGTCGTCATGGCGACGACCACGATCGCCCCGAAGCTCTGGAGCTGGGGGTGGGGAACGAGCGCGATGGTGGCGAACGCGCCCGCTGAGGTGAGCGTGCTGCCCAGCAGCGCGCCACCGGTTCCGGTGACGGCGGCTTCGAGCGCCTCGAACGTGCCCGCGCCGGCGCGGCGTTCGTCGGCGAAGCGGTCGCCGACGTGGATGTTGTAGTCGACGCCCAGCCCGATGACCAGGCTCATCAGCAGCGCGGTCAGCAGCGTCAGCGGGATCGAGAGGACGGCCATTCCGCCGATGACGAGCCCGAGCACCAGTGCTATCGGGACCGAGACGACCAGCCCGAGCGTGGCGCTGCCGTGCATGTACTCGAACACGGCGGCCAGCGTCAGCGTGATGGCCGCGAGCGCGAGCACCATCGTCGTGAGGATCCCGCCGACGACCTCGCCGAGCACCGCATCGTTGACGGCGAGGTTCCCGACGACGGTCGCGGTCCGATCGTCGCCGTCGGCCATGCGGTCGGCGCCCTCGGCGAGCTCCGGGACGACGTCACTGGCATCGGCGTAGTCGGCGTCGAGCGATAGGGTCACGAGCAGGGACTCGTACTCGCCGTCGTCCCGCTCGATGACGCTGCTCGCGACCTCGCTGTCCGCGGCGTAGAACGCGTCGTACACCCCTTCCAGGTTCCGATCGGGCACGCCGTCGCCGTCCGTGTCGGCGTCGTCGAGGACGGCCGCGAACGAGTCGTTCCGCGCGGCGACGGACTGCATCGCCGTCACGGGCGAGCGGACCCCGGGGGTATCCGCGCGATCGACCACCAGCCCTTGCTCGTCGATGTAGTCGACGCCGCGCCGGAGATCCTCGAGCGTGTCGTCGCTCGTGACCTCGCCCTCTATCAGGATCGGCTCCTGTGTGGCAGCCTCGGCGCTGGCGGGCTGGTACACCTCGTCGACGTGTTGGCTCCGTTCCGGGACGGGGTGGGGGTCCCAGCCGATCGGGTCCGGCAGCTCCTGTTTCCACTCCGCGACCACGCCGTCGTTCTGCTGGTAGCTCTCCTCGTCGAGGTCCGCCCACGCGACGCCGCCGGCGCTCCCGACGACGAGTGTAAGGACCAGCACGGCCGGCGCGGCGCGCCGTGCGACGGTCACCGCCTTCGTGAGGGCCGGCCGGAGGTAGCGCCCGTGACCGAGCGCCCGCTTGTGGCGGTCGATCCCGGCGCGTTCGAGCAGCCCGTCGACTTCGATCTTGAGCGCGGGGACGACCGTGAGGAAGATCAGCAGCGCCGAGACGACGCCGAGCGTGATCGACACGCCGAGATCGCGGATCAGCGGCAGCGGGTTCGAGAGGTTCGCGAGAAACCCGATGGCCGCGGTGACCGTGACGAGCACTAGCGCCGTAGCGACGAGGCTCACGCCGCGACGCATCGGTTCGCGGATCGCCTCCGCCTCGCCGCGCTGTTCGCGGTAGCGGTTGAACACGTGGAAGCCGTAGTCGATGCTCAGCCCGGCGACCAGCACCACCGGGATGATGCTGGTCATGCCGGCGGCCACGCCGAGCCAGCCGAGCAGGCCGAACATCCACACCACCGAGAGGGCGACGCCGACCATGCCGACGACCACGTCGACGAGGTCACGGTACGCGAACCCGAGCACGACGAGGATGAACGCCAACGCCGCCGGCACTACAAGTTCGACCATCTCCCCGAAGAAGTGGCTCCTGGCGTCGCGCATGGCCGCAGAGTTCACCACGAAGAAGCCGGCGGCGGAGCGCTCGCTCGCGCTGTGGTACAGCGCCGCGGTCGCGTTGTCGACGGTCCCGTTGCCGGCGTCGGCGTCGAACGCGACGAGCAGCCGGCGGTCGGTCGCGGTCGTCTCGTTCCGCCCGTGATCCGCGGGCAGGTAGCGCAACGCCCGCGGATCGTTCGACAGCGTCCGGCCGACCAGCCGTTCGACCTCGGCGGGCGTCGCGCCCTCGAGCGCCCGGATCTGCTCGTCGAACGAGGCGTTCGGGCTGCCGGCCGCACGCTTCGCGACGAGGTTCGAGAGCCCCGTGACGCCGTCGTCGTGGAGGGCGGCGTCGATCGTCTCGTTCTCGCGTATCGTCCGTTGGTAGCGTAGCCCGGCGAGTAGGGAACTCTTCGAGAGGACGTTGCCGTCGTCGTCCCGGACGTACACGGCCTCGAAGCTGCGGTCCGGGCCGTCGTCGGACCCGCCGAACTGGCTCTGTGCGTACTGTGCCTTCTGCACGCGCTCGACGTCGTCGAACGCGTCGGCGTCGGCGCCGGCCTGACTCCCCGTGTCGAGCTGGGGGATCCCGGCGACCACCACCCCCGACAGGAGGACCATCACCAGCAACGTAAGCCGGGTGTGTCGCGTGACGAAACCGATCGCGTCCGACAGTCTGTCTCGTGACATCGTTCGCTGTGGGAGACGCTCCGACCGCCGCCAGCTTATAAATGGATCCAGGGCTGTCGAACCGGAACCTGGACGGAAGAGTTAAATATCGGAAACGTTCCCGGCGCGGACGACTCACGCCCCGCGACCGCGCCGTTTTAGCGACGCCGGTCCCCACCTCCGCGCATGACTGACGCCGACGGCGGCGCGAGCGCCGCCGACGCCTCCCTCCCCCCGGATCTGGATCTCGACGCCGTCCGCGAGGCGCTGATCGAGTGGTACGAGGCCGACCACCGGCCGTTCCCGTGGCGGCAGACCGACGACCCCTACGAGATCCACGTCAGCGAGGTGATGAGCCAGCAGACTCAGTTGGACCGGATCATCTCCGCGTGGGAGGATTTCCGCGAGCGGTGGCCGACCGTCGACGCCCTCGCCGACGCCGACCGCAGCGAGGTGGTGTCGTTCTGGACTGACCACTCGCTGGGGTACAACAACCGCGCGAAGTACCTCCACGAGGCCGCGAATCAGGTCGTCGAGGAGTACGGCGGCGAGTACCCCGAGGAGCCGGACGAACTCGAGGAGCTGATGGGGGTCGGCCCGTACACCGCCAACGCGGTCGCGTCGTTCGCGTTCAACAACGGGAACGCGGTCGTGGACACGAACGTCGAGCGGGTCACCTACCGCGCGTTCGACGTGCCCGACGACGACGCGGCGTTCGAGGCGGCCGCCAGCGAACTGATGCCAGAGGGCGAGTCACGGGTCTGGAACAACGCGATCATGGAACTCGGCGGCGTCGCCTGCACGAAGTCGCCCAACTGCGACGAGGCTGGCTGCCCGTGGCGCCGGTGGTGTCACGCCTACGAGACCGGCGACTTCACCGCGCCGGACGTGCCCGAACAGCCGAGCTTCGAGGGGAGCCGCCGACAGTTCCGCGGGCGGGTCGTTCGACTCCTCGGCGAACACGACGAGATGGACCTGGACACGCTCGGCCACCGCATCCGGATTGACTACGCCCCCGACGGCGAGCACGGTCGGGAGTGGCTCCGGGGAATTCTGTCGGATCTGCGGAATGACGGGCTTGTCGCCGTCGACGAATCCGGCGGAGAGACGACCGTCCGCCTGCAGGGATAAGGAGGGGAACGGAGCGGCGACGTCTCCGCTTCAGTCCGGCTGCAGTTCGTACGTCGGTTGGTCCGGGATACTTCCCTCTCGGTGGTTGCTGAGGCGGGAGTACGTGTACAGGAGGTCCGAGAGCCGATTTAGATACGTCACGACGAGTGGATCGAGGGGCGCCGACATCTCGTCGAGCACGACAGCGCGGCGTTCCGCCCGGCGGCACACCGTACACGCGTGGTGTAACGCCGACCCGGTGTCCGTCCCGCCCGGGAGGAGAAACGAGTCCTGCTTCGGTAGCTCGGCCTCCGCGTCGTCGATCCACTCCTCGAGGAGTTCGACGTGTTCGTCCGTGATCTCCGGGGTCTCCTCGTGGCTCTCCGGATCCGCCAGTTCGGCCTGCAGGACGAACAAGTGGTTCTGGACCGCCTCCAGGGTGTCGTCGACATCGCCTGCGGGTGCCGGACGGACTCGGCCGAGCAACGCGTTCAACTCGTCGACGGTGCCGTAGGCCTCGATACGCGGATGCGTCTTCGAGACCCGGTCGCCGCCCCGCAGGTCGGTGTTCCCGTTGTCGCCTCGACCGGTGTAGACCGTCATCGGGTCACCTCCGCCGTTTGGGGTTTCGAACGGCGACTCGCGTAATCCGGGCGGAGTATCTGGGTTCCTGTGGCGGCTATCGCCGAATCACTCATGCGGGGAGGAGGCGCCGCGGGAACCGAACCAGTTCTCCCGAAGATGTTCACGGCCGCCGTTGTGGTTCGCCTACGGGGAACTCAGCGGTTCGTGTGTTCGCTGCGACGACCCCGTGAGAGGTCCATCGGAACTCACTCTCCGTTCAACCCCCATCGCAGTCGGCGGACCATCAGGTACGCGTACCCGCCGGCGCCAAGGAAGGAGAGAACCCCGCCCGCAATCGGGAGCCAGGGGAGTTCGACGGCCGTACCGAGTGCGTAGAGTCCGGTACCCGTTCCGAGGAGGAGGATCGTGGTCCGTCCGGACCGTTCGGTCGCCCCCGGGAACTGCCCGCTCGTCACGGGGAAGAACTGGTAGGCGTACCCCAGAACCGTCAGGAGCAGAAACCCGTTGAGCGCGCCGACGACGTGAACGCCGATAGCGAGAGGATCGAGAAAGCCCGTCACCCGGGCGACTGCGACGCCGACGGCGAGTACCCCGGCGAGCGCCCCGAGCCAGATGCCGGACAGGCCGACGCGGCGCCGGTCCGTTCGGGAGACGACGATCGTCACCGCGACGCCGTAGCCGACCATCGCGACTAGTTCGAGGCCCGCACCGACGACGAACCACGGCGGCCGGTAGAACGTCGTCGCCAGCAGTCCCGGAGCGATCCCGCCGGAGAGAAGGAGGAGGTACGTCAGCGGCCTGGGCGGCGCGACCCTGAAGAAGCCGGCCATGAGCTGAACCCCGAGCGCGAAGATCAGGAGTGCGACGAACCCCGTCGCGTAGAAGTGGACGACCGTCGGGAACGTGGGGGTGAGGGGTATCGGGAGGTCGAACGCGATCGAGAGGAGTACGACCGTCCCGGCGACGAGGTACCCGAACCCGACGGGGATCGCGACCGTCGCGAGACGCGTCGATCGTCGGGACTGCGTTCCCGAGAGACCCACGAGGTCCTGCGACGTTCCGAGGGCCGGACCGACGGTCCGGAGAAGCGTTGCGACGAAGACGGCGACCCCGATGCTCCAGCAGACGATCCCGGCGGTCATCACGATACGGCGCAGTCCGAACAGCTCGTGGGCGACGAGCAGCCCCGTCCCGACGTAGCTCGCGACGAACTGAACCCCGGGGAGCCGTCCGGTCGAGAGCGTCCGACCGACGTAGGAGGGGATCAGGAGGTACGCCATCCCGAAGACCATCGGGAGCACGGCGCCGAACAGTCCGAGGAGGGCGACGACCCGATAGCCGGCGTCGAACAGCCACGCCGCCTGGAGGCCGACCATGGAAACCGCACTCGCGACAGCGAAGCGGTGAGTCCACCGACTGACGCCCCCTGAGCCAACCATCCCTGTGATCAGAAGCCGCGCTCTCTAATCGGACTGTCCCACGTCGTCGGCCGGCTCCCGTTCGACGACCACCTCGTGGATCTCGACGTCGTTCGGCCGCTCGAAGGCGTCCGCCGCCGACGAGTTCTCGTGTGCGCGTTCGTACGCGCTCCCCTCACGCCAATCCTCGTAGTCGTCGATCGAGTCCCAGAACGTCATCGTGACGTGCCCCTCCGCATCGACCGGGGAGAGCACCTTCATCCCCCGAAACCCAGAGTGGTCCTCGATACCGTGGTCAGTCCGGAGCCGATCGAGAAAGGCGTCGATGCGTGCGTCGGGCACCTGAACCCGGTTCGAAACTACGATCATTACGGAGCCGGCTTCGCGTTCGACTCGCCCGTACAGAAAGCTACAGCCGCATATGTTCGTCCGATCCGGACCGCTGCTGGCGGGGAACTATCAGTCGGGAGACGCCGCGACTTCGGCCATGGCGTCGCGATCGTCGCTCCTGTACTGTTTCAACACTCGCCCCTCCGCTCGGTGGAGGATCTCGCTGCACGTCGACTTCGCCATGCCCAGTTCGTCCGCGAGGTTCACGAGCGTCGTCTCCCGCGGCGTGTCGTAGTAGCCGCGGTCGATCGCCTCGTCGAGGACCAACTGCTGCCGATCGGTCAGTAGCGGGTCCGAATCCACGTCCTGCTGGATCCGCTCGACGGTGTAGTGGATGCCGAACTCGTCGAGGGTTTCGCCGAGTTCGGAGAGCGTCTGCTGTGGGATGGTCGCTTCGAGCGTCATCTCGCCGCCCCGGACCTCGAACGGCATCTCGAGGGGGACGCCGGAGTCCTGCAACGCACTCAGTAGCAGCGGCACCGTCGTTTTGACCTGCACCCGACTCATTCCGGGCTCGGTTTCGAACACCGTCAGATCTGTCACCGAGTCGTAGCCGCGGATCTCCTCGCGGACGGCGTCGGGGTCGTCGCCGATGATCTCGATCCGGGCGACGCCCGTCGCCGTGTTGGCAGTCGCGGCGAGCACCCGGAAGCTCGTGTCGGGGTACGTCTGTGACAGCTCGCCGATCCAGACCGCGTCCGGGACCGTAATCGTGAGTTTTGCGTAGGGCATGGTTCTGGTGGCGCTCCGCCCCTCGACTCCGTCGCCCGAGGGGACCGAACGTCTTCGGTCGTAGTTTTAGCCGTACCTAAAAGTAAGTCAGCGCGAACATCTTCGGATCGCACCTAAGTAGCCGTCGAGGGGCGTGGGGGAGAGCGGCGTTCAGAACGGCGCGTCCGGCGACCCGCGACTGGGGCTTTCGTTCTCCATGCTCCGCTCCATCGGGTTCGATCCGACCTCGTCGCTCTCCTCCGGGACGACGGTCACGTTCTCGGTTTCGAGGTACTTCTCCTCGAGCTCCGCGAGCTGATCGTTGATTTCGGTGCTCTGGTGGTGCATCGGTGCGGCACGGACGCGAACGAGGTCGTACTCGTGCCGGTCGGAGAGACCGTTCCACGCCCGGAACGACCCGATCGTCAGCGTGTGCGTCTGCGGACAGAACGGCGTCGTCGGCGTGAACTCCGCCCGGAGGACGCGTTCGGCGTCCCCGTCGTCGATCGCGTCGTCGGCGTCCCCCCGCTCGACGGCGTAGCGGTAGCCGGCGTTTTTGTGGCGGGTGTCCAGATTCAGCCGGGCGAGGTTGTAGTTGAACGTCATGTCGTACACCTTCCGCTCCTCGAACAGTTCCCGCGTCAGGCGGTGGAACGCGAGGTGATCCAGCCCGTCAAGCACCGCGTGAGGTTCGAGAAACGGGCCGGGCGTCGGTGTGTCGTTCGGGACGAACTCGTCGTAGCCGTCGAACAGGTCCTCGTCGTCGTCCCCGCCGAACGGCGATGGGATGCTCGGCATACCGACCCGTTCGTCGTCGTCCGGGGTACAGTTGCTCCCGGAGATATTCGGGCGGTCGGTTTTCGATGGCGTGAGGCGCGGAACCGGTGAACGACCGGGTCCTACTCGTCCTCGTCGTCAGTTCGGACGTAGTACGGCCCGTCCCAGTTCCGCACCCAGTCCGGCGCCGACGGATGCGACTGCAACAGGTTCGCCTCGTACGATTCGTCGGCGAAGACGGCCCCGGTGTCGTCCGTGGCGTCTTCCCTGGGGACGGTGAACGACACCGGGTCGCTGTCGGGCGCGGGTACCAGCCGTTTCTTGTCCCAGTCGTGCGCCTCCCCAGGTGAATCGACCCACTCCTGCGGGTAGAACGTCACGCTGACCTCGGCGTCCGTCGACGGTTCGGCCATCGTCAGAACGGCGCCCCCGACTCCTCGGTCACCGCGTCGTCCGCGACCGCCGCTTTCCCGACGAGGACTCTGAACTCCTCGGGGTCGCGCTTTCGGTAGGACCAGTGGAACTCCGGCCCCGCCTCGGCCTCGAACTGGTGGTAGAGCGGCTTCGGATCGTGATCGTTCACGAGGACGAACCCTTCGCCGACGTCTAACTCCTCGTACGCCTCGAAGATCTGCTCGTGTCGCTGTGCCGGGGGGAGGTCTCTCACGTCAAGCTCCTCAGCGACCTTGACCGCCTCGTCGTCCGACGATTCTGCCACCTCGTCGTCCGATGATTCTGCCACCTCGTCGTCCGATGATTCTGCCACCTCGTCGTCCGATGATTCTGCCACCTCGTCGTCCGACGATTCTGCCACCTCGTCGTCCGATGATTCTGCCACCTCGTCGTCTGCCGTGGACGAACTATCGCCCTCGTGGGTTCCCTCTTTCGTGATCCGAACGCGACAGCGGCCGACCTTCGATTCGACGACCTCCCAACTGAACGACTCGCCGTACCGCTCGCGGAACTCTCGGTGGAGCGGTCGCGGTTCGTGAGGGGCGACGAGCTCCATCGTCCCGCCCTCCGGGATCATCCCGTAGCGATGGTGGATCGTCGGGTGGCGCTCCTCCTTGGGGATCTCGCGGACGTCGTACCGCGTGACGACGTCGTCCTCGGTTGGTGCGGAGTCGCCGGTCTTGGTCACCTCCACGCGCCACTCTCCGGACTCTCGGCTCGTGTACTCCCAGTCGACTATATCGCCGTGCATCGACCGGAGCTCGTGGTAGAGCGGTTTGGGGTCGTGGTCGTTCACGAGAACGAACCCCTCGCCGTCCCCGAGTTCGTCGAAGGTGTCGAGCAGCGCCTCGTGTCGGCGCTGTGGCTTCAGGTCGCGAACGTCGATCGTCCCCGCGGCGGCGTCGTCGAGCGCATCGCCGACGGTCAGCCGGAGTTCCCGCGGCTCCGCGTCGGGGTCCGCGTACTCCCAGTCCAGGCTCCGACCGCGTTCGATCTGGTAGCGGACCAGGTGTGAGTCGATATCCCGATCGGCGACGATGTCGAGGGAGTCGCCGGATTCGGACGCCTCCAACGCGTCGAACAGTTGTTCACGGTGTTCCGCTTCCGGCCGGTCGCGCAGATCGACCTGCGTACTCATTGCTGTAGTCGGTAGTCGTCGAGTAGCCGGATACACCCTCTGCCGAAGCGATTCGGGGGTCCGGTCAGGCGACACACCGTTCGGCGCCTCCCTCCGCCTCCGGGCAGCAGTTCAGACACTCCGATTCGACCAGATCACGGAGGCGGAACACGCCGTCTTCGGGCAACGCGAAGCTGATCTCGAGCGCCGTCTCCTCGTCGAGCGCCGCCCCGAGTACGGAGTCGAAGAACGTGGAGACGACGCAGAACCGCCACCGCGCTTCCGTGGCGAGGCTCTCTCCCCGGTCTGTCAGCGTCGCTCCGCGGTACTTCTCGTACTCGACGAACCCCCGACCGTCGAGCTTCGAGAACATCTCCGTGACGCTCGCCGGCGCCACACTCAGGTACTCCCGGAGCTCGCCGGTCGTAACCCGGCCGGTCCCCGACTCCGAGAGCACGGAGATGGCGAAGAGGTAGCGTGCCGTCCCGGGCTCGACGTCGGATAGCGACGGTGTGAACGACGGCGACGGCCCGGACTGTGTCTCTGAAGACATACCGCGTACTCTCCCAGCGACGTCGGAAAGCGTACTCCCGAATTTCTTCGGTTTCGACCGGTGCGCTCTGGCCGGCCCGACGGGCGACACTCACTCCGTTCGGGACTCCCTGATCCGGAGTCCGATGTGGCCGGTAGCCAACTGCGCCAGCTCCGGCTCCGCGCCGGTGTGGCGGCCGAACGCCGTATGAGCGAACGCCTGCCAGAGCACTCGTTCGGGGTAGGGTCGCCGTGACAGATCGACGCCCAACGCTTCCGCGAGGGCGGTGTCGTCGAGTTCGCGGGCTGCGGTCGGTATCGGTAGCGGGTTCGGGAGCTGGTCGACGTCGATGTCGAACGAGGGGAACAGCCGGTACGTCGCGCCGTGAGCCGGGTGGTGGAGTTCGCGCCGACCCGGGAACCGGACGCCGATCTCCGGGGTGACGCTCGTCGATTCGCCGTCCTCGCCGACGAGTTCGACGTGTCGTTCCTCGAGCGCAATCTGCCGGCGTTCCCCCGCCGCGATACTGTACTCGGCTCCGTCGACCGTCAGTTCGACCGCCGAGTCCGAACAGTTCTCGACGGAAACGTCGGGGACCGAGTACGACGACACGACCGTCGTCGTCGACTCGCCGCCGATCGTGCCGTCGACGGCGACCACCGTCCGGTCGTCGCCCCGAGTGACGAGCCGCGGAGCGTCCGCCGGGAGCGAACTGACTCCGCGGAGTTCGTGCGTCGTCGCACAGGCCAGTTCCCAGTCGCTCGGCTCCCCGGCTGACGACGCCATCGACGGCCGCCAGTAGAAGACCCGTCGAGTCCCGTCGAGTTCGTACGGAACGGCGTCGGGGAAGAACCGATCGCCGATCCCGGACGGTTCGAGCTCCGGGTGTTCGAGCTTCAGTTCGAGGTAGGGGAGCCGACGAACGATGGGTGACGGCAGTTCACCGGGCGACAGCCGCCGCCACTCGACGGTCTCTCGGGACCCGCCCGAAGGTGTCCGCTCGGTCATCGCACTCCCCTACGCTGTCAGTTCGGGAAAGCTCTCTCCCTGAGATGTTCGCGAACGCGTCCGGTGGTCGGTCCCGAGAGCAGAGGCTGTGATGTGCCACGTGTGACCGTCGCCGTACTTCGAACGTTCGGGTGGGGGCGAGCGACGCTGACGGCGCCCCCCGAGCGAGACGGCAAGTGCTCTCGCCCGAATATCTCCGCCCCGGTGCTTAGCTTTCGGCCGGGCTAACCCCTCGCCGAGGGGAGGCCACACCTCATGCCAGAACCCCAAACCGGAACCACCGCGGAACAGCCCGACGCCCTCTTCGACAGGTACACGCTTCCGAAAGTCGCCCTCGGCGTCATTCTGGCGGCATCGCTGGCCGGCACGTGGGTGACAGCGACCCTCGACGGGACCGCGACTCTCGCCGGTGCGGTGGCCAAGTGGCTGTACCTCGTCGGACTGGGCGTTCTCACTGGCGGACTCGTCTGGAAACACGTCTTCGTCCGACCCGCCGACCTCGGCGACGACGCCGCCGACTACTGCGCGGAGATGTACGATCGCTTCGACCGCATCGCGGCCGGCGCGACCGTCGTTCTGGCCGTCAGCGGGGCCGTAGTTCTCCGGGAGTACGTCGCCGTGTTCGGACCGACGACCGCCCTCGTCGGGTACGCCGCGTTGGTCGGCGCGCTGCTCGCGATGGCCCTCGTGCAGATACTTGGAAGCGAGGCTGTCGAACGGCAGTTCCGAACTCCGACGGGCGTCGTGACGCTCGGGCTCGCACTCGCGGTCGTCGTCGCGACGGCCGTCGCAGAGGTCGCGGTGACCGGCCTCGATCCTGCCGCAGTGGTGGTGCGCGTCCTCCACCTCGTGGCGTTCGCGGTGTGGGTCGGCGGTGCAGTGTGGAACATCTTCGTCGCCGTCCCGACGGGGCAGAAGCGGCCGACCGTCCCGGTCGTCCGAGCGGCCGGCGAGCAGCTCGAGCGGTTCCGCTGGGCGGTCCGGTTCGTCATCCCGACGCTGTTCCTGACCGGCCTCTACCAGGCCGTCGATGGACTCGGGGTGAACGCCGAGGCGTATCTGGGAAGCGCCGTCGGCCTGACGGTGCTCGCGAAGGTGGGGTTCATCGGCGTCCTCGTCGTCGTGTTCAAGCTCTGCCCGATGTGGCGGGCCTGTTCACCGATCGAGGGTGTCTGTGAACTCGACGAACTCGGCGGGGAGGGGACGGCGGATAGCGATCCGACCGCGGGTGGCTCGGAGGTGCGGAGCGATGACTGAGGCCACAGCACCGGACGCGGGAGCCGGCGTCGAACCCGACATGACCGTCGACAACCGCGGCCGCGGGTGTGCGAGCGGGATCGCCCGGGTCCAACGGGCGCTCGAAGACCTCCCGGAGGGAGCGGTGCTCGTGGTGAAAAGCACCGACAGACGGGCGAAACAGGAGTACCCACGGCTGGCGGAACAGACGCCACACGAACTGCTCGGCATCGAGAGCGAGCGCGGACGACTTCTCAGAAAGGAGTACACGACCTACCTGGAGATCCACCATGAGTAAGATCGATTCACCGACTGCCGACGGAACGGTACAGGCACCGACTGACACGCACTGGGAGCGTCTCCCCGAGGCGGACCCGATCCGGATCCGCGACCCGCTCGCCGAGGTTCTCGGAACGGTTCCGGCGGGTGAACCGTTCGTCCTGACGTTCGGTGACGTCGTGAAAGCCGCCGGACACGCCTGCCCGGCCGTCGCCGGTGCGTACCGGTCGACCCAACTCGCGCTCGAACGGCTCTACCCGGACACGCTTCCGGTACGCTCGGAGATCGAGGTCACCGTCGGGGGGAGTCCGGGGGACTCCGGACTCGGCCCGATGGCGAACGTCGTCCGGCACATCACCGGCGCGGCGGACGAGACGGGGTTCGCCGGCTTCGGCGGATTCGGGGGCCGCGAAAAGCTCCTGACGTTCGGCGAGGTGGACGCCGCCGGCCGGGCGTTCCGCTTCGAACGAACGGACGTCGATTCGGCGGTCGTCGTCTCGTTCGACCCGTCAGCGACCGGCGCGGATTCCGAGGGCGGCGGGCCGCCGATGCGGATGCTCTCGAAGCTCGTCGCTGGCGACGCTGACGAGGCGGAAGCCGCGACGTTCCGGGACCAGTGGCACGACCGCGTACAGGGGATCCTCGACGCGCCCCCCGGCGACGGCCCGTTCACGATCGAGGACACTGCGTAACCCCGCGGAGTTCGATACTTCCGTCGGAGCCGGTCAAGCTGTGTTCCGCCCGACCTCGACCAATGCGTAGCCGGCACCGAGGAGCATTCCCGTCAGGTGGGCGACGCCCGAGCTCTCCGGGGCAATCGCCGACGCGC
Organism: Halolamina salina; assembly: GCF_042678005.1. Classification (GTDB taxonomy): domain Archaea; phylum Halobacteriota; class Halobacteria; order Halobacteriales; family Haloferacaceae; genus Halolamina; species Halolamina salina. Next base: position 10,634 of record NZ_JBHUDH010000053.1, on the reverse strand, counting down.
CGACGAAGTCGTTCAGCAGCTGGAGCGTAACGACAACGGCCGCGCCCGACACCAGCCCGCGGCGCAGCGCCGGGCTCTCGACGGGGCCGCGCCCCCGCGCCAGCGCCACGGCGGCGAACGCGGTCGTGGCCTGTGCCGCGCCGCTGGCGCCGACGATCCCACCGGTGACGCCCGCGACGACGTACTGGGCGACCTGTGCCAGTATCCCGGCGACGCCGGTCGCGGCGAGGAAGCCGGCGTAGCGTCGCGCCCCCAGCGCGTGTTCGGCGATCGTCCCCCAGATCACCAGAAAGAGGAGGTTCGCTGTGAGGTGGTTCAGGTCGGCGTGACTGAGCACCGCGAGCAGCCACCCCGGCGAGGGCGACGCTCGCGCGACGAACCACGCCCCGAAGCGGTCCGCCCCGAACGCGGCGGCGAGCCACGGGGCGAGCGCGTGCCAGCAGAGCAACAGCGCGACGGCGCCCCACGTGACTGGGGCGCCGCCGAACCAGTCCCGCAGGTCCGCGGCGACCCGACGGGACGGTCGCTCCGGGTCGGGTTCGCGGACCATGGCCTACTCGTCGTTAGTCGCCTCCGGCTCCTGCCACAGCCCCTGTTCGGCGAACAGCTCCTTTCCGCGTTCGTAGGCGCCGAAGCCGTAGAGCCGCGAGGGACAGAGCACGTAGCGCCGTTTCACGCCGCCCTCCGAGCGGTAGCGGATCACGAACCGCGGCCGGGTCAAAAGCGGGAGCCCGTACTCGGGTTCGACGCTCTCGACGGCGTCGTACTGGATGCTGATCTCCTTCTCGGGCTGCCCGCCGTGGAGCCGCGACCAGACGAGCCACGCGAGCAGCAGCCCTACGCCGGCGCCGGAGAGCCACACCGGCAGCGTCCGGACCGCCAGCACGACGCCGACGACGACCGCGAGGCCGAACAGCGCGCCGCCCGCGCGCCGAACCGGGGGAATCTCCTCGTCGGTCAGCGCGTCGCGGAGCGTCCCCAGCGGGCTCCGCTCGCCGACCCGGATGCGGAGGCCGTCCTCCGCGACGATACAGCGGCCGTCCTTGGTGCGGAACTCGCCCACCACTGTGTTGTCGGTGGGAGAACGGCGGAATAGCGTTTTTGGGTCGCGCTCACTCCTCGGCGACCGCCCGACACCGCTCGACCCACTCGGTCCGGAACGTCTCGTCGCTCACCATCCGCCCGACGAGATCCGCGGGCCGACGGACGCCCTCGTCGATACACCAGCCGAGACACTCCCTGTAAATCCCCATCGAGAGCTCCTCCCTGTCGGGGTCACGGACGACCGGCACCGTCTCGGTGCCCGAGAGGACCGTCGCGAGTGCGCGCGTGTGGCCGTCCGCGAGCACGACCCGGCCCGGCTCGACCGTTCCGGGGTCGAGTCCAAGATCCTCGACAGGGTCCAGATACGGCAGCGGCTCCGGATCGGGGTCGTCGGCGTCCCACCACTCGAACACGCCGCGGAGCTTCGCGGCGCTCACGAGCAGTTGGCTCGGGTGGAGGTCGGCGAGCGGTCGCTGTTCGATTTTCTCACCGTCGGCCATCAGGAGGCGGTGGAGACGATCTTGATCACGTCACCCTCCTCGAGTTCGTGATCCTCGCCGATGCGCCGGCCCGCGCGGGCGTCGACGGCGTGGACGTAGCCGTCGCCGATGTCGGAGTGAACGGCGTAGGCGAGGTCTTTCGGCGTCGACCCCTCGGGCAGCAGGAACGCGTCGGGGAGGACGTTGCCGGTGCCGTCGGTCCACTTCGACTCGTTCTGGACGGGGTAGGCGGTGAGTCGGTCGAGCAGGCCGTACACCGCCTCGTTCAGCGACTGCTGGACGCCCGTGCCGCCGTGGTCGGCCATCGTCTCCCGAATCGTCTCGAGGCCCTGCTCCTGTTTCTCGCTCACGTCGCCGACGATCTCGAAGTCCTCGTCGCCGGGGTCGTAGTTCAGGATTCCCGCCTCGGCGCCGTTTCTGAGCGCGAGTTCTCCGTCGGCGGTGCAGGGGACGACCGGCTTGTCGGTTTCCCGTAGCGCCTCGACGTTCTCCTCGGGCGCGATGTCGATCTTGTTCGCGACGAGGACGATCGGCTTCGTGCGCGCTCGCAGATCGCGGGCGAGCGTCTCGCGGTGGTCGTCGGTCCAGTCCCGGGGGTTGTCGGGGTACTCCATCCCGCGGAGCGTCGCGGTCACGTCGTACTCGTCGGCGCCGAAGCCCGTGAGCAGGTCGTGCAGCGCCTCGTCGATGTCGAAGTCGGGCGAGCGGGACTTTCGCTCGACGGACTCCCAGTTGCGGTCGACGATGCCGGTGAGCCAGCGGTCCATCTCCTCCTCGATGAACGTGGCCTCCTCGGTCGGGTCGTACGTGCCGACCTCGACGGGTTCGCCCTCCTCGTCGGTCGCGCCGGCGGCGTCGACGACGTTGAGGATCACGTCGGCGTCGGTCAGCGCGTCGAGGAACTGATTGCCGAGGCCGCGGCCCTCGTGGGCGCCGGGGACGAGGCCGGCCACGTCGAGCAGTTCGACCGGGACGTAGCGCTTCCCGTCGCGGCAGTTGTCGCTGTCACAGCGCTGTTCGCGGTCGAGGCAGGGGCACTCGGTGCGGACGTGGCTGACGCCGCGGTTCGGGTCGATGGTGGTGAACGGGTAGTTGCCGCCGTCGACGTCGGCCATCGTGGCGGCCTTGAAGAACGTGGACTTGCCGGCGTTGGGTTTGCCGGCGAGCGCGACCGAGAGCATTTAGTTGGGGGTTGGTTCAGTGGACGGGAGGAACTGCCTTTCGGTCGATACTGGGGATTCTGAGTTGGGAAGGTGGTAGACTCTCTATCCGCTCGCACCGGGCACAGTGGCGTATGGTGAGTAAACAGGATCAGCAACACCGTGAAAGCCCCTGGCGGCTCGACTCCCGGGACTCGCTTCGCTCCTCAGTCGCTTCGCTCCCTGCGGTGCTTGCGTCGTCCGGGTTCGTCGAGCCGACAGCCCCT
>NZ_JBHUDH010000053.1:0-7618 GCF_042678005.1 Halolamina salina | reverse complement strand
CACTCCGTTCGCTCGCTCGTCCCTCGCGCTCGCTCGCGCACGGAGGCGCGAGCGCTTCGCGCCGACAGCGTTCCCTCGCCGAGAAAATCGTGAAACTCAGAAATCAGGCGTCTGCTCCTGTGGGTCCGTCGGCGCCGAGTCGTCGGACTGCACCAACTGGATCTCGCCGTCGGCGCGCATCGTCCCCTCGACGTTCGCGCGCTCGTGGACGCGCAGGTCGCCACACGACACGTCGCCGCGGACGTTCGCGCCGGCGTCGATCGTGACGCGGCCGTCCCGCGTGCTCACGTCGCCGTGAATCACGCTGCCGGAGTGGAGGTGCACGTCGCCACGGGCGCGGACGCTGCCGAACAGCTCCGAGCGCTCCTCGATCGTCACCTCCGTCGCGCGGATGTTCCCGTGGAGTCGGCAGTCCGAGCCGATCGTCGCGGGCGTCGAGACGCGCCACGCGTCGTCGGAGACCGACGATCCCCGCGGGATCACCAGCGGCGCCTGCTCGGCCTCGCCGCCGTCGGCCAGCGCGTACGCCAAGTCGTCGGCGGCCTCCTCCTCGCCCAGCCGGAGAAGTTGGGAGAGCACGATGAAGTAGAACACCAGCGTCGGCATCGGGTTCCGGATCGTGATCCAGCCGTTGGCCTCGAACCCCTCCTCGATCTCCACGTCGTCGCCGATGTCCAGATCGCCCGAGACCATCAACTGCCCGCCGATCCGGGCGCGTTCCCCCAAGTAGGCGTCCTCGCCGACGAGCACGTCGCCGTCCACGTCGGTCCACATGTCCAGCCGACAGTCGTTCTCGGCCTCGATGTGGCCGCCGAAACTGCTCCGTTCGCCGGCCGCGGCCGAGCGGCCGCGGACTCCGAACTCGACGGTCGACTGGCCACCGACCAGCACGTCACCGTCGGTGACGAGGTCGTGCTCCTCGACCACGGTGCCGCTGGGGATGGACAGTTCGTCGAGCGGGTCCTGACGGAGCGACATACACGCGATAGGTCGGTCTCCATACTTAAAAGGCTCCGTCAGACATACATCTGGTTCTCGACAGTTGTTGCCGGCATCCGCGGCTGGACGGCCGCGTTCGGCGGTGACGAGGCCGAGGCTCGCCCCGGAAGCGTGAGGTTAACCCCCGGCGGCGTCGTACGTCGGCGCATGACCGCACTTTCGTTCGACGATGAGGGCGTCGACGTCGTCTACGAGGGCACCGAGTTCCGACTGGAGAAGGCGCTGATCGAGGAGGCGACCGAGAAGTCCTACCCAGACGTGACCGACCACGAGGTGCTCAAGATCGTCGAGGAGGACCCCAACATCTCGGGGGAACCCCGCCGAATCGGCGACATCGTCGAGTCGATCTGACGCCCGATCAACTCAGCCCGTACTCGTCGTGGTCGTCCTCCAGTCCGTCGGCCTCCGCGACGAGGTAGCCCATCAGGTCCTGGGCGCTCTCCGCGACGGCCTCGAGGTCGTCGTCCGACCGGCCGGTCACCGACACCGACAGCTCCCGCAGCCCCAGATCGACTCGCGGGACGGTCTCGTCCTCCCCGGACGCGTCGGCCGCGCGTCGACGGGCCTCGCCGCCGGACGCGTCACTGCTCTCGTCGCCGCCGTTCTCTCCCATACCCGCGGGACTCTGGCCGGTCGTACAAAAGTCTCCGGGCCGCCCCGCCTCAGCCGTCGACGAACGTCCGGCGGTCCAGCCGTTCGGTCGCCTCGTCGGCCAGCGTCCGGAGGTTGACGGCGTCCTCGCGGTTGTAGGAGATCAGCGTCTCCAGCGAGCCGTCCTCGCCGCGCTCGTGCTCCTTCCAGAGGCGGACCGCGTCGCGGCCGGAGATGTCCGGTCGGTCGCGCTCGATGCCGATCTCCTGCTCGATCGGCTTCAGGCCGCCGGAGAGCCCGAGTTTCTTGCAGGTGTACATCAGGTCGAGGTGGGGCGTCTCCACGTCGAGGCCGAACGAGGTCTCGAGGAACGGCACGTCGAAGCGCTTCCCGTTGAACGTCACCAGCAGGTCGGCGTCCGCGAACTGCGCCCGGACGTTCTCGGCGGTCAGGTCGTCGCCGTTGACGAGCGTCGTCGTCTCGCCGTCGCGGTGGAACGAGACGGTCGTGACCTCGTTCCGTTCCTGATCGAGCCCGGTGGTCTCGATGTCGAAGAAGCAGGCCGAGTCGCGGAAGTTCTCGTAGAGCCGCCAGCGCTCGCTGGAGGGGAACTGCTGGTCGAAGAAGGCGGCGTCGCCGGCGTCGAGGCGGGGCCGGGCCTCGTCGATGAACGATTCGACGCGCTCGCCGGTCTTGCGGCCGACCGCGCTCGGGTGGAAGTCGTCCCAGTGGGTGATGTCGTCTTCCCAGAGCCGGCGTTCGGTCGTCTCGCCGACCCCGCGGACGGGGATGAAGGAGTTCTCGACGCGCATGGCTGGAGTGGGGCGGTTCCGGGTGATAAACTCGGCGCTCCGTGGGGGAAGGCGAAAGAACGAGGTAGCGACCGCGGGAAGCCGTGGGCCGTGAACCAGACAGTTTACCGACTCGGGCTGTTGACGCTGCTCCTCGGCGGTTTCGTATCGCTCGGCGCGGCGACTGCCGGCGGCGGGGTCGGCCTCCTGTTGCTCGCCCTCGGGTATCTCTTCGGGCTGATCGGCGTCCTCCAGCCCGACTCCTCCGGGCTGGCGGACAGCGAGTAGCTACTCCTGTAGCCGTTCGCGCTCGCTCTCGCCGTCCTCGCGTTCCTTGTACGGCTCGCACACCCGGCTCACGCCCTCCTCGAAGCTGATCTCGGGCTCCCAGCCCGTGGCGTCCTTGAACTTCGAGGGGTCGGCGTGGGTGTGGAAGACGTAGTTCTCCAGCGGCACCGGCTCGTAGACGGGGTCCACGTCGGTCCCCAGCTCCTCGTTGATCATGTCGACCATCTCGTTGAACGTGTAGGGGTCACCGACGCCGAGGTTGTACACGCCGTCGAGTTCGTTCTCGGCGGCGAGTTCGAGGCCGCGGACGATGTCGTCGACGTGGGTGAAATCGCGGGTCTGCGTGCCGTCGCCCCAGAGCACCGGCGACTCGCCGTCGGCGATCGCGTCGGCGAACTGGGCGATCGTGTTTGCGTACTCCCCCTTGTGTTCCTCGTTGCCGCCGTACCCCTGATAGACGGAGAAGAAGCGCATCCCCGCGAGCGTGAGGTCGTGGAAGTCGGAGTAGTACTCTGCGTAGCGCTCCCGGCCCATCATCGACGCGTCGTACCCCGTCGACGCCTCGACGGGCATCGCCTCGCTGCAGGGGTCCTCCTGACTCCCGTAGATCGAGGAGGTCGAGGCGTAGACGAACGTCTCGCAGCCGTCGTCCATCGCCTGCTCGACGACGTTGACGAACCCCTCGATGTTGACGCGGGCGCCCTGCCGGGGGTTCTCCTCCAGCATCTCGCGGGAGGAGAGCGCGGCGAGGTGGAACACGGCGTCCACGTCGGTCGGGAGGTCGTCGTCGAGCACGTCCGCCTCCGCGAAGATCACGTCGTCGTCGAGGTTCTCTGGCGTGCCGAGGTAGCAGTTGTCCAGCGCGATCACCTCGTTGTCGGCCGCGAGGTGGTTCGAGAGGTTCGAGCCGATGAACCCCGCGCCGCCGGTGACGAGCACGCGCTTGCCGTTCATGTGCGAGCCTCCACCCGGCGGCGGCAAAGGCCTGTCGTTCGGCGATACCCACGTCCGTCCGGACCAAGCCTATTTCTGAACAGTTCTGTGGAACGATCCGGGTATTCTCCCCAAACATCCTCACTTCGGCCGCCGGTGTGCGCAGATTTATGTGCTTCCGCCGGTCACATCTCGACAAATGTCTTCGATCGAGCTCACGGCCAGCCAGCGTACGATTCTTAGGGCGCTCGTCAACCTCCACGGCGAACGCGAGTCCGCGGTCAAAGGCGAGGCGATCGCCGAGGAGGTTGGCCGAAACCCCGGGACGATCCGCAACCAGATGCAGAGCCTGAAGGCGCTCCAGTTGGTCGAGGGGGTCCCCGGCCCGAAGGGCGGCTACAAGCCGACGACCAACGCGTTCAACGCGCTCGACGTGCAGCAACTGGACGAGCCGGCGTCGGTGCCGCTGGTCCACGAGGGCGAGGAGCTATCCGGCGTCAACGTCGAGGAGATCCGCCTCACCAGCGTCCACAACCCCGACCTCTGTCGGGCCGAACTCCACCTGCGCGGCTCCGTCAAGGAGTTCCACGAGGGCGACGAGGTGCGCGCCGGCCCGACCCCGCTGTCGGCGCTGGTCGTCGAGGGCACCGTCGACGGGAAGGACACGACCGCGAACGTGGTCATCCTCGAGATCGAGTCGATGGCGGCGCCGGCCGGAGACGCCGCGCACTGAGCGCACGGTCCACCGCTCGCTGTTCTACCCCTCCCGTTCGTCCAGCACCACCGGCACACCCCGTTTGGCGACGTCCGCCGCGAACGCGCCGGAGTCGGCCTGCAAGATCTCGATCGTGTTGTAGTGGACCGGCAGCACCAAGTCCGGATTCATGCGCTCGGCGAGGTCGGCCGACTCCGCGGCGCTACTGACGACCGTCCCGGCGATGTTCGCGAGGAACAACGACACTGACAGCTCCGCGAACGCGTCCAGCGCGTCGCTGTCGCCCGGCCAGAACACCGACGTGCCGCCGATGGCGAGCCGGTAGCCGACGCCGAACCCCTTCGGGTGGCTGACGTTCCCGTCCACGTCGGCCCGCGGGCCGTCCGGCTCGTTGTACGCCGGGACCGACCAGACGTCCGCACCGCCGTCCGGCCCGTCGACAGCGAGGTGGTCCTCCTCGCCGATCCGGACGACGTCGCCGGGGAGTTCGGAGACGGGCGCTACGTCGCGGTCGATTCCTGCCGGGTCGACGGCTTCGTAGACGACGACGGTGGTGTCCTCGTTCGCGACGCGATCGATCCCGTCGGAGTCGTAGTGGTGATCGTGGGTGACACAGACGAGATCGGCGTCCTCGGGGCGGTAGTCGGTCGATCGCGGGTGGGCGGCGTCCGTGGGGTTGCCGCCGCCGACGGGGGTCCAGTCGCCCGTGAGCACGCCGTAGCGGCCGGGGTCGAGGTAGGCGACGAAGCCGCCCGGGGTCTCGATTCGGGTGGTCGCGTAGCCGAGCCACGTGACGGCGAGGCCGTCGTGATGGACAGTCATAGTCGGGGGTGGGGTCGGGGGGTCCTTAGGGGTTGTTGGAGCGGTATTCGGCGAATATTCAGTGGCGGGGTTTCGGGGCAGCGTCGTGGTGTAGTTCGCCGATTACTGCGGCAGCAACAGCATCCCGGTGCTAGACCACTTGCGACCGCAGTGTGCTGAGCACGAGGCTCGGCACAGTACCGATTCCCCACCCCTCCCCCCGCGGCCGGTGGTGGCGCGCGACGTGAGCGCCTCCGTGGGCGAACGAGCGCGCGAGGGATGAGCGACCGAACGAAGTGAGGGAGCGAATCGGCTGGGGAGGTCTGTGGGCTGTGCGGAGCGGTGCGGTCACAAGGTGCCAACGAACGAGATGCTGTTACAGTTACAGTACCCGTCACTCGTAGCACGGCTTCTCCGTTCAGAATAGGCTGTGGAACAGACGACAGATATGCGGGGTCGGAGAGCAGCCGCGTCCAACTCGGGGGTACGACCGAATCAGAAGTGAAACACGTCCGCCTATTGGATCGTGTACTCTTCGAAGTCGGCCCCCAGTTCAGCACCGGCCGCTTGTGCGTTCTTCTCTAATTCGTGAGTGTGCTCACGACGTGCGTGCTCACTGGCGTTTACGAGGACAGTTCTATCGGCGTCAAGTTTCGCTATCGCCGCACTCAATTCGTCTGCTGGCCCGTGATTGAGGCCCACGAACGGTGACCCCTCACAGACGAAGAGGTCGATATCTGTCGCGGGCGGTTCATCCACGAAGCTCTCCATATCCGGGGCGTATGCGATCGCTCGATCACCTTCTCTGACGACGAAACCGACGGTTTCGTACTCAGGACGCATATGTTCGACAGCGAACGGGCTGATCTCCAGTTCTCCGATGGAAACGCCAGTCGGACTCCACGTCGGTTCCAGTAGGTCGAGAAAGTAGTCGAACGAATCTCGGAGGTGGTCGGTAGCCGTCTCGGTCATATGGAGATCGAACGAATGTGCATCCCCTGCGCCGTTCCACGCCGTCTCGGTTCCGGAACGGAGGGTCTGGAGCAGTCCGAGCAGTCCATCAGCGTGGTCACGATGGAAATGTGTCAAAAAGAAGGCGTCTACCTGATAGGTCTCTGTCTGCTGAAGTTGGTCGACCAGGTCCGGTCCGATATCGAGTACAACTGTGGTGTCGCCGCTCTCGACGAGGACTGCGGGTCGACGACGTGGTGCGCTCTGCTCGCAGTATTCACAATCACAGAGTGCTGCAGGCATCCCTGTCGCGTCGCCAGTCCCGAGGAGGGTGACACGCATAGCCAACCTGTTCCCGAGTCAACTAATAAGGATTCTCAATCGTCGTCTGAGATGGGTACAGACGATGCACTGGGAAGCTCGTGGCCCGTACCGAAAGTTCTCCTCAACCGATCAGTCGTCCACCGAAACCGAATCCACACCTTCGGCCAACCGCTCCACACGCTCGACTGTATCCGCGTCTTCCGCCGACTTATCTTCCCGAACGCCCACGAACCGCGGGAAGCGCAGCGCGTAGCCGGCGCCGTAGGTCGGCGACTCCTGAATCTCCTCGTACCCCACCTCGAACACGACCTCGGGCCGGAACTCCACGGTCTGCCCGTCCTCGCTGACGACGTGGGGTTCGAGCAGCTCGGTGAGCTCGGCGAGCGTCTCGTCGGTGATCCCCGTCGCGACCTTCCCGACCGTCTCGTAGCCGTCGTCGCTCCCCACCGCGAGCAGGAACGTCCCGAACTCGTTGGCGCGGCGGCCTTCGCCCCACTCCGCGCCGACGACGACGCAGTCCAGCGTCTCCACGTCGGGCTTGCGCTTGAGCCAGTCCTGCCCGCGGTCGCCCGGGGTGTACGCCGAGTCGGGCCGCTTGAGCATGATCCCCTCGTGGCCCGCTTCGAGCGCGTCCTGCTCGAACGCCTCGATCTCGTCGGCGTCGTCGCTGTACAGCACCTCGCTCGCCGCCTCGGGCAGGAGCGCCGAGAGTCGGCCGTGGCGCTCCCGGAACGGGCGTTCGAGGAGATCAGTTCCTTCGACCTCCTCGCGGCCGTCGAGCAGGCAGTCGAACGCGTGAAGTTCGAGTTCGACGGTCTCGCGCATCCGCTCGACGTCGTGTTTCCGGCGGAACCGTCGGAGCACCTCCTGGAACGGCAGCGGGCCGCCGTCGTCGTCGACGGCCACGACTTCGCCGTCGAGGATCGCCGGCGCCGTCAGTCGCTCCTCCGCGAACTCCCGGATCTCGGGGAGCGCGTCGGTGACCTCCGAGGTGTTCCGCGAGTAGAGCCGCACCGTCGGGTCGTCGGGCGTCGGCTCGCGGTCGGCCTCGGGCGGCGCGATCCCGTCGGGGTGGTGGTGGAGTTGGACGCGCGCGCCGTCGAACTTGATCTCCGCGGCCACCGCCTCCCAGGACTCCAGCGCGCCGGTGACGGTGCCGGCCTGCGCGAGCATCGACTGGACGGGGCGGCCGACGGTGAGGCTCATCTCGGCGAGCCCGTCGTTG
>NZ_JBHUDH010000052.1:2065-19858 GCF_042678005.1 Halolamina salina | reverse complement strand
CCGCCGGGTGTGCGACTCCCGCGCTCGTGGAACACCGAGAGGAGGTTCCCCCCGTGCTCGGCGATGGGTTCGAGCGCGGCCGCGAGCTCGCCCGGCTCGTCGTCGAGTTCGAGCCGGAGCGTGTGTGTCGTCACCCCGTCGGCGCGGCTCATCGTGGTACGACACCCCCGGGGATCGACTGTGGACGGAACACGGACGGACGGAACGCCGGGGTGGACATAAGCCTTCTCGGGGTGTGGCAACCGCGCCGCCCGCGGACGGCGCCGTCGCTGGGGAGGTTCGAAAAGAGAGCGAAGAGAACCGCAGGCCGTCGACTCGGGCCGCCGACTTAGATGTAGTCGACCGACTCGGGGAGCTCGAGCTTCATCCCCTTGCGCTCGCGGATCTCCATGATCTGCTCGCGCTGGAGGTTGTCGGCCATCACGCGGAAGCCGGCGTTCTCGGTGTTCCAGGACGCACGACCCTCGGTCGCGCTCCGGATGTCGCTGGAGAAGCCGATCATCTCCTCGACGGGCGCGACGCCCTCGACGACCATCAGGCCGCCCTCCTGGTACATGTCGTCGACGCGGCCACGGCGACCCTGAATCTCGCCGGAGGCGGCGCCCATGTGCTCGCTGGGCACGTCGATCCGGACGTTCTGGATCGGCTCCAGCAGCCGGATCTCGCCGTCGATCAGCGCGTGGTGGACCGCCTCGCGGACGGCGGGGATCACCTGCGCGGGACCGCGGTGGATGGTGTCCTCGTGGAGGCGGGCGTCGTGCAGGCGGAGCAGCGTCCCCTGCACGGGCTCGGCGGCCAGCGGGCCGTCGTCGAGCGCCTCCTGCAGGCCCTCGACCACCAGCTCCATCGTCTCGTTCAGGTGCTGGATCCCCTTCGTGTCGTCGATGAGGATGTTCGTCCCGTGGATGTGCTCCACGTTCTGGGACGTCTCCTTGTCCATGCCGGCCTCCTGCAGCGCCTCACGGCGCTCCAGTTCGGGCATGTCCATGGAGACCTCGCCGAGCTGGATCGCGTCGACGATCTCCTGCCCCATCGGGTGGATGGAGATGTAGAACTTGTTGTGGCGGTTGGGCGAGACGCCCTCGACCTCCCGGGACTCCTCCTGGGGCTGCTCGCGGAACACGACGATCGGTTCGCCGGTGTTGACCGGGATGCCCTGCTCCTTCTCGATGCGCTGGGTGATCACTTCGAGGTGGAGCTCGCCCTGCCCGCTGATCAGGTGCTCGCCGGTGTCCTCGTTGATCTCGATCTGGATCGTCGGGTCCTCCTTGGCGACCTGCTGGAGCGTCTCGATCAGCTTCGGCAGGTCGTCCATGGTCTGGGCCTCGACGGACTTCGTGATCACCGGCTCCGAGATGTGCTCGATCGACTCGAACGGCGTCATCTCCGTGGAGGAGACCGTCGAGCCGGCGATGGCGTCGCGCAGCCCCGTGACCGAGGCGATGTTCCCCGCGGGGACGCGATCCACTTCCTCGCGTTCGCTCCCCATGAACAGCCCGACGGACTGGATCCGGTTCTTGCCGGCGGTGCCGGAGACGAACAGATCCTGCCCCTTCTCCAGCGTGCCGGAGAAGACACGACCCGTCGCGATCTCGCCGGCGTGGGGGTCCATCGAGATGTCGGTCACCATGAACACGACCTCGCCGTCCTCGTTGACCAGCCGCATGTCCTCCGCGAGTTCGGACTCGGAGTCGCCGCGCCAGATGCGCGGGACACGACGGGGCTGGGCGTCGACGGGGTTGGGGAAGTGCTCACAGACCATGTCGAGCACAACGTCCGACAGCGGCGAGCGCTCGTGGAGCTCGTCGCGCTTGTCGTTGCGCTCCATCTCGATGATGTCCTCGAAGGAGATGCCGGTGCGCTGCATCGACGGCATCGAGACGCCCCACTTGTACAGCGCGGAGCCGAAGCCGACGGTGCCGTCCTCGACGGAGACGGTCCAGTCGTCGTCGATGTCGTCCATCTCCTCGATCATCCCGCGGATCAGCTCGTTCACGTCGGAGATGACCCCGAGCAGGCGCTCCTGCATCTCCTCCTCGCCCTCCTGGAGCTCGGAGATCAGGCGGTCGACCTTGTTGATGAACAGGGTCGGCTTCACGCCCTCGCGGAGTGCCTGTCGCAGCACCGTCTCCGTCTGGGGCATGGCGCCCTCGACGGCGTCCACGACGACGAGCGCGCCGTCGACGGCACGCATCGCCCGGGTCACGTCGCCACCGAAGTCGACGTGGCCCGGCGTGTCGATGAGGTTGATGAGGTGGTTGGTGCCCTCGTACTCGTGGGTCATCGAGACGTTCGCCGCGTCGATGGTGATCCCACGCTCCTGTTCGTCCTCCTTCGTGTCCATCGCCAGCTGCTCGCCGGCGGTGCCCTCGGAGATCATCCCCGCACCCGCGAGGAGGTTGTCCGAAAGCGTCGTCTTCCCGTGGTCGACGTGGGCGGCGATGGCGATGTTCCGGATGTTCTCCGGGGTGTCCATCAGCCGCTCACATTCTTGGACAATTTTCTTACGTCGGCCCATTGGGGTGGGATACCCGTGGCGGGGTCAAAAGGGTAGTGTTTCACGTAGCGGGTGTGCCACCGACACACGCCTCTGTGGCCGCCACAGCGGGCGATTCTGTGACTCCGTCGGAACCGCGGTCTCACCGGTCCCGGCGGCTGTCCGACGCCGCCTCATACTCCGACACCGGCGGCTGCCAGACGCCGCCTCATACTCCCGAAACCGTCTTCCCCCTCTACCCCGTGGTAGGGTTACACATGGATATACGACTCCCCGACAACGGCCCCGCGGAGCCGTTTCTCGGCGCAGCAGAACTCTTGGAGACCGAGAGCGAGATCGACCTCCCCGTCCACGTCCGCGTGCGCGACGACCCCGACGAGCGCACGTGGGCCGGCCACTACGAGGACCGACACGTGCTCAACATCTCCCGACAGGCCGCGACGAGCGCGATGGCGCGGGAGCTGGCGCTGCACGAACTCTCCCACATGGCGCGCTACGAGCAGCACCACCCCTCCCACCACCAGTCGACGCGGGAGGCGATCTTCCTCGCGCTCGCGGGCAAGAGCGTCGAGCAGCGCAAGCTGGCCCACGTCCACCAGCTCGCCAACCACATGAAGGACATCTACGCCGACGACATCACGCTCTCGGTCGCGCCGGGCGGGAAGCTCGTCACCTTTCTCGAGTCCCGGCTGGCCGACGCCGTCGCCGACCGGCCGCCCGCGGCGCCGGCGGGCTGGCAGCTCGCGACCCCAGGGGCGGACCCGGAGATCACGGCGGTCAACGCCGCCTTCGCGCTCGCGCTGGTCGAACGGCACGACCTCGTCGGTCCAGACCACCGGATCTACGACCTCGCACACGCGGCTGCGGATGACGCGCCCGAAGTCGGCGTCGAGGAGTTCGCCGAGGTGTTTCGGTCGCTGGACGACGACCCCTCCGAGAGCGAGTACCGCAAGGCGCTGGTCGACGTGACCCGCGAGTACGTCGGCGAGGGCGCCGATTAGGCCTCGGTGATCCGCACCAGCACGTCGTCGATCTCGCGGGGGAACGGCTCGTTCGCCCGCCCGTCGCGGTTGGAGGTGATGGCGTACAGCGCGCCGTCCGGTCCCTCCTCGACGTGGCGGATCCGGCCGAGCTCGTTCACCAGCAGGTCGTGGCTGGTCACGGTGTACTCGTCGTCCAGCCAGTCGGCGTCGTGGCGCTTGCCCGTCTCGCCGAGTTCGGGCAGCTCCTCGCCCGCCGGCGTCAACGTGAACGACTTGAGTCGCTGATTGATCAGCGCGCCCACGAGCAGCCGGTTCTGCAGCGTCGGCGCCGCGTCGCCCTGGAAGAACGACGAGCCGGACGGCGCCCACGTCGCCGACACGAGCGCCGAACTCGCCACCGGGCGGTGGTAGTCGGTCCCCTCGTACTCGCCGGGCTGGCGCGCCTCGGGCCAGCCGTAGTTCCCGCCGGCTTCGAGGACGTTCACCTCGTCGGGACCGGGGCCGTGCTCGTCGGCGACCGGCGTCGCGTCGGGCAGCCAGCTCAGCCCCTGCACGTTCCGGTGGCCCATCGTGAAGATTCGGGGGTCGCCCGGGCTCTCGTTGCCGGGCGCGCCCTCGCCGTCGGGGGTCATCCGCAGGACTTTGCCCGCCAGGTTCTCGGGGTCGGCGGCGAGGTCGCCGTTGCCGGCGTCGCCGGTCGTCACCCAGAGGTAGTTCGCGGGGCCGAACCGCAGTCGCCCCCCGTTGTGGATGTTCGTTCTCGTCCCGGCCCGAGCAGGTGACTCCGCGAGCACGGAGACCGGCTCGCCCGGTTGCTCACTCCCGGGATCGAACGCCGCCAGCCGCACGACTGGCTCCTCGTCGGTCGTCGCGGTGTAGTAGACGTACACCAGCGGCACGTCGGGGTAGTTCGGGTGAGCCTCGACGCCCATTGTGCCGCCTTCGCCCCCCTCGACGAACCAACTGTCCTCGTCGCTCCCGGGCTCGACGGAGCCGGCGGGGATCGCGTCGGCGGGTTTGAACGACAGGCTGATCTCGCCGTCGGCATAGCGCAACACCTGCCCGGTCCGCTCGGTCAGGAACAGCTCGCCGTTCCCGGTGAACGAGAGGTCCCACGGAATCTCCAGCTGTTCGGCGAGCACCTCGGTCTCCAGTTCGGTCTCGGCGGCGCTCGTCGGCGCCCACCACTCCGGGTCGTAGCCCTTCCACGCCGTCTCGTCGTGGTCGAGGCTGGGGTCGTACCCCCCGGAGTCGGTCGGTCCGCTGGAGGAGGGGTCGGTCCCGGGATCGGTCTCACTCGGGTCGTCCGGGGCGCTACAGCCGGCCAGCCCGACGGCCGAGAGGGCGAGCAGCGTTCGGCGGGAGAGCGTATCGGGGTCCACGTTCGGTAGTACCCATCGCCGCCCAAAGTCTTTCTGTCAGGTGGCAGGGTCTCCACCGGGTTCCTCGCCCTCTTCGAGCAGCCGGAGCGGCCGCGTGACGGTCGACGCCGCGGCGACGAGCAGGAACACGCCGCCGAGCGCGGCGACGGCGCTCGTCTCCCCAAGTGCGTCCGCGAGCACGCCCGCGCCGACCGCCAGCGGTAGCTTGTACAGTCTGGTGAGCATCGACACCGCGGAGACGGCCGTCGCGCGCCCGGCGTCGTCGACGGCCTCGGTCACGCGGGCGTTGACGACCGGGAGCAGCAGCGCCCGGGAGGCGCGCTGTGCGACGAACATCGGGAGTGCGGCGACCAGCACCAGCCGTGGGAGCGCCAGCAGCCCACACGTCGCGAGGGGGACGGCGATCAGCAGCCGCCGCGGGCCGACCCGGTCTTCGAGCCACCCCGCACGTTGGCTCGAGACCGCCGTGACGCCGCTGAACCCCGCGTACAGCAGCCCGAGCGAGAGCCCGACCGGCAGCCCGCCGGGGATCGCCGTCTCCAGCAGCGACTCGGCGATCGGCTGCACGTACGTCGTCGACGCGCTCAGTACGGCGAAGAACAGCCCGACGTACAGCGCGAACGACCGCAGCGACGGGCGGGCGACGGCCCGGCGGAGCACGCCGAACGTCTCCGCCGCGGTTCGGCCGCCCCGCCCGTCGTCACGGTACGCCCGGTTCTTGGGTAGCGAGGCCAGCGCCGCTAGCCCGAGGAGGTTCATCCCGACGCTCGCGAGAAACGGCCACGTCGGGTCGACGCCGTAGAGCGCGCCGCCCCCAACCGCGGTGACGACCGAACTCCACGCCGTCACCGCTTCCCCGCGCCCCCGGATCCGGGTGAACTCACCGGCGTCGAGGCGTTCGCTGAGCGTGTCGTAGAGCCAGGCGTCGATGCTGCCCGAGGCGAACGTCAGCCCCAGCGCCCACGGGACGTACAGCGCCGCGTACCCCAGGGGCGACCGGACGAAGACGAACCCGAGCAGCGACGCCGCCTTCAGCCCGATGCTCAGGCCGATGCTCGCCCGGCGGCCCAGGCGGTCGCCGACGTACCCCGTCGGCACCTCGCCGAGCACGACGATCGCGGCCGACAGCGCGCTCAGCGTGCCGACGACGGTGAAGGAGAGGTCCCGGAGCAGGAACAGCGTGAAGATCGGGGCGATGAACCCGACCGACCGGGTCGCCTGTAACAGGTAGAACTTCCGGACGACGGTGGAGGGCACGGCTCGGGGGTTCGAGCCGGACCCCGCAAAAACGCATCGAGAGCCGCCGCTCGGGAACTGCGAAAAACGGAAAAGATCGGAGCCGAGTTAGCGGGCCGCGGCCGCGACGCGCTCGGTCTCCTCCTTCTGGGAGATCGGGTAGACGTTGACGTCGTAGTCGGCGGCGCCGATCAGCTGCTGGGCCAGCGCCTCCTCGACGGGGGTGGCCGTGTTGCGCGAGCCGTTGAGCGTGCCCTGCGCGATGAACTTCAGTCCCTGGTCGACACGGCGCTGGGGCGCCACGTCGACGGCCTTCGGGACCGAGATCCCGCCGTACTTCAGGCGGACGGTCTCCTCGCGCGGGGCCGCGTTCTCGACGGCCTCGACCAGCACCTGCGCGGGGTTCTCCTCGGTCCGCTCGTGGACGATCTCGAAGGCGTCCCGCACGATGCGGGTCGTCTTCTGCTTGTGACCGGTGTTGTCCTCGGTCTGCATCAGCCGGTTGATCAGGCGCTCGACCACGCTGATCTCGGACTTCTCGAACTGCTTGCTCGCGTGGCGACCCATCGTGTGCGCGACGGGCGTCACGTTGAGGTAGCGCTGCGTCGAGGGGTCGGAGTACTCGATGTCGCTCACGTCCCAGACGCCGAACAGGTCGGCGCCGGTCGAGGTCTCCTCGGTCTCCTCGGCTTCGGCCTCGACCTCCTCGGTCTCGGCGTCGGCGGCTTCTTCCTCGCTCATCTGACTGGCTTCTCCGCGTTCCCGCGAACCAGTTCGATCAGCGACACGCCGTTGACCTTCTCGACCTTGTAGTTGACACCGGAGATGTCACCCATCGCACGACCCTTCGAGCCACCGATCCCCGCGATGGTGACCTCGTCGTGCTCGTCGATGAACGAGATCGCGCCGTCACCGGGACAGAACGCGGTGACCTGCTTCCCGTTCTTGATGAGCTGGACCCGGACACACTTCCGGATCGCCGAGTTGGGCTGTTTCGCTTCGATGCCGACCTTCTCCAGCACGATCCCGCGACCCTGCGGGGCGCCCTCGAGCGGGTCGGACTTCTCCTTGAGTCCGCGTTCGCGGCGCGCGTACTCCGAGTCGGACCACCGTCGCTTCTGGCGGTCCTTCTTGAGTTTCCGCGCGGCGTACTTGCCGTTCGCCATACCCTACCTCTTCGACGGAGCCACTTAAGCATCCCCTTTCGGGGAGAAGAAACGGAACGAGAACGCGTTAGAGGTGGCGCTACTCCGATCTGCGCCGGTCGCGCTCTACGCCAACTGCACGTCGTCGATGTCGAAGTGTCGCGCCGCCAGCCGTCGGGTCGCCTCGATCGACTCGCCGCCGGCGCCGATGGCGACCCCGCGGTCGCCCTGCGGCACCTCGACGTACGCGACGGTGCTACCGCCCTGGGTCGACAGGGTGACGTTGCGCACGGCCGCGGGCGCGAGGCAGTTGGCGACGAACGCGGCGGGCTCGTCGGCGTTCTCCACGAGGTCGACGCGGCTGCCCAACTGTGCCTCGACGGCCTCGACGGTCTCGCCGTCCGGCCCGATCGCCGCCCCCATCTCGCCGGCGGGGATCACGAACACCGCGCGGTCGTCCTCGACCAGACAGTCCACCGGCGTCACGTCGGCCACGTCGGCGAACGCGGCGATGTGCCGGCGTGCCTCGTCCGACAGCGTCAGGCTCATCGGCGGCCTCCGGCCTGCGAGTGGGGGCGGTGCCGGCCCATCAGTCGTCGGCGGAGTTCGCGGCGCCGCCCGAGCCCATCCGCAGGTCCACGTCGCCGGTACCGATCGACACCGGCTTCCCGACGATCACGTTCTCGATCACGCCGTCGAGGTCGTCGACCTCGCCGTGGACGGCGGCGTCGAGCAGGTGGTTCACCGTCACCTCGAACGCCGCGCGGGCGAGCACGGACTCCTTCGAGCCGGAGATACCGTGCCGGCCGATCGACTCGATCGTCCCGCGGTTGGTCATGATGTCCGCCACCAGCATCAGGTGCCGGACGTTCACGTCGTCCAGCCCCTGTTCGGCCAGCGTCTCGTGGGTCTCGTTGATGATCGTCTCGCGGGCGGCCTCGATCCCGAGGTTGTCGTGGATCTCGTGGATGTTGTTACACGTCGAGCGGCTGGTGTCGACGCCCTCGATCTCGAGCACGTCGCCGAACGCCGACCCCTCGGTGTAGAGGACGAACTCCTCCTCGCCGTCCTCGACCTCCTCCTTCCGGATCACGACGCGGGAGATCTCCTCGATCCCCTTGAACACGACCTCGCGGAGCTCCTCGACCAGCTGGAGCAGCTCGCGGTAGCTGGGCTGCTCGGGACCGAACGCGATCGTCGTCCCCTTGCGCTTGGTCGCGACTTTGAGCTCGCTCTCGATGGTCTCCTGGATCTCCTCGGCGACCTCGCCCACGTCGTCGTAGGTGGGCCAGCGCTTCCGGAGCGTGTCCTCGTTCAGGTCGATCGTGACCTGCATGTCCGCGACGTTGGTCGAGACGTTCCCCAGCGCGAGGATCTTCGTCGCCTCGATCTGCCAGACGACCTCGCGGGCCTTGTCGCGGTCGGTCGCGTACTCCTCCTCGAGGTGGACCGTCATCGTCGGCGTGTCCGGCGTCTTCCGGGCGTCGACGAGTTCGATCAGCCGGGGCAGCCCCTGGGTCACGTCGATCTCCGCGACGCCCGCGAAGTGGAACGTGTTCATCGTCAGCTGGGTGCCCGGTTCGCCGATCGACTGGGCCGACACCGTCCCGACGGGGTCGAGCGCGTCGACCCGGGTGTCCTCGTAGCGGGTGACGACGGCCTTGACGATCTCCTCGATCTCCTCGCGCCTCGCGCCTTCGTTGTCCTCGATGGCGCGGTAGACGCGGTCCTTCAGGCGCCGCGGGAGTTCGGTCCCCTCGACCAGCGCCTCGGTCTCCTCGTCGATGTGCTCGAAGCTCTCGGGGAGCGCCTCGACGTCAGTCATCGCTCACCCCCTGGCCCGCCTTGTTCAGGCCGGGACCGGCGTACTCCGAGATGTTGGTGGTCTCCTCGTCCTCGCCGAGGAAGCGGGCCTTCTGCTCCTCGCTGCTGAACTCGGCGTCCAGCACGCGCTGGGTGATCGCCTCCACGTCGACGGGGTCGTCCTCGTCGGAGGAGACTTTCACCGGCGAGGTGCCGTCCTCGCCGAACTCGAACTGGACGACCGTGCCGGAGGTGTCCCGGACGGTGCCGTCGTACTGCGCCTCCAGTTCGGAGAGGGCGTTGATCAGCCGGCGCTGGAGGTAGCCGGACTTCGAGGTCCGGACTGCCGTGTCGACCAGCCCCTCGCGGCCGCCCATCGCGTGGAAGAAGAACTCCCGCGGGGTGAGTCCCGAGCGGTAGGAGTTCTCCACGAACCCGTGGGGCTTGGCGCCGAGGTCGCCGCGCTCGTAGTGGCTGAGCGTACGGCCCTCGTAGCCGCGGTTGATGCGCTCGCCGCTGACCGACTGCTGGCCGACGGTGGCGGCCATCTGGGTCAGGTTCAGCATCGAGCCACGCGCGCCGGAGCGCGCCATGACGATCGCGGGGTTGTCGTCGGCGAAGTGGTCGCCGGCGATGTCCTCCGCGGAGTCACGCGCCTTGCCCAGCGTCTGCATGATCTTGAGTTCGAGCGTCTCGTCGACGGTCCGGCCGGGGATCGAGTTCAGATCGCCCGCCCGGTACGTCTCGATCAGCTCGTCGACGCGCTCGTAAGCGTCGTCGATCGCCTCGTCGACCTGCTCGTCGGCCGTCGGCGGGACGGACTCGTCGTCGATCCCGATCGAGAACCCGAAGTGCATGATCGAGCGCATCGCGAGCGTCGCCACCTCGTTGACGAACACGCGGGCGCGCGTCTTCGAGTACTCCTTGGTGATCGTGTCGACGATGTCGCCGCCGAAGGCGCCGATGGCGCCCTCGTCGATCGTCCCCTGCACGAGCTGGCCGTCCTCGATCACGACCTCGTCGTCGGCCTCCGAGCGGAACTCGAGGTTGAGGTCGTCGGGCAGCAGCTCCGAGAACACCGTCCGGCCGTTCCAGACCGGCTCGCCGTCCTGCTCGCCGTCAGGCTCGGGCAGCTCGTCGACGCTGGTCGCACGCAGCAGGTCCAGCGCCTGGTTCTCGGTGAACTCGGGGTTGTTCCGGGTCAGCAGGTACGTCCCGGAGACGTGGTCCTGGATGGCGCCGATGATGTTCTCGCCGAAGCGCGGGCTGAGCATCTGCTCCTGGACGCGCATCAGGACGCGGGCCTCCGCACGCGCCTCCTCGTTCTGGAGGGCGTGCATGTTCATCTCGTCGCCGTCGAAGTCGGCGTTGTACGGCGTACAGACCGTCGTGTTCAGCCGGAACGTCTTGTACGGCATCACGACCACCTCGTGGGCCATGATCGACATCCGGTGCAGCGACGGCTGTCGGTTGAACACGATGATGTCGCCGTCGGTCAGGTGCCGGGAGACCTCCCAGTCGGGCTCGACCTTCTCGGCGAGCTCCTCGCAGTTCTTCTCGGTCACCTTCAGCCGGCGGCCGTCGGGCCGCTTGACGTAGTTGGCGCCCGGATGCCCCTCGGGACCGTTCCGGACGTACGTCCGGGCCTCCTCGAGGTTGCGCTCGGAGACGTTCATCGTCTGGGTCATCTCCCGAGCCACGCGCTCGGGGACGCCGACCTCGTTCAGCGACAGCGTCGGGTCCGGCGAGATGACGGTTCGCGCCGAGAAGTTCACGCGCTTCCCGGACAGCGAGCCGCGGAACCGACCCTCCTTCCCCTTCAGGCGCTGGGAGAGGGTCTTCAGCGGCCGCCCCGAGCGGTGTCGGGCCGGCGGCGTGCCGGAGATCTCGTTGTCGACGAACGTGGTGACGTGGTACTGCAGCAGCTCCCAGAGGTCCTCGATGATCAGCTGGGGCGCGCCCGCCTCGCGGTTCTCCATGAACCGCTGGTTGATGCGGATGATGTCGACCAGCTTGTGGGTCAGGTCGTCCTCGGAGCGCTGGCCGTTGTCCAGCGTGATCGAGGGGCGGGTGGTGACCGGCGGCACCGGCAGCACCGTCAGGATCATCCACTCCGGCCGGGAGGTCTCGGGGTTGACGCCGATGTTCGCCAGGTCCTCGTCCGGGATGTCCTCGAACCAGTCCCGGATGTCGCTGGGCATCAGCTTGTTCTCGTCCTCCTCGGTCAGGTCGATGTCCAGCGCCTTCTCCAGCGCCTTGCGGTCCTCCTCGCGCGGGCGGAACTCGCCGCCGAGGATGTCGTTGATCCGGTCGAGCGCGATGCCGGTCTCGTCGGCGAGCTCCTGTGGCGAGACCCCCTCGTCGTCCTCGTCGTCGGGCTGCATCGCCTCGGCGATGATCTCGGAGTACTCCGCGGCGAGGACGTCCTGCACCTCGTAGTAGGTGGTCGGCTTCTCGTGTTTGATGTCGTACTGGGTCTCGCCGCAGTACGGACATCGCGAGGTCTTCCGGGCCTGCCGGATGGCGGCCTTCAGCACGTCGTCGGGGTCGTCGCCGAGCTCCTTGGCTCGCTCGAGCCGCTCGGCGAACTCGGCCTGCTCGTCCTCGGTGAGCGAGAGCCGGCCGCAGTCCCGACAGGTGCCACGCAGCAGGCGGCGGATCAGCTTCGCGAAGCCGACGTGGATCACCGGCGCCGCGAGCTCGATGTGCCCGAAGTGGCCGTTACACGAGCCGGAGTGCTGACCGCAGGTCCGACACTCCAGCCCGGGGTCGATGACCCCCAGCCGGGGGTCCATCAGCCCCATGTCGATGGGGTAGCCGTCGTCGTCGTACGTGTCGGCGGTGATCACCTTCGTGGCGCTCATGTCCCGGTACGTCTCCGGGTCCATCAGGCCGAAGCTGATCTCGCCGATCTCCTTGGGTGAGCCTGAGATTGACATTTATACTGCGTCCTCCAGTTCGAGTTTGGGTCGGATGCCGAGCGCCTTCATCTCGTCGAGCAGCAGCTTGAACGCGTAGCTGACCTCCAGCTCGTGGATGTTGTCCTCGTCCTTCGTGATGGGGTCGTACACTCGGCGCTGCTCCACGTCCTCGACGGCGACCATCCCGGTGTCCTCCGAGATGTACACCGTCTCGCGGTCAGAGGAGTCGAGCAGGCGTTCCTTCAGCGCCATCGCGGCGCCGTGGCCGATCAGCACCTCACGCTCCATCTCCCCCACGCGGAGACCGCCCTCGCGGGCGCGCCCCTCGGTGGGCTGGCGGGTGAGCACCTGCACGGGACCGCGGGAGCGGGCGTGCAGCTTGTTGCTCACCATGTGGTACAGCTTGTGGTAGAAGATCGTGCCGACGAAGATCTCGGCCTCGATCTTCTCCCCGGTCACGCCGGAGTACATGACCTCCTTGCCGGAGGACTTGAAGCCGCGCTCCTCCAGGCTGTCGCGGAGTTCCTCTTCGCCCTCGCCCTGGAACGGCGTGCCGTCGACGCGCCGGCCTTCCAGCGAGCCGACCTTGCCGCCGAGCATCTCCAGCACGTGGCCCACGGTCATCCGCGAGGGGAGCGCGTGGGGGTTCATCACGAGGTCGGGAATCAGTCCCTCCTCGGTGAACGGCATGTCCTCCTGGGGTGCGAGGTGGCCGACGACGCCCTTCTGGCCGTGCCGGGACGCGAACTTGTCCCCGAGTTCGGGGATCCGTTCGTCCCGCACCGACACCTTCGAGAGCTTCGAGCCGTCCTCGCCCTCCATCAGCGTCACCGTGTCGACGATGCCGTCCTCGCCGGAGCGCATCGTGACCGAGGTCTCACGCCGCTTCTGGGGCGAGAGGCCGCCGAGGTCCTCCTGCTCCTCGAGGAACCGTGGCGGCGAGGTCTTCCCGAGCAGCACCGAGCTCTCGTCGACCTTCGTCTCGGGGTTGACCAGCCCGTCCTCGTCGAGATGGGTGTACGCGTCCTCGCCGCGTGCGCCGCGCACGTCCTGTGAGGGCACCTCGAAGCGGTCTTCCTGACCGCCGGGGTAGCGTCGCTCCTCGCCCTCGTAGGTGCGGAAGAAGTGCGAGCGGGCGAGGCCGCGCTCCACGGAGCCCTGGTTCATGACCAGCGCGTCCTCGATGTTGAACCCCTCGTAGGACATGACCGCGACCGTGAAGTTCTGGGCCGCGGGGCGCTCGTCGAACCCGATCTGCTCGGTGGTCTGGGTCTTGACCATCGAGAGCTGCGGGTAGTGCAGGAGGTGCTGTCGCGTGTCGGGCCGGATGCGGTAGTTCGCGCTCGGCAGCCCGAGGGACTGCTTCATCATCCCCGCGCCCATCGTGATACGCGGCGATGCGTTGTGCTCGGGGTAGGGGATCATCCCCGCGCCGATCCCGAAGATCAGCTGCGGGTCGACCTCGAGGTGGGTGTGGTTCTCGGTGAGGTCGTCCTCGTCGACGGCGACGAGGATGTCCTCCTCCTCCTCGGCGTCGATGAACTCGACGATGCCGCGGTCGACGAGGTCGTCGAACTCGAGCTCGTCGTCCTCGATCGCCTCGATGTGCTCGTCGGTGAGCCGCGGCTCGCCGTCGTCGACGACGATCAGCGGGCGCCGCGCCCGGCCGGAGTCGGCGTTGACGATGACCTCGCGGGTGCGGTCCTTGACCGCGACGTTGACCATCTCGCTGACCTCGCCGTTTCGGCGTGACTCTCGGATCTGTGCTGCCAGCTCCTCGGGGTCCGGGTGGGTCCCGACGAGGCTGCCGTTGACGTAGACCTTCGCAGGTCGTTCTTGTTTTCCTGCCATCTCAGTCGTCCGCGGGTGTTGCTCGTTCGACGCCCTCGATACCGGGGATGCCCTCCACGCCCATGTCGTCGAGTTCGCGCTTCAGTTCGCGCTCGTCGTCGACGTGCTGGGAGAGCTCCATCGCCTGTGCGAAGTTCTTCACCAGCCCACAGTTCGGGCCCTCCGGCGTCTCGGAGGGACAGATACGCCCCCACTGGGTCGCGTGCAGGTCACGCGCGTCGAAGTGGGGCTGGGAGCGACTCAGCGGCGAGCGGAGCCGCCGCAGGTGGGAGAGAACGCCCATGTAGTCGGTCCGGTCGACCAGCTGGGAGACGCCCGAGCGGCCGCCGACCCAGTTCCCGGTCGCGATCGGGTGCTCCAGCCGCTCGGTGAGCACGTCCGACCGGACGACCGTGTTGACGCTGAGGTCGCGGTTCCGCATGTTGGCGCGTTCGAGCTGGTACTTCACGTCCCGGGAGAGCTTGTTCAGCGCGGTCCGGAACAGGTCCTTCATCAGGTCGCCGCTGACCTTGAGGCGCTTGTTGGAGTAGTGGTCCTTGTCGTCGGAGTCGCGGCGCCCGAGCGCGAGCTCGAAGCACGCCTCGGCCATCCGGCAGAGGTAGTACGCCTTGTTGATGCGGACGTCCTCCTCGTCGACGCCCTCCTCGTGGAGGTGCGGGAGGAGGTAGCGGTCGATCACGTAGTTCGCCCGCTTGAGCTGGTAGTTCTTCCCCTGTCCGGAGGCGACGCGCTTCCCGAGGGTCTCGATCGCCTCCTCCTCGGTCTGGACGTCGGCCTCCTCTAAGTTCTCCAGCATGAACTTCACGATCTCGGGGTCCTCCGAGACGCGGTGGACGATCTCCTCGTCGGACTCGAGGCCGAGCGCCCGAACCAGCGTCACGAACGGCACGGAGCCGGAGACGGAGGGGAAGCTGACCTCGAGGATCCCCTCGCGGTTACGCTCACACAGCACCAGCGCGCGGTAGCCCCGGCGCTGGGAGAACGTCTTGGCGACCTGGATGTCGTCGCCGTACTTGGTGTCGTGCTCCGCGAGGATCTTGTTCGGCGCCAGGTCCTCGCTGGTCATCAGCACGCGCTCGGAGCCGTTGACGATGAAGTAGCCGCCGGGGTCGACGGGGTCCTCGCCGATGTCGATCAGCTCCTCGTCGGAGAAGCCGTCGATGTTACACTTGTTCGAGCCGACCATGATCGGCATCCGGCCGACCTTGGTCTCGGTCTGATCGACGACCTCCTCAGGCTCCTCGTCGCCGCCCCGGACGATGGACATCTCCATGAACACCGGCGCCGCGTAGGTGATGTTCCGCAGGCGGGCCTCCTGCGGGTAGAGCAGTTCCTCGGAGCCGTCGGCCTCGCGCACTCGCGGCGTCAGGATGCGTACGTCGCCGAGCTCGACCCAGACGGGCTCCTGCCCCTCCTTGTCGCCGATGTCGGTGCCGATCGTCTCCTTCTCGTCGACCACGTCCTGCATCCCGCGGTCGAGGAAGTTGTTGAACGATCGGAAGTGGTGCTCCGCCAGTCGTTCCTGGGAGAAGTACTCCCGGGAGACCGCACGTCGGTCCTCTCGATCCATTATTCGACCACCAGCCTGTAGACGACCGCGGTGTCTGTGGTACGGGAGTCGCGCTCGATGCGGACGACGTCGCCGGGCTCTGCCTCCTTCGGCAGGGCGGGATCCCTGCGCTTGATCTTGGGTAGGTTGGTCTTCTTCACTTGGTACTCCTCCAGCACTTCCTCGACCTCGGGCTCGTCGAGGAGCGTGTGCTCCGGAACCAGTTCGTGTTGGCTTACGTCTACCATAGGTGTTGGGCGTTCAGAGAATCGGTCACGAGATACTACGGCTGTATTTTAGCCGGCGGCACATAACGCTTGCTAATGTAGGTTGCGCGTGCGCGAGCGGTTGACGCACGCGACCCGGGGAGCCGGACCGTCGCTGCAGTCGCAAACCAACTGCGGCCCCGCCACGCGGTTGCCTCCCACGGCGTCGATGGATGACAAGCCTTATTTACAACACGGCGGTACGATTGAGTGCAGCGAGGCAGCGTGCCCGGATGGTGTAGTGGCCCATCATACGACCCTGTCACGGTCGTGACGCGGGTTCAAATCCCGCTCCGGGCGTCTTCTGCTGATCTCTACCGGATAGCCGGAGGCCCGTTTCGAACGGACTCCGAGCCAAGCGAACCGCTATCGGAGGGATTCTGAACCCAGAGGACGAGCGTAGCGAGTCCTCGCGGTTCAAATCCCGCTCCGGGCGTCTTCTGCTGATCTCTACCGGATAGCGAGAAGTCCGCCTCGAACGAGCGTCCGGGTCTCGTAAACCGATCAACGCTGGTGACGAGTCCCGACTAACTCAGTCGTCGTCGGCCGCGATTCGGCTCTCCCCCGTCAGCACGTCCGTCTGGGTCGCGAGCCACGCGTCGATGTCGTCTTCCCGCACCGACGCCCGCATCGACGCCGCGCGCTCTCGGCGTTCGGTCTCGTCCATCGTCAGCGCCGTCCGGATCGTCTCGGCGAACCCCGCCACGTCGTAGGGGTTCACCGACAGCGCGGCGGGACAGAGCGACTCGGCGGCGCCGACGAAGCGGCTCAGGACGAGCGCTCCCGGCGTCCTGTTGCGGGTCGATCGGTCGAGACCGTCCGCCTGCGCGAGGCCGGCGTTGGGTGCCGGCTGCCCCTGCGCGGCGACGAACTCCTTCGCGACGAGGTTCATCCCGTCGCGCCGGGAGCTCACCACCGCGGCGTCGGCGTAGCGGTACAGCCCCGCCAGCTCGCGGTCGTCGACGTCGTCCTCGATGTAGACGACGGGCGTCCAGTCGGGCGTGCCGTACGCCCCGTTCAGGTCGGCGATCCGGTCGCGCACCTCGTCGTAGTAGCGCCTGTAGGCGGGGATCCCCTCGCGGGTGCGGGTGCCCTTCTGGACGTAGGTGAACTCGCCAGCGAGGCCGGGGTTCGTCTCCAGCAGGTGTGCGAGCGCGTCGAGGCGCTCGATCACCCCCTTCGTGTAGTCGAGTCGGTCGACGCCCAGCACGATCGACCGCTCGGGATCGAGGTCGTACCGATCGGTCACCCGGTCCCAGTAGTGGGTCGCACCGTCGCTCCGGGCGTTCGCTGCGACGCGCTCCGTGTCGACGCCGATGGGGGAGGCGTACGTCTCGACGGTTCGCCCGTCGTAGCGGATCGTCCCCGATTCGGTCACCGCGGCGTCGGGGACGAACCGCGCCACGCAGTCCCGGAAGTTCGCGGCGTAGCGCTCCAGATGGAAGCCGATCGCGTCGTTGCCGAGCAGGCCGCGGAGCAGTTCGGTCCCCTGCGGGCAGATCTCGAAAAACTCCGGCGTCGGCCACGGGACGTGCCAGAACTGTACCAGCCGCGCGTCCGGCCGCTGCTCCCGAACGTACTGCGGCGCCAGCGCGAGGTGGTAGTCCTGAAACCAGACCACGTCGGGATCGGCGGCGACCGCGCGCTCCGCGAACCGCCGGTTGGCCTCGCGGTACGCCGGCGCGAATGCGGGGTCGACGGTCACGGGGTCGGCCTCGAGGTGGCAGATCGGCCAGAGCACCTGATTGCTGTAGCCGTAGTAGTAGTTCTCCACCAGCCGCCGGGGAAGGTCGAGCCGGGAGAGCGTGTAGCCCGGGCGATCGTCGTCCGCTGGATCGCCCCCACTGTCGCCGGGCGGAACCGCGACCTCGCCGTCGGGCGCCACTGCGGGGTCGAAGTCGGCGTCGCCGCTCCCCCACGCGACCCACGTGCCGCCCGTCTTGGCGACTACGCCGTCGAGTGCGGTTACGAGTCCACCGGCGGGGCGCTCCGCCGTCGGCTCGCCTTCGACGTACTCGTGGACGTACGGCTCGCGGTTCGAGACGACCACGAGCGAGCGGTCGCCGAGCGCGTCGTCAATCACGGGCGGTCGTGGTCGCCGGGCGGAGTTGAACCCATCGGGACCGGCAGAGCGGCGCTGTGCGGGCGGTTCGACTCGGA
>NZ_JBHUDH010000052.1:0-2055 GCF_042678005.1 Halolamina salina | reverse complement strand
CCGCTTCCAGCACGCTTTAGCTTCCGCCGCCGGACCCACGAGTATGAACCCCGTCGACGTCGCCGGCCTCCCGGTCGGGGACGGCCACCCGCCGCGGATCATGGGCGTGTTGAACATGAGCGTCGAGTCGAACTACGACCCCAGCACCTGGGGCGACGTGGACGGCGCCGTGGACCACGCCGAGCGGATGGCCGCCGAGGGCGCGGACATCATCGACGTGGGACTCCAGTCCTCGAACCCCAAGAACCCGTGGCAGGCGGTCGACACCGAACTCGAACGGCTGGAGCGCGCGCTCGAAGTCGTCGACCGCGCGGACTGCGACGCGGTCTGGTCGATCGAGACGCGCTACGCCGAGGTCGCCGACGAGGCGCTCGCCCGCGGCTTCGACATGGTGAATGACGTCTGCGGCTTCGCGGACCCCGACATGCCCGACGTCTGTGAGAAACACGACGCCGCGGTCGTGAAGATGGCCTCGCCGCCGGACATCCAGTCCCCGGGCCACCTCCGCTCCATCGACGACTGCTTCGCCGCGCTGGCCCGCGGCGGCTTCACCGAGAAGACGATTATCGACCCCGCCTTCGGCGGCTGGTACGACGAGAAGACGTACGAGGACAACTGGGAGATGTTCCGCCGGCTCCGGGAGTTCCGGGCGTTCAACCGCCCGATGCTGACCGCGACCAACCGCGAGGACTTCCTCGGGGAGATCGCGGACCGCCCCGACACCGAGGACCAACTCGCGGTCAGCCTCGCGGCGGCGACGATGGAGGTCGAACGCGGCGCGGACATCATCCGTACCCACGACGTGCCGGAGACCGCCGACGTGGCCGCAGTCGCCGACTTCCTCGGTGATCGGCGCGCGATCGAGTCCGGTCCGGCTGCCCACGAGGGCGAGGACGAAGCGGGCGTCCACGCGGCCGAACTCACCGGCGTCACCCCCCGCGAGGTCGCCCGTAACACCGCCCTCCGCGAGCACGACGGGATCGACCCGGCGGAAGCGGTGACGCTCACGTTCGCCGCCGGCGACCTGCCCGCGGCCGCTCACGAGGAACTCATGACGGTCGGCGGCGAGCACGGCCTGCTCGTCGCTTCAGGGGACGCCGGCGACACGATCCCAGCCGACGAGGTCGAGACTGCTGCCGACGAGTCGGAGGGCGGGCAGGGCGACAGCCCGGCCGGCGAGGGGACGTTCGTCTCGGGGACGCTCGCGGCCTACGAGGACGCGCTGCCCGAACTGTCGGGGAGGCCCGGGTTGGAGGCGCTCGCCAGAGCGATCCGCGAGGCGATCGACCGCGAGCAGCTGTAGTCAGCCACGTCGCAGGAGCAGCGTCGCGGTCCCGGCGCCCATCAGCACTACCGCGACCGCGAGTAGTGCGGGTAGGTCCCCGGCCAACACGGCCGACGCGAAGTCGACGATCGCCCCCCAGATCGCGTCGCGGAACTCGATTATCCCGCCCACGAGGAACACGAGCGAGAGCAGGAACAGCGCGGCGATCACCATCCCCCGAACCGGGTTCTGCCGGATCGCGAGGCCGAGACGCTCCTTGAACGTCGGCACGCCGTCGTCCCACGCCCGCTCGCCGCTCCGATCGTCTGGTCGGCTCACGGTCCCCCCTTCGAACGCTCCCACCTGTCGTTTTCCCTTCGGACGTCGGCCGACCCGCCCCCGGCGACCTCGCTGGCCCGTGGCGTGTCACCGCCGTGGGGCGTGTGCCGGTCCCTGACTCTGATCGCATGTGTCGACTCGGTCGCGTCGTCGACGACCAGTGCCTCGCCCCGCCCGCTCGGAAGTCGGTCCTCGAGCGTGCCGGAGAGGTACGTCGGACTCGCGGCCGCGAGCGCCTCGATGTCGGCCTCGCTCGTCAGCCGGTGAGCGAGCAGTAGGTCGGCCTGCGAGGCGGCGACCGCGGGAAGCGCCGACAGGCGCTGTGTCGCCAACACGAGCGAGACACCCGGCGCGCGCCCCCGAGTGAGGAGTGTCCGGAGCGCCGTGCCCGCGACGCCGTCGACGGCGACGTGTGCCTCGTCGACGAACAGCCACGGCAGCCGACCCGGACG
>NZ_JBHUDH010000051.1:0-15606 GCF_042678005.1 Halolamina salina | reverse complement strand
GGCGGCGGCGTCGAGGGCGGCGTTGTCGTGCAGGCGGGCGTCGTTGCGGACCCACCAGAGGGCCGTCTCCATGCCGGCCGTGGGGTCGGCGGCCGCTTTGCAGTTCGGGTAGCGGGCCGCCGGGGCGAGCCGAGAGGCCTATCCACCTCCGCCGCCCAGCCCCGGTATGGGTCTCGACGACCTCCCGGAGTCCTGGACGGTCTGGACCGAGCAGCGGGACGGCCGGGTCATCCTCGCCTACCGTCCGGACGTGTTCGACGCCGACGCGTTCCCGGCGCCGTGTCTGCCGACGATCTACGTCACCAACGGCTCGCGGGCGGACCGCCCCGGCGCGGGCCAGTACGCTACCGAGGAGTGGCACGCGACGCTGTTCGCGGAGCCGGAGATCGAACTGACGAACGAGACGCGGGAGAGCCGGGCGGCGGCCGTCGATGCCGCGGTCGACGTGGCCGAGCGGTTCGCGAACGGCGAGATCGACTACCGCGCGGCGTACCAGCAGCCCCGGGAGGCGTACCTCGCGGAGTTGGACGAGCGCACCGGGCGAGCGGACTGAAACCGGATCGGGGGGCCGGGCGAGAGCCTTAACCCCGCCGCGGAGCTACGTCCGCCCATGACCACCGTTACGCTCGTCGGCGCCCGGCTCGCCGAACCGGGACAGGAGTTCGTTTATCAGGGGGAGGCCTCGGGCTGTGAGGGCTGTCCCTACCGGAGCCAGTGTCTCAACATCGAGGCCGGCACCCGCTACGAGGTCGTCGACGTGCGGGAGAACACGCAGGTGCTCGATTGTGCGGTCCACGACGAGGGCGTCCGGGCGGTCGAGGTCGAGCCTACCTCGGTCCCCGCGAACGTCCCCTCGAAGTCCGCGTACTCGGGGAGCAAGGCGAAGCTGGCGGGGGAGTGCCCCCACTCGGAGTGTCCCTCGCACCCGTTGTGTGTGCCGCTGGGGGCTGATTTCGACGAGGAGTACCAGATCGAGGCGGTCGAGGGCGAGCCGCCCCACGAGACGTGTCAGTTGGATCGTGATCTGACGCAGGTGGAGTTGGCGCCGTCTGAGTAGTTCTACGGTTTCTGCGGCGGTTCTGTCGTTGCCGATGCTCCCTCCTGTGAGGTCGTTTGGGACGGTTCGCGTACCGCGTATTTCGCTGTTTCTACCGTGAACACGACCGCGGAGTGAGCATGACCACTTGCGACCGCGCCGCACAGCCCTCGAACCTCCCCAGCCGACTCGCTCGCATACGCTCGCTCGTCCCTCGCGCGCTCGTTCGCGCCGTCGCGTTCACGTCGCGTGCCACCGGCGGCAGCGGTGGCGGTGGACGCCTCGCCGGCGCCAATGTCGGCGCCGGCGGGGGGAGGGGTGGGGACTCGGTGCTGCGCCGGACCTCGTGTCCGGCGCACTGCGGTCGCAAGTGGTCAAGCATCGAGCTGCTGTCGCTGTCGCGGTTACTTCTTCACTCAACAACGACCGAGATTCCACCGTAGCGACTGACGAGGGCCCCGAAAACGTAGACTGCCGACTTACTCCAGCACCACGAGCACGTCGCCCATATCGACGCTCTCGCCCTCCTCGACCAGCACCTGCGACACCGTGCCGCCGCGCTCGGCGTCGATGTCGTTCTCCATCTTCATCGCTTCGAGCACCGCGACGGTGTCGCCCGGCGCGACCTCGTCGCCGACCTCCACGTCGACCGACAGCACCGTCCCCTGCATGTCGACGGCGACGGACTCGCCGCCCTCGGGGACGTCGGGCGTCTCGCCGCCGCTGGAACCGCCGTCGTCGCTGCTGCCGCCGCTGCTGCCGCCGGCGCCAGAGGGACGACTCCCACCGCCGCTACTGCTCGTCTCGGGCGTCGGGATCGCGGGCGCGCCCTCCTCCTCGAGGTTCACCTCGAAGCGCTTGCCGTTGACCTCGACGGTGAACTCCCGCGTGGTGGTCTCGCTCTCCTCGCCCTCGTCGCCGGTGGACTCGGTGCCCCACTTCTCGACGGCCTCCTCGATGCGGGCGTGGTCGAGTTCGTTGTCAAGGTACTTCGTGGTGTGTGTACCGTTGACGAACGCCTCGTCGTCGAGCATCAGCCGGTGGAACGGGCCGATGGTGGTCACGCCCTCGATGTCGTACTCGCCGAACGCCCGCTTCGAGCGCGCGATGCACTCCTCGCGGTCGCTCGCGTGGACGATCAGCTTCGCGATCATCGAGTCGTAGTCGGTCACCAGCTCGTCGCCCTCCGAGAGCGCGTCGTCGACGCGGACGCCGATGCCGTCCGGCGTGTCGTACGTCTCGAGGGTGCCGCCGCTTGCGGGCTGGAACTCCTCGTCGGCGTGCTCGGCGTTGATCCGGAACTCGATCGCGTGGCCCGAGAGGTCCACGTCCTCCTGCTCGAAGGTGAGTTCCTCGCCGGCGGCGACCCGGAGCTGCCACTTCACGATGTCGATGCCCGTCAGCTCCTCGGTGACGGTGTGCTCGACCTGAATCCGGGTGTTGACCTCGAGGAAGTAGAAGTTCGCGTCCGGGCCGAGCAGCTCACCGCTCTCGGCGTCGCGGTCCTCCTCCTCGACGAGGAACTCGAACGTCCCGGCGTTGTAGTAGCCGGCGGCGTCGGCGCCGCGGCGGGCGGCCGCGCCGATCTCCTCGCGAAGCTCCTCGGTCAGTGCGGGGCTCGGCCCCTCCTCGATCACCTTCTGGTGGCGGCGCTGGAGCGAGCAGTCACGCTCGCCGAGGTGGCGCACGTTGCCGTGCTCGTCGGCGAGGATCTGCACCTCGATGTGCCGGGGGTTCTCGAGGTAGCGCTCGAGATAGACGTTGGCGTTGTCGAAGTACGCCTCGCCCTCGCGTTTGGCGCTCTCGAACTGGTCCTCGGCCTCCTCCGGCCCCTCGACGATCTTCATCCCGCGGCCGCCGCCGCCACCCTCGGCCTTGATCGCGACGGGGTAGCCGTGCTCCTCGCCGAACGCCTTGACCTCCTCGGCGCTCTCGGCAGGCTCGGTCGTCCCGGGGACGATCGGCACGTCGGCCTTCCGCATCGTCTGGCGGGCCTTGGTCTTCTCCCCGAGCTGCTCCATCGCGTCCGCCGCGGGGCCGACCCACGTGATGTCGTCGTGGGCCTCGACCTTGCCGGCGAACTCGGCGTTCTCCGCGAGGAAGCCGTAGCCGGGGTGGATCGCGTCGGCGCCGGCCTTCTCCGCGGCCTCGATCACGGCCTCGTGGTCGAGGTAGGAGTCGGCCGCGCGGGCGGGGCCGACGTTGTACGCCTCGTCGGCGTGGCGGACGTGGCCGCCGTGTTTGTCGGCCTCGGAGTACACCGCGACGGTGTCGACGCCCAGTTCCTCGCAGGCGCGCATGACTCGGACCGCGATCTCACCGCGGTTCGCGACGAGCACCTTGTCGAACATTCTTGGAGGGGGTTCTCGCAGGTCCGACGTGATTCTGTCGGTCCGGACCGAGCGTCAGTGGTCGTGCCCGTCGGCGCCGCCTTCCCCGTGTTCGTGCTTCTCGTCGCCGTGTTCGTCCTCCCCGTCGGCGTGTTCGTGCCCGTCGCCGTCGTGTTCGTGGGTGCCACCCTCCTCGTCCCGGCTCGCCAGCCCCGCGAGGTGGCCGGCGGTCGAGACGATCAGCTCCGCGCCCAGCGCGGCGGCGTTCTCGCTCCCGGGCAGGCAGAACACGGGGACGCCGTCGGCGACGCCGGCGGTCGCCCGCGTCGCGACGACCATCGTGCCGATCTCCTCGTAGGAGCGCCGCCGGAACAGCTCGCCGAACCCCGGCAGCTCCTTCGCGAGCAGCGGTTCGACGGCCTCGACGGTCACGTCGTCGGGCGTGACGCCGGTGCCGCCGGTCGTGACCACGGCGTCGGTGTCGTCGCGGCCGGCGAACCGCTCGACGGTGGCCTGCACTTTGTCGTAGTCGTCCGGCACCAGATCGCGGGTCGTGATCCCGTGGCCGGCGCTCTCTAAGGCGTCGGCGATCTGGTCGCCGGCGGGGTCCTCGTCGAGGCTGCGCGAGGAGGAGACGGTGAGCACCGCGACGCCGAGGTGGTCGCGGTCGTGGTGGTGGTGGTCGTCGGTTCCCGGATCGTCGTGGGCGTGTCCGTGATCGTCGCTCATGGCTGGGCCTCCGACCGGGGGACACAAAACTCCGGGCGCTCGCGGTTCGCCGTGGTCCCCCTCGTCCGGCGCGCCGGCCGCCGGATACGTACCGACGCGTCGCTCCGGAACAATGAGCAAACGGCTTAATACGTCTCCCCCAACGTCGCGTCTGAGAGATTCATGATCGCCGCCAGCCTCGTGATGATCGCCGGTCTGGGGATCGTCGCGTTCCTGTCACAGGCGTACGGCTACCGGCTGGGCGGCGTGATGGTGGTCCCGCTGCTCGTCATCTACACGCTCCGGGAGCCGCTCTCGCCCGTCATCTTCGTGAGCGGCACCGCCGCCGCGTGGTGTGCCCTCTGGGCGCTCAGGGAGTACACGCTCAACTACGGCCGGCGGCTCTTCCTCGCCGCCGTCGGCGTGGGCGCGATCGCGACGGTCGCGGTCGGCTTCGTCGTCTCCCAACTCCTCCCGGCGCGGCTCCCCTTCGAGAACGCCGAGGTGATCGCCAGCATCTTCCCCGGCGTTACCGCGTACAACCTGATGCGGCTCGCACCCGAGAACCGCCGGGCCGACCTCCTCGCGATGGCCGGCTGCTACGCCGGCCTCGTGGCCGTCGGGGCGCTCTCGCTGGTGATCCTCGCGCGCGTCGGGTCGCCGACGCCGCCCGTGCTGGCGTTGCCGACCAGCGACTTCGTCGACTGGATCGGGATCGACTCCCGCGGGACGGCCCACCCCCCGGTCACCCCGAATTGGCTCTCGGTCTCGCTGCTGCTCGTCGACGTCGCGATCTACGAGGGGTTCCGGAAGCGGTACGACCACCGCCTCGCGGGAATCATCATCGTCCCGCTGTTGGCCGTGTTCAGCGTCCGGTACGGCCCCGCGATCGCCGTGTACGTGATCGGGGCGACCGCGGTGTTCTTCCTCCTCTCCTACGTCCACTGGGTGACGCTGCTGTACGGGCGGGTGCTCCTCGCGCTCTCGCTCGCGCTGGGCGTCCTCTACGTCCTGGTGATCGGCGTGCTCCGGCCCGTCTCCGCCCCGGGGATCACGCTGTTCTTCGTCGGCCTGTTCGTCGGTATCGGCGCGTACAACCTCCACCGGGTCACGCCGGCGAACCGCCGCGCGCACATCCGGATCTCCGCCGCCCTGTTCGCGATGTTCTACGCCACCATCTACGTCCTCGTCGACGTCCCCCCGAGCGGGCTGATCTCCGACCATCCCGTCCCGTACGCCCTCGTCGGGATCGTCGTCGTCGGCCTCGCCGCCGTCGAACTCCGCCGGCTCGAGGCGTCGATCCCCGACGCGGCGGCGTTCGCCCGCGAGTCGGTGTTCGCGAACGTCTCGGTCGACGGCGCCGACATCGACGACTCCCCGCTGGTCGCGGAGACGGAGGAAGAGCGATGACCGGGAGCGGCCTCCTCTCGCGGCTTCGACGATCGGTCGGCGACTCGATCCGGTCCGTCCGACACGTCGCGGACCGCGGACGGTCACACTACGAGCGGGTCGAACGGACGCCGATCCGGGTGACCGTCTCCGGCGTCCGAGGGAAGTCGACGGTCGTCCGCTGGCTCAACGAGGTGCTCGTCGATCGCGGGTTCGAGACGTACGCCAAGGTCACGGGCGATCGATCGTTCTCCTACCGCAACCGCGAGAAGCACGAGATCCCCCGGAGCGGGCCGACCCGGCTGTACGAGAACGAACGGGAACTCCGGAAGTACGCCCCCGTCGACGCGGTCGTCGCGGAGAATCAGGGGATCCGCGAGTACACGACGCGGCTCGCGAACGAGCTGTTCGACCCGCAGGTCGTCGTCATTCTCAACGTCCGGCGGGACCACCAGTCGACGCTCGGCGCGGAGCTCACCGACATCGCCCGCGTGTTCACCCGCACGGTCCCGGAGGACGCCCACGTGATCAGCGCCGACCGCAACGACGCCATCAACGACTACCTCCGGCGGGAGTTCGAGAAGACGGGGAACGCGTTCACCGTCGCCGAGCCGCGACCCGACTCCCCCTTCGAGGACGTGTTCGGCGCGCGGTCGGCGTTCGCCGTCGACGAGGTGCTGCGCAGCCTCGGCCTCGACCCGCTGCCGCCGGCCCGGATCGAGTCCTACGTCGAGAATCTCCGTTCGGAGTGGGGGTGGCGGCGGCTGGCGGGCGGTGGACTCGTCGCGAACGGGGCGATGATGAACGATATCGAGTCGACCGAACTCCTCCGGCAGTTCCTCGTCGAGCGCCTCGAGGAGCCAACGATCACGCCGTTCGTCTACACGCGCCGGGATCGGGCCGGCCGGACCGTGGCGTTCGTCCACTACCTCACGTGGCTCGCCGAGCACGACCTCGTCGGTCGCGTCCACGTGGCAGGCTCGCACGCCCGACTGCTGGAGCGGCGCGTCGACGCCGAGTTTGTCCACCACGACGAGTCCATGCCGGCGGATCGCGTGCTCGATCGATGCCTCGACGACGGCTACCCGGTGTTCCTGATGGGGAACACCGTCGCGACGTTCATGCGGGAACTCACCGGAGCGATCGACCGGCGCGCGGTCGAGTGAGCGACCCGCCGCCCCGACCAATTATGGCGTCCGGCCGTCAACGCTCCGGCCATGAAGTCGGTCCAGTTCCACGGCCACGGCGGCCACGACGTGATCCAGTACGACGAAATCCCCGATCCGACCCCCGGCCCCGACGAGGTCAAAATCGACGTGAAGGCCGCGGCGCTGAACCACCTCGACGTGTGGACCCGGCGGGGGATGCCCGGTATCGATCTGTCGATGCCCCACACGCCCGGCAGCGACGCGGCGGGCGTCGTCGTCGAGGTTGGGGAGAACGTCGAGCGGTTCGAGCAGAACGACCGCGTGGCGGTGTCGGCGGGCGTCGCCTGCGGTCGCTGTGAGTTCTGCCGCGACGGCGAGGAGTCGATGTGCGTGCGCTACCAGATCATCGGCGAGCACCGCCCCGGGGTCCACGCGGAGTACGCCACCGTCCCGGCGGACAACCTCGTTCCGGTCCCGGAGGGCGTCGACTGGGAAGTCGCCGGCTCCGCGTCGCTGGTGTTCCAGACCGCGTGGCGGATGCTCGTCACCCGCGCCGACCTCTCGCCGACCGACTCGGTGCTCGTGCTCGGCGCCTCCGGCGGCGTGGGCCACGCGGCGGTCCAGATCGCCGACCACGTCGCCGACGAGGTGTACGCGACCGCCTCCACCGAGGAGAAACTGGGCTACGCGGCGGACTGCGGCGCCGACCACGTCATCGACTACACCGAGACGAACTATGCCGACCGGATCCGCGACCTCACGGGCAAGCGCGGCGTCGACGTGGTGGTCGATCACGTCGCCGGCGAGTCGTGGTCCGACTCGCTGGCCTCGCTCGCGAAGGGCGGAAAGCTGGTGACCTGCGGCGCCACCGCCGGCGGGCAGCCTCACACCGACGTGAACCGCATCTTCTGGAACCAGCTCTCCGTGCTCGGCTCGACGATGGCCACCCCCGGCGAGGCCGACGACGCCCTCTCACTCGTCTGGGATGGGACGTTCGAGCCGCGGATCCGGGAGGTGGTCCCGATGTCCGAGGCCGCCCGCGGCCACGAGATGCTGGAGAACCGGGAGGGCTTTGGGAAGGTGGTGCTAAAGCCCGACAGTGAGCTCTGAGGACGACGGCTACACCCACACGGCCGGCAGCGTCGAGGGCGAGTCGGACGGCGACGGCGGCGGCCCCAGCGGCACGCTGCTCGTCGTCGTGGTCGCGCTGGCGACGCTGGTGATCCCGGGGATAATCTACCTGTACCCGACGCTGTTGGCGGATCACGTGCCGTTCATGGTGGCGATGCTGGCGCTGCCGTTCATTCCGGCGCTGCTGTTGGGTGTTGTCGGGGTTTGGGCGATGAAGGAGTAGATTCGGGCGTTTTTCGTCGGTTTTCGGGGTCGCTCAGGTCGTCGGCTACTGGACCAGTGACTACGACGGTGACAGCAACCGCGACGGCGACCGAAACCGCGACGGCAACAGCAGTTCGTTCGTAGACCACTTGTAACCGCGAAGTCCCGGGCACGAGGCCCGGCACAGCACGGAGTCCCCACCCCTCCCCCCGCGCCGGCGACGAATCGCCGGCGCGAGGCGTCCACCGCGACCGCGGCCGGTGGTGGCGCGCGACGTGAGCGCCTCCGTGCGCGAACGAGCGCGCGAGGGATGAGCGACCGGACGAAGTGAGGGAGCGAATCGGCTGGGGAGGTGTGTGGGCTGTGCGGCGCGGCCGCGGTCACAAGGTGCCAACGATCGAACTGCGGTTGCTGTTCGCGGTCGCTGTCCGGCGATTACTAATCGAGACGCCGTTCGCAGTCGCTGTCCGTTGTCCCCCAAAGAAGCGGCCGCCGACCACTACTTATCGCTCGAAGCCGACCTCGCCGTCGGAAACAGTCTCGCCCTCCTGATCCCGGCGCATCGCGATCTCGAACCACGGACAGAGCCGCAGTTGGCGGTACCACTCGGGATGCTCGTACAGCAGGTCGTAGTCCGCCCAGAGCAGCCCTTCGATCTCCTCGGTGTCCGGATCGAGCGTGGTGTCGGTCAGCGTCACCTGCAGCACGGCACAGACCTCCCACTCCAGCCCCTCGCGCTCGTAGCGGCGCTTGTACTCGAAGCGGTCGGTCACTTCGAGGTCGTCGTACTGGTCCGGCGTGACGCCGAGTTCCTCCTCCAGTCGCTGCTTCGTGGCCTCGATCTGGCTCTGTCCCTCGACGGGATGGGAGGCGACCGTCCCGTCCCAGTGGGTGTCCCAGAGGCGCTTGTTCGCGGCGCGCTGGGCGAGCAGAATCCGGCCCTCCTCGTCGAACACCAGCGCGGTGAAGGCGCGGTGGCGCTGCCCCTCGCCGGTGTGGGCGTCCAGACGGTTGGCGAGTCCGGTCGGCTCGTCGTCGCCGTCGACGGCGACCACGTCCTGCGCTGCGTTGGGGTGGGGTTCGGTACCCCCGCCCGCGTCGGCGTTCTCGGTGCTCATACGGGGGTCATTGGCCACCGGGGGTAAGGTCGCTTCGATGCTCGGCGGCGCGGACCGCGGTCGGCGTGCTCAGGCGTCGATGCCCAGCTCCTCCAGCAGCGTCAGCCCGGCCTCGTGGGAGGAGCCGGGGCCGCGAGCCGTCACCAGATCGCCGTCGACGGTGACGGACGTGTCGGCGTCGAGTTCGGCGTCCCAGTTCGCGCCGACAGTCTTCACTTCGTCCTCGACCCAGTAGGGGAGCTTCCGCCCCTCGAACAGGTCGCGCTCGTCGACGATCCCCTCCTCCCACGCGTTCGGGAAGCCGGTCACGTCCCGGCCGGCGGCGAGGAACTCGCCGTCGCTGTCGCGGGTGAACGCGAGGATCCCGACCGCGTGGCAGACGACCAGCGCGGTGCCGTACTCGCCCTCGAAGGCGTGGCGCAGCGCGGCGCGGGCGTGCTTGTCCTGATTGATGTCCCACATGGTGCCGTGGCCGCCGGGGAGCACCACCGCGTCGTAGCCCGCCGGCTCGGCGTCGGCCACCGCGAGCGGGTCGTTGAGCCGCTCGTCGGTCTCGTGGATCTCGCGGAGACGGTCTGCCTCCTCCTCGCCGATGTCCTCGGGGTCGAGCGAGCGCTCGTCGACGACCGGCGGCTCGCCCGTCGGCGTCGCGACGGTCACGTCGACGCCGGCGTCGTCCAGTGTGGTGAGCGGGTCGATACACTCCTCGGCCCAGTAGCCTTCCTCGCTGACGATGAATAGCGCGTCGGTCATGCACTCGACAGTCGGGGACTGCGAGGGAAAAGCGCTCCCGCCGTGGCACGCGATCCGCCCGCCGGAGGGCTTTAGGTGCCGAGCCGTTCGTCGAGGATCAGCCGGGTGGTGCTCTCCTCGACCTCCTCCTGCTCGCGGGCCCGCGAGATGAGTTCGTTCACCGCGCGGGTGTCCACGCAGTCGACGACCAGCACGATGTCGTCCTCGCCGGAGACCTGCCAGACGAAGTCCACCTCGTCCCACTCCGCCAGCCGCTTGCCCACTTCGTCGGTGTTCACGTCCATCGCGACCGAGATCTCGATCATCGCCTTCACGTTCCCGGTCCGGGTGGTCACGGTGAACCGTT
The DNA here is from genome assembly GCF_042678005.1 of Halolamina salina. GTDB lineage: Archaea > Halobacteriota > Halobacteria > Halobacteriales > Haloferacaceae > Halolamina > Halolamina salina. Next base: position 5,443 of record NZ_JBHUDH010000051.1, on the reverse strand, counting down.
CGATCACGCCCTCCTCGACCATCCCCTCCACGCGGTTCCGGACCGTCCCCTCGCTGGTCCCCACCCGTTCGGCGATCTCGGTGTAGGGCGTCCGGGCGTCCCGCCGGAGGATGTTCAGGATCTCCCGATCGAGTTCGTCCATACAGTTCCCTGGGGCGCCTCCGTCATACCGATTACGAATTTCGTAGGAAAACTTCGAACGACACAGTTATACGGAACGATGAGTACGTATCTCGTAATGAGTGCGTACATCGCGCTGGCCGACGGTCGTGTCGTGGAGGGACGCTCGCGTGCCCCCGGCACGGGCCGGGGCGAGCTGGTGTTCACGACCGCCTACACCGGCTACGAGGAGAGCCTGACCGACCCCTCCTACGCCGAGCAGGCGCTGACGTTCTCCTACCCGCTGATCGGGAACTACGGCGTCCGGGAGGAGCGCTTCGAGTCCGACTCGGTCCAGCCCCGAGTCGCCGTCGCACACGAGTTCACCGACGACGTGGCCGACTGGCTCGAACGCGAGGGGATCCCCGCGATCGACGCGGTGGACACGCGGGATCTGGTCACCTCGATCCGCGAGCAGGGGGCGATGCGGTGTGGCGTCGCCGCCGGTCCCGACGCGACGCCCGAACAGGCCAAAGCACAGTTGGAGCAGTGCGTCGAGATGAGCGAGCACACCGACATCGGCGCACAGGTCAGCGTCGACGAACCGCAGGTGTACGAGGGCAACGGACTCACCGTCGCGCTGCTGGACTGCGGCGCGAAGCAGTCGATCGTCGACTCCCTCACCGCCCGCGACGCCGAGGTGCACGTCCTGCCCTACGACTCGACGCCGGAGGAGGTGGCCGCAGTCGAGCCGGATCTGGTGTTCGTCTCGAACGGCCCGGGCGACCCGGCGAACTTCGAGGCCGCCGGCGAGGTCGTCGACGAGTTCGCGGGCGAGCTCCCGATCGCGGGCATCTGTCTGGGCCAGCAGGTCGTCGCCCGCTCGCTGGGCGGCGAGACCGAGAAGATGGAGTTCGGCCACCGCGGCCTGAACCAGCCGGTGCGCGACCTCGAGACGGACCGCGTGATCATGACGACCCAGAATCACGGCTACAGCGTCGCCGACCCCGGCGAGCTCGCGGTCACGCAGGTCAACGTCAACGACGGCACCGCCGAGGGGCTGGAGGGCGTCGGGATCGACGTGATTACGCGCCAGTACCACCCCGAGGCCAACCCCGGTCCCCACGACTCGCTGGACTTCTTCGACGACGTGCTCGAGATGGCCGAGAACCACGCGCCCGCGGTCGCCTCCGACTGAGCGGTCGGGAGCACCGCACTGATTCCGTCCTCGGCAGGACGACTCGGTAAAACGTTCTTCAGGATACGCTTTAGTCGCTCTCGCCCCCAGCCGTGGGTATGGCTGCCACAGTCCCCGACGGCTACGTCGCGGTCGCCGACGAATCGACGCTGCGGGAGGAAGGTCGGACCGTCGCGAGCGCCGACGGCACTCCCGTCGTCGTGTTCCACCACGAGGGCGAGTTCCGCGCGGTCAACAACCGTTGTCCCCACATGGGCTTTCCCCTCTCGGAGGGGAGCGTCGACGAGGGCGTGCTTACCTGCGAGTGGCACCACGCCCGTTTCGAACTCTCCTGTGGCGACACGTTCGACCCGTGGGCCGACGACGTGGAGAGCTACCCCGTCGAGGTCGTCGACGGTACCGTCTACGTCGACCCCGACCCGCAGCGCGACGAACCGCCGGCGGTCCACTGGGCCGAGCGACTGGAGGACGGGCTGGAGCAGAACCTCAGACTCGTACTCGCGAAATCCGCGATCGGGCTGCTCCGAGCCGACGTGAACCCCGTCGAGCCGTTCGAGACGGCGACCGTCTTCGGCACCAAGTACCGCGAGGGCGGCTGGAGCTCCGGGCTGACGATCCTGACCGCCCTGATGAACCGACTGCCCGACCTCGACGAGGCGGATCGGGAGCGCGCGCTCTACCAGGGGCTCGTGCAGGTCGCGAGCGACTGCGCCGACCAGCCGCCGAAGTTCGATCAGGAGGCGTTCGAGGCGACGGACGTGCCGTTCTCGCGGCTGAAGGCGTGGTTCCGGGAGAACGTCGAGGTGCGGGACGCCGACGGCGCCGAGCGCGTGCTGCGGACCGCCGTCGCCGCCGACTGCACGCCCGAACAGCTGACCGAGATGCTCACGGCGGCGGCGACCGATCACCGCTACCTCGACACCGGCCACCGGTTCGACCACCTGAACAAGGCGACGGAGGCGCTGGACCACGTGGGCTGGGACCATCCCGAGACGGCGGACGTGCTGGCGTCGCTGGTGCGCGGGCTCGCGACCGCGGAACGCAGCGAGGAGCTTTCCTCGTGGCGCCAGCCCGACGATCTCGCGGGCCGCAGTGCCGAGTCGTTTGAGCGACTGGACGAGATGGTTGCCGAGGGTGAAGGGAAAAGCTGGACCGAACCCGACGACTTCACCGACCGCCTTCACAGCGAGGAGCCGGAGGCGGTGTACGAAGCGCTGGACGACGCGATCCGCGGGGGGGCGACCGTCGAGGAGTTGGCCCGCGCGGTCGCGTTCGCGGCGGGCAAGCGCGTCGCGCAGTTCTCGACGGCCAACGAGTTCAACGACTGGAACACGGTCCACCACACGTTCACCTACGCGAACGCGGTCCACCGCGCGGCCCAGCGCGCGCCCACGACCGAACTCTACCGCGGGGTGTACGACGCGGCGACGAACGTCTACCTCGATCGCTTCCTCAACACGCCGCCAGCGCCCGAACCGTCGGTCGACGAGAGCGCTGATCCCGACGAAGAGCTTCAGGAACTCCTGCACTGCTTCGAGATGGAGGGCGAGGTGAACGCCGCCGGCACGCACGCGGCGAACTTCCTCGACGCCGGCGGCGATCCCGAGCGCCTGAAGGCCGAACTCGGCGGCGCGCTGCTCCGGGAGGATACGGGCTTTCACACGTTCCAGGCGTTGGAGGCCGGACTCCGGCAGTTCGACCTCCGGGACGATCCCGACGAGCGGCGGGTGCTCGCGACGGCGGTCGCGCGCTACCTCGCGGCGCACTACCCGACCCGGCGGGAGCGCGAGCAGACGTACTCCATCGCGTCGCGGCTCCACCGCGGCGAGCGGATTCACGAGGAGAGCGGGGCGGAGGGGGCCGCGGACGACTGAGTGCCGCCGGCGGGCCGCCCCACCTGTTTCGGCCCACACAAGGCTTTTCACCGCCGTTCGCGTCTATTACGTATGAGCTACGACGCGGTCGTGTTCGACAACGACGGCGTTCTGGTGGACACCACCGACTACGACGTGCTGCAGGAGGCCGCCTGGCGTGCGTTCGAGGAGGCCGGGGTCGACGACCCCGATCCCGAGCACGTCGAGGAGGTCGTCGTCGGTGTGACGCCGGAGTCGCTGTCGGAAGTCTGCGAGCGGTACGGTCTCTCTGTCGAGGAGTTCTGGCGGGTGCGGGATCGTGCGTCCCACGAGGCACAGCGCGAGCACGTCCACGCCGGCGGGAAGCAGCTGTTCGACGACGTGTCGACGCTGTCGGATCTCGATCTCCCGATGGGCGTGGTGAGTTCGAACCAACAGGAGACGGTTGATTTCCTGCTCGAGCACTACGGCGTCTCGGGGCTGTTCGACACCGCCTACGGCCGGCAGCCGACGATCTCGGACCTGCGCCGGAAGAAGCCCGACCCGCACTTCCTCGAGAAAGCACTCGCGGATCTGGACGCCGAGGACGCGCTGTACGTCGGCGACCGGGAGAGCGACATTACCGCGGCGGTCAACGCCGGCGTCGAGTCGGCGTTCATCCGTCGCCCCCACCGCCGTCACCACGAGCTATCGGTCCAGCCCGATCACGTGGTCGACGATCTGCACGACGTGCGGGCGCTCTGTCGGTAGTTCTTCTCGGACGTTCGGTTTGCCGCGAGCGTCGACGGAGGAGCGGCTGCTGTGGGTCTGGCGGATAGTCGTGATGGGGCACGAGCCGTTGGGTGCGGGAACAGCGACCGTGACTGCGTTCGAGACGGGAACAGCGACCGCGACAGCATCTCGTTCGTAGACCACTTGCGACCGCACTGCGCCGCAGCCTCAGACCTCCCCAGCCGACTCGCTCCGTTCGCTCGCTCGTCCCTCGCGCTCGCTCGCGCACAGCGGCGCGAGCGCTTTCGCGCCGACAGCAACCGCGGTGCGGTAGCGGTGGACGCGAGGGCTCGCCACCTGTCGGCGAGCCCGTGGGGAGGATGAGGGGAAGACCATCGCGGTGCTGTGCGGCCGCGGTTGCGGTACAAGTGGCCAAGCATCGAGATGCTGTTGCCGTCGCGGTAGCCAACTACCGTCGCTGCCACAGCAACCACGTACCGTCAAGCACCTACGAACCACTCATCCACTAAATCGGCGGAAGCATTAGACCCGTACAGCCCCAACACCACCCATGAGCGAGTCCGACGCGAAAGCCGAGAAGTCCGACGCCGAATGGCGCGAGGAACTCACCGACGAGGAGTACGAGATCCTCCGCGAGCGCGGCACCGAGGCGCGCTTCAGCGGCGAACACGTCGACCGCGACGACGACGGCGTCTACCGCTGCAAAGGCTGTGGCGAGATCCTCTTCGACTCCGAGACGAAGTTCGACGCCGGCTGCGGCTGGCCCAGCTTCTACGCCGCCGAGAACGACGCCGTCGAGACCCGCGAGGACCGTCGCCACGGGATGACCCGCACCGAGGTCGTCTGCGCCACCTGTGAGGGCCACCTCGGCCACGTGTTCAGCGACGGTCCCGAGCCGACCGGGAAGCGGTTCTGCATCAACTCGGTCGCGCTGGAGTTCGAGGACGGACAGTAGGGCCACGGGAAGCTATTTTTACGACCCTCCCGTCGGCCGCAGTTATGAGCTCCGACCAGCGAACGGCAGCCCCTGCGCCCCTCGACACGCTGTGCCGGCGCGCGGTCGCCGTCGAACTGGGGATCGTCGTCACGCTGTTGCTCGGTTTCGCCGCCGGGACGGTGCTCCTCGACGACGCCCTCGACCCGTACTTCCTCGACAGCGACACGTCGCTGCTGCTCGTCCGGAGCGCACTCGTCCTCCTCTGGATGGGCGTGCTCGCGGCGTCGTACGCGGCGTGGCGGGGGCAGTCGCTCCCGGTGTCGATACCCGACCGCGAGGAGGCACGGGTCGTCGGCGCCGCCGTGGCCGGGACGGTGCTCCTCGCCACGCTCCCCTTCGCCCTCCTCGCGCTCCGGACGGGCACGGGGATCGACCACGTCGCGTCGACGCTCGCCGACCCGGGCAGCGTCTTCACCGTCCGCACGCTCGCCCGGATCGCGCTGTTCGTGGCGGGGATGGCGCTGCTCTACCACGGGCTGATTCAGGGCGCGCTCCGGTACGCGCTCGGCGGCGAGCGCGCCCTCGCGGCCGTCGGGACGACGCTACTGGGCGGCTATCTGGCGG
>NZ_JBHUDH010000050.1:14322-15626 GCF_042678005.1 Halolamina salina | reverse complement strand
GCGGCGTTCGCCGGCCGGGGCGAGGGGAACGGCGAGGGCGAGGCCGAACAGCTCAGCGCCTCGCTGTTCGACGCCGGAGCGTCACACTGACGTAGCCGGGCGTCGCTACCCCGGATATGGTCGACCTACCGGACGCCGCGTTCGTTCTCGGGAGTGGACTGCTCGCGTGGCTCGCCGCCGTCACGGCGACAGACGGCTGGAGCGAGCCCGCGATCGCGGTCTGGGCGGCGGTGCTCACCCTCGGCGTCGCCGCCGCCTTCCTCGCGGGCGACGAACTCGAACTGCCGGGCTGACTGCGCCGAAACAGCAGTTTGAAACGCCGCGCTCTCTTCGAACCGGGCGATGACTATCCCCTCGTTCGTGGTCGGGATCGCCGGCGGCACCGGCGCCGGCAAGACCACGGTCGCCCGCCTGATAACCGAGAGCGTCGGGGAGTCGGTGACGCGCATCCCCCTCGACAACTACTACGAGGACCTGAGCCACCTCGACCGCGAGGAGCGCGAGGAGATCAACTACGACCACCCCGACGCGTTCGAGTGGGAGCTGCTGCGTGAACACCTTCGGCAGCTCTCGGAGGGGCAGGCCGTGGAGATGCCCCAGTACGACTTCGAGATCCACAACCGCAAGGACGAGCGCGTGACGGTGCTGCCGACCGACGTGATCATCGTCGAAGGGATCCTCTCGCTGTACGACGAGGAGATCAACGACATGATGGATCTCCGGCTGTACGTCGAAACCGACGCCGACGTGCGGATCCTCCGGCGGATCAAGCGCGACGTGATCCAGCGCGGCCGGGAGCTGGAGGACGTGATCGACCAGTACCTCTCGACGGTGAAGCCGATGCACGAGCAGTTCATCGAGCCGACGAAGAAACACGCCGACCTGATCATCCCCGAGGGCGCGAACTCGGTGGCGGTCAATCTGCTGGAGGAGAAGATTCAGGCCGAGATCGAGGGCGAGGGGACCCGGACGTGGGAGCGGGGCGCGCTCGATCAGCAGTTGGGCGAGCGGATGTCGCTGGACGAGGAGTAGTCGTTTTTCGGTGGGAGGTGTCTTTCTGTACAGGGCGGAGTTTGCGCGGCTGTTTCTGGTTGATCGGTTAGTGTCTGCGAACGTTGTTGGTGGGTGCACGGAGTTCGAAGACTGACCGCAAACAGGACCGCGGAGTGAGCATGACCACTTGTGACCGCACCGCCCCGCACAGCCCACAGACCTCCCCAGCCGACTCCCTCTCTCGCTTCGCTCGATCGGTCGTCCCTCGCGCGCTCGTTCGCGCACGGAGGCGCTCACGTCGCGCGCCACCG
>NZ_JBHUDH010000050.1:11823-14314 GCF_042678005.1 Halolamina salina | reverse complement strand
TGCGGTCGCAAGTAGTCAAGCATCGAGATGCAGTTGCTGTCGCAGTCACGCTCCCGAAGACCAACGAACCGAACCACTACCCAAAATCGCTTACGCCCGCCGGGTCAGGTGGTCCCGAACCATCCGCTGACACGCCGCCAGCAGGTCGTACAGCCGCGTCAGCGTCGACAGCACCGGGTAGACGACAGGCAGCGAACTGTAGAGGTACCGGACCAGCGTCCGGTGGGCAACGTCGGCGGACTGGTTCCGGCCCGTCGTCGTCAGCAGTAGCTCCTGTCGGTCGTCGAGCAGTCGATCACACCGGTCACGGAACTCGGCGAGGCGGTCGTGACGCACCCGAAGCTCGTCGAACCGAAGCGACGACAGCGGCGTCTCGTCCGCCGCCGCGAGCCAGTCCGTGATCTCTCCGACGGCCTCGCCGACCGTGCGGAGCGACTCGGCCTCGCTCTCGAGGGCGTCGAGCGTCGCGTCGATCCCCCGTCGGCGCTCGCGGGTCGCGGTGAGGATCGCCCCCTTCGTCTCCGGGGTGAACGCCGTCTCGGTCGTCGGCGCCAGCGCCAGCGCGATCCCGTCGCCGAGCTCCTCGCGGATCGTTTCGAGCAGCGGCTCGTCGCCCACGTCGTCGACGCTGTACGGCCGGACCGTCTCCGCGAACGCCTCCCGGACCTGCTCGCAGGCGCCGCCGCTCGCGTCCCCGTGGGCGGTTCGGGTCGCGACGCCGCCGTGGTTCGCCCCGACGCTCGCGCCGCGGCCCATCTCCGCCGCAGACAGCGACTCGACGCGGCGCCGGAACGCATCGTACGCCGACCCCTCCTCGGAGAGCACCTCCCGCTCGCGCTCGACCGCGGTCCGCGCGCGGTCGACGTGCGTCTCGATCACTGGCGGGCCCCCGCGCCGTCGGGGTCAGCCTCCGCCCGGATCTCGGGGGTCTGTCTGACGACGATGTCGTACTGCGGAAGCTTCGGGTCGTACCGCCGGAGCGCCGAGCGGTACTCCTCCGTCAGCCGTGCGGCCCGCCGAGCGACGGCGCGGCTCTCGAAGCGACAGCCGTCGGCCGGCACCGGCCGGTCGCCGTAGCGACTGCAGACGAGGTAGAACTCGCCGCGCTCGCTGGCCAGCGCCTCGATCCGCCGTCGGAGCGGGCAGAGTTCTCCCTCGGTCATCGCTCCACCCCCCGCCGCGTCCGGGATAGTCCCGCGGTCGTGGTCGAGTCGCTCCGGTGCCTCGCGGCCGTCGTCCCCGGCTCGGTGGGCGTGTCCCTGCGCCACATACTCTTTAGGCTTGCCTAAACCCATTTAGTCGTTTCGGGTTTTAGGCCAGCCGAAAACAGTCGGGTCGTGAACGCCCCGCCTCGGGTCGGGAAGATAGCGGAGAAGCCGGGCAGTCGGTCAGGCGTCGACGAACTGCTCGGCGCCCTCGTAGAACCAGTAGCCGTTCTCGCGCATCGCCTCGCCGAGGGTGCGGTGGAACTCGACGAAGTCCTCGAACTCCTCGGCGTCGACGTGCTCGAAGATCTCTTCGACGGAGACCACCTGCTCGTGGCTGATTCGGACGGGGTGGTCGCCGTAGTCGGCGACGTACTCCTCGGCGGAGAGCGGGAAGTCCTCCTCCTCGTCGATCTTCTTGGCCAGCACCGCGTGGCCGTACTTGCGGCGGCCTTCGCTCCCCTCCTCGCCGTCCGGGTCGTGGGGCCAGTCGTCGCTCATTGCTCGGTCGTTCGCCCGACCGGCCCAAAGCCTTTACGTTCGACGCGGTCGGAGTCGGTGGTCGAACTCGATACGCGTCGCTGCTCACTATCGTTCACAGCAGACGGTGGGACTGGGATTTGAACCGGAGCCAGACGTGCTCACTCACTGCGTTCGTTGCGCGCGACTGGCAGGGTTCAAATCCGACACGCGTCGCTTCTCACTGTCGTTCAGAGACGACGGTGGGACTGGGATTTGAACCCAGGAGGCTGACGCCACCGGTTTTCAAGACCGGCGCAATAGGCCACTCTGCCATCCCACCGCGCGTCCGGCCGTACTCGCTCGGGTGGGTTGAAGCTACCGTTCCGGAATCACTCCCCGCCGGCGTACCGAACTCCCAGCCAGAACGCGGCCGCGGGGACGAGCAGGTACGTGTAGGCGCTGCCGAGCATCGTGTACGTCAGCACTGTCTGCCCGACGCTGCCGAACGTCGGCAGCCACGCCGGGAGGCCGGACTCGACCGTGCGCTGGACAACGATATCGAGCGCGCCTTGGAGGGCGAAGATCCCCACGACCAGCACGACGAGGGCGAGGGGGTAGCGGAGCCGTCGGGAGTCACGGACCGACATATTTGCCGGTTCTCCACGAGCCGGTAAAAGTCTTGGGCGGCCGTTACTGCCGAACGAGGCCGTCTTCGTCGACGACCAGCCCGTACTCCTCGATCAGCGCGGTCGTGGACTCGGGCACCACCCGCCCGGCGGCGACCCGCGGGTGAACTTCGCGCCCGTACTCGACAAGCAGATCGA
>NZ_JBHUDH010000050.1:11038-11735 GCF_042678005.1 Halolamina salina | reverse complement strand
CCTCCGCGACCACGCTCGCGAGGTCGTCGCCGGTTTCGACCGTCGGCTGGGTCGGGACGAACTCGGTGTCGTGGCCCGCGCCACGGGCCAGTTCCGCGAGCGTGTTCAGCGCCGGCGGCGCCATCGCGTCGGTGAAGTCGATCGTGTCGGTGAAGCCGGCGTAGTACACCGAGCCGCGGGCGCCCGGCCCCAACACGACCTCGTTGGTGCGGAGCTTCATCGCCGCGGAGTCGATGCCCGTCCGCGTGACGAACGGCGTGTTCCCGAGCAGCACCGCCACGGAGCCGACCTCCTCCTCGGTTTCGAGCAGGTGAGTGACGGTGTTGCCCACGCGGGCGCTGGTCGTCGAGCCGACCTGCGGCTCGAAGCGCACGTCGCTCACGTCCTCCAGCGCGTCGGCCGCGAGCGCACGCAGCTCCGCCTCGGGGGTGGCCTCGGTCCGGTGTGCCTCGGGGAGCAGGTCCTCCGGCAGGTAGTTCACCAGCAGGTCCGCGCCGGAGCGCTCGACGGCCCGCATGGTGTCTTTGTCCATCGCGGCCGCGAGCTCGGCGGCCTCCGACTCGCTCAGCGGGCTCGTCGCCGCGAGGTCGGGAAAGCGGAGTCCGGGGCGTGGCGGATCGGCGAGCAGCACGACGACTGTCATCGTCGACTCTCGGCCCGCGGCGCGCTTGAATCCGGCGGGTCGCGACCGCCGGGG
>NZ_JBHUDH010000050.1:9943-11016 GCF_042678005.1 Halolamina salina | reverse complement strand
CTTAAGCGACTGCCCGCCGACGCGCCGGTATGCTCGACTCCCGCGCGGCCGGACTGCTCGCGTCCGGCGTCACGTCGGCGTTCGCCCTCGGCGGACTGGGAACGTTCCTGCGACTGCTTCCCGACTCGGCGAGGCTCGCACCCACGGCGGCAGTGTTCGCGTTCGTCGCGGTGGTCGTCGCCGCCGGCGTCGTCGTCGGGAGCCGTAGCGTTCCGAACGGGACGGCGTACTGGACGTAGCCCGAGCGACCGGCTACCGACTCCTGCGGCCCTTCGTCTGCCGGTAGTCCCGCGAGAAGACGTTCTCCGTCATGTGCTCGACGAACGCGGCCTCCTGCGCGTCGGTCTGCTCCCCCGGCGGGATCATGGGGACGAGTTCGAACCCCCGACCCCGGACGGTCGTGGCGTGCTCCTCGGACACGTCGAAGCTGTCCGGCGATCGCGTGGTGTACTCGATCGCGAGCTCCCGCAGCGCGCGGTCGCCGATGGGGACGATGATGTGGGGGTTGATCATCCGGAGTTCGGCGTTGAGGAACGGCTCGCAGTTCCGCACCTCCGCGTCGGTCGCCGCCCGCTCGGGGTGGCGGCAGCGCGAGAGGTAGGTGAGGTAGACGTTCTGGAGGTCGGGCTCGGCAGCCCCCGGTGCCGAGCGCGAGAAGCCGAGTTCGCCGAGGATGCGCTGGACCCGCTCGCCCGCGCCGTCGCCGGTGAACGGCACGCCCGTCGCTTCGGCGCCCGCGGTCGGCGACTCGCCGACGAAGACGAACTCCGCGCCGGCGTCGCCGTAGCCGTGGACCACCTGCTCCCGGCAGTCGGCGAGGGCGGGACAGTTCCGGCAGTCCTCGTCCATCGCGAAGGGGTTCGAGAGTTCGTCCTGGTGGGCGTCCACTGCTTCGGGTCTGGTGTGGCTGGTGGAAAAACGGTTCGCTGATGAGTGAGGTTCGTGCGAGGTAGTCGGTGGGGGTGCGACTGGGAAATCGGCGACGACTGTGCTACCGCGACCGCGAACAGTACCGCGGAGCGAGCATGACTACTTGTGACCGCAGTGTGCCGGGTACGAGGCCCGGCACAGCA
>NZ_JBHUDH010000050.1:5185-9925 GCF_042678005.1 Halolamina salina | reverse complement strand
GCGCGAAGCGCGTGCGCCCTCGTGGCGCACGTCAGCGCGAGGGACAACTGAGTGAACGCAGTGAACGAAGGAGTCGGCTGGGGAGGTCTGTGGGCTGTGCGGGGCAGTGCGGTCGCAAGTGGTCTAGCGTCGAGACGCTGTTCCTGTTCACCATGCCGGCACACACGAACGAAAAGACGCCATTTTCCAGCCCAAAATCGACCGCGTCCGGAGAGATCCCCTACTCGTCCGGGTCCAGACCGCCCTGCTCCTTGACCTCCAGGATGTGCCGCATGTTCATGTAGATCTCCGGGATCGAGGTCTCCTCGCCCTCCTTGTACAGGTCCGACACGCGGTAGAGGAACGCCCCGATCTGGGACGCCTCCGAGGAGTCGTCGCGGGCGCGGATCTCGTCGGCGACCTCCCGCAGCGCCTCGCGCTTCTCGGCGTTCTCGGGGAACGTCGCGTCGCCCTCCGGCGCCATCGCCCAGTCCGTCTCCTCGTCACCAGCCATGCTGCTGGACGCTCTGCCGGCGGATCACGCCGACGTTGTTGGCGACGTTCTCGGTCAGCACGCGGAACGCGTCGGCGGTCTCGCCCTCCCGGAGCACGACCGGCTTCCCCTCGTCGCCGCCCTGTCGGATCTCGGGGTCGATGGGGATGCCGCCGAGGAACGGCAGGTCGTTTTCGTCGGCCAGCGTCCGCCCGCCGCCCTCGCCGAAGATCTCGTGCTCGTTGCCGCAGTCCGGACAGCGGAACGAGGCCATGTTCTCCGCGATCCCGAGCACCGGCGTCTCGTGCTTGCCGAACATCCGCAGCCCCTTGCGGGCGTCGTCGACCGCCACGTCCTGGGGCGTCGTGACGACGACCGCGCCCGTCAGCGGCAGCGTCTGGAGGATCGTCAGTTGGGTGTCGCCCGTCCCCGGCGGGAGGTCGAGCACCATGTAGTCGAGTTCGCCCCACTCCACGTCCTCGACCAGCTGGGTCAGGAGCTTGTGGACCATGGGGCCTCGCCAGATCACGGGGTCGTCCTCGCCGGAGAGGAAGGCCATCGACATCAGCTTCACCCCGAACTTCTCGGGCGGGATGATGGTGTCCTCGTCGGTGGCTCGCGGCGCCTCGTCGGCGTCGAGCATCCGGGGCACGTTCGGCCCGTAGACGTCGGCGTCGAACAGGCCAACTTCGGCGCCCAGCTTCGAGAGGCCGGCGGCGATGTTGACCGCCATCGTCGACTTGCCGACCCCGCCCTTCCCGGAGGCGACGGCGATGATGTTCTTCACGCCCGGTAGCACCTGATCCTCCCCCTGCTGATCGTCGGGGATGTTCGCCGAGAGCTCGACCTCCAGCCCGGCGTCCTGCAGTTTCTCCCGGACCTCGGCCGCGATCGCCGACTCGTGGGGGGCGTAGGGCGCCCCGAGCGCGAGCGATACCTTCGCGGTTCCCTCTTCGACTTCGATGGCGTTGACCAGTCCAAGCGACACCAGATCGTCGCCGAGGGAGGGGTCCTCGACCTCCGCGAGCAGGTCGCGTACGGCGGCTTCGTCCATAGCTGAAGGTGGCGCGTTCGGCTAATGAGGGTTTTGAAGCCGGCTCCCGGCGCGAGGTCGATTTCGTACCCCTCGACGCCGCCGCCGACGGGGTAGCGAAACCGCAATCAGTTACGTTTTCGGTGTCACCACCCGGAGGCTTAAGCCCGTCCGGACGAACCGTAAGCCAATGCCGCTCTCGGACGAGTTCGGCCGCGAGGTGACGGGGGTCCGGGTCTCCCTCACCGACCGGTGTAACTTCGACTGCGTCTACTGTCACAACGAGGGGCTGGGGGACACGCGCGGGCCGATGGAGCCCGGCGACGACGAGATGGACACCGACGACGTGGTGCGCTTTCTCGACGTGGTCTCGGAGTACGGCGTCGACTCGGTGAAGCTCACCGGCGGCGAGCCGATGCTCCGACAGGACTTAGAGGAGATCATCCGCCGCGCGCCCGACGAGATGGAGGTGTCGATGACGACCAACGGCACCTTCCTCCCGGGCCGCGCCGAGGACCTGAAGGAGGCCGGGCTGGACCGCGTGAACGTCTCGCAGGACGCGCTCGACCCCGACGAGTTCGCCGAGATCACCAAGTCCGGCGCCTACGAGAAGGTGATGGAGGGGGTGCAGGCCGCCGTCGACGCCGACCTCGCGCCGGTGAAGCTCAACATGGTCGTGTTCGAGCACACCGCCGGCTACGTCGAGGGGATGGTCGAACACGTCGCCGAGAACGAGGGGCTTCAGCTCCAGCTGATCGAGTACATGCCCGAGCTCACGGGCCGCCCGGAGTGGAACATCGAGATCGACCGCGTCCACGACTGGCTCGAGGATATCGCCGAGCACGTCGAACACCGCGAGATGCACGACCGGAAGCGCTACTTCGTCAACCCCGACACCGCCGAGTCGGTCGCCGCTGCCCCCCAGCCCTCCGAACTCGACGAGTTCCAGGGCGGGATGGTCGAGATCGTCGACCCCGTCGAGAACGCCGACTTCTGTGCCAACTGCGGCCGGGTCCGGGTGACCCACGAGGGGTACCTGAAGGGCTGTCTCAACCGCAACGACGACCTGCAGTCGATGGGCGAGATGAGCCGCGAGGAGATCCGCGAGACGTTCGAGGCCGTCGTCGCCGACCGCGTCCCCTACTACGGCGAGTACCTCGTCGAGAACGACCGCGGCGAGTACGAGATCAACGAGAAGTACATCTCCGCCGCGGACTGAGCCGCCGCCTCACCGACCCGGCAGCAGCTCACCGTACCGCTCGAACAGCGTCGACGCCAGCCGGCGCTCGACGGGGGTGAACCCCAGCAGCTTGAGCGTCGCCGCGAACACGCCCAGTCCGACCAGCGTTCCGCCCACGGCACCGACGACGCCGGGCGCGACCGCACGGGCAGCGAGGCCGACGCCGGCGTAGGGAACGGCGGCCACCAGCGGGAAGCCGTGTCGCTTCGTGAACGGCTGAAGCCCCTCGAGGCGGTAGAGCACGAGCACCTCGATCCCGTTGTTGAGCGTGAGCATCAGGAGGTACGTCCAGACGACGCCCGCGAGGCCGAACCGGCGGGTGAGCGGGATGGCGACGACCGCGAGCACGGTCGTGATCGCGACGTTGGTCACCAACAGCGCACGCTGGTGGTCGGTCATCCGCAGCAGGATCCCCACGCTGCCCGCGGCGCAGGCGGCGACTTGTGCGAGCACGAACAGCGTCAGCAGGGGCGCGTACGCCGTGAACGTCGGGCCGAACGCCGCCATCACCGTCTCGCGGTAGATCACCACCGGCACCGCGGCGGCGACGACGCCGACGAGCACGAGCCGGCTGGTGACGTGGTAGAGCCGGGACAGCGCCTCCTCGTGGCCCTGCTCGTTGAGCGCGGCCGCGACCGGCGGGATGAACTGGTTGATCGCCATCAGCGGCAGGCGGACTAACTGGGAGACCAGCACGCCGACGGAGAACACGCCGCCGGCGACGCCCGTGAGGAAGACGGCGATGAGGGGGTAGAAGCCGAGTCGCTGGGTCGTCGTCGCGATCCCGCCGAGGAACAGCGGGATCGTGTAGTCGAGGTAGCGCCGGCGGAGCGCCGGGAGGTCGGGGCCGCGCAGGCGCGGGCGGAACCCGCGTGCGCGAACGACCCAGAGTGCGGCGCCGACGCCGGTGAGTCCCATCACCGCCAGCACGCCCCCGGCGACGAACAGGATGTCGCCGAGGACGAACGCGCCGACGACGCCGACGACCAACTGCGCGGCGGGGAACGCCAACCGGAGCGTGAGGTTCAGCGGCGCGACCGCCTCGATTCCCCGGAGCACCTCGGTCACGGTAAAGAGCCAGACGCTCGCGGGCATCCCGAGCGCGAACACCCGCAGTAGCGTCCCGAACTGCTCGCTCTGCCCGGCCATCGCCGTGAGCCGCGGCGCCGCGAGAAAGAGGCCGGCACCGAACGCGGTCGACACGCCCAACAGCAGCAGCGACGCGAACGTCGCCAGCGCGTTCCGCTCCTCCTGATCGGCGGTCGGGAGGAAGCGACTCAGCCCGCTGCGGAAGCCGAGTACGATCCGGGAGAGGAACCGCTGGATGCGCCGGGCCAGCGCGAACAGGCCGTACGGCGCGGCGCCCAGCCCGTTCGTGAGCGCGGCGGTGAAGGCGACGGTAAGCCCGCGCTGGAGCAGGATGCTCGGCACCGAGACGGCGGCGCCGTGGGCGACCCGCTCCAGCGCGTCGTCGAGCCGACGAGTCACGTCGTCGGCGTCGGCTGACTCGTCGGTGGACACGCTGCCGGCTACCCGGAACGCTCGAAAAAGTCCGGCGGTCCGTCGGAGCCGTGTGGTGTGCCACCGAAGGTAGCTTGATGGGGCGGCGGCGCCACGTTCGGGTATGTCCGACAGCTGTGAGTTCCTCGAACGGCGGCGCGCCGGCGACGACGCCGAGTTCGACGGCGAGCGGCCGTACTGCACCGCCGTCGACGCGTTCGTCCAGCCGATGCGGGCCGACGTCTGCGCGAAGCGCTACGGGCTGGACCCCGAGACCGACTGCGAGTTCTACCGCGAGGCGAAGGGACTCGGCTCGATCACCGGGTTCGAGGGAGCGAACGGCGAAAGCGAGTCGGGGACGGAGGAGGCCGGCTCGTGAGCTACGACGACTACCGCGACGGGAAGCCGCTGATCGTCACCGCCGCGCTCACCGGCGGGGTCCACGGGAAGGAGGCCAACCCGAACGTCCCCGAGACGCCCGCCGAGGTGGCCGAG
>NZ_JBHUDH010000050.1:2929-5166 GCF_042678005.1 Halolamina salina | reverse complement strand
GAGGCGGCGGGGGCGAGCATCCTCCACCTCCACGCCCGCGAGGACTCCGGGGAACGAGCGTTCTCGACCGAGCGGTTTCAGGAGTTGACTGAGGCGGTCCGGGACGCGACCGACGACGTGGTGATCCAGCACTCCACCGGCGGGACGGCGGCGCCCGACGCGCTCCGGGCCGAGCCGCTGCGGACCGACCCCGCGCCCGACATGGCGTCGCTGGACATGGGGCCGCTGAATCGCTACCAGCACCTCACCAGCGAGAACACCCGGGCGCTCGTCGACGCGCTCCACGAGGAGATGCAGGCCCGCGGGATCAAGCCCGAACTGGAGGTGTTCAACGGCGGCCACCTCAACGAGTCGCTGCGGATCTGGGACGACCTCGACGAGCCGCCGTACGTGAACCTCGTGTTCGGCGGCGGGACGACGACGATTCCCAACCCCCGTAATCTGCTCAACATGGTCGAGAACGTGCCCGACGGCGCGGAGTTCAACGTACTCGCCTTCGGTCCCCACCAGCTCCCGCTGACGACGATGGGGATCCTGCTGGGCGGTCACGTCCGGGTTGGGCTGGAAGACAACCTCTACTACCGGAAGGGTCAGCAGGCCGAGAGCAACGCACAGTTGGTCGAGCGGACGGTCCGGATCGCCGAGGAACTGGGTCGGCCCGTAGCGTCGACGGCGGAGGCGCGGGAGATTCTCGATCTGTAGCCGGCGGCGCGTGACAGCCGCGTCGGGCGATCGGCCCGCCGCCGTCGGCGGTGTTTCCGTCTCACACACCCACCCCCGTTCCGTGATGTTTAAGTGTGTACTCCCGGAAGCGATGGGTGTAGTGAACTGTAGGGGCGCGGCGTCCCGAGTCCGAGGAATCGGGCGACGATAGAAGACAACGCGGGTTGCGGTAGCCTAGCCTGGCCCAAGGCGCAGGGTTGCTAACTCTGTGGCGCACAGCCTCCGGGGTTCAAATCCCCGCCGCAACGCTCGCACCGACACCAACCAGATATGAGTGCAGAAGAACCAGCGGACGGCGAGGCGGAGGGGGACGAGGACCTCCAGTACTTCGTCCGGATCGGGCAGACCGACCTGGACGGGACCAAATCCGTCGAGCGGTCCCTCAGCGAACTCAAAGGCATCGGCAAGCGCATGGCGCGCATCGTCGCCGACGAGGCCGACGTAGATCGGCAGGCGACGTTCGGGCGCCTCGAGGACGACGAGATCGACAGCGTCGTCGAGGTCGTCGAGAATCTCGGCGACTACGTCCCCGAGTGGATGGCCAACCGGCAGAAGGACTTCTTCTCCGGCGAGACCACCCACGAGACCGGGGGCGACCTCGAGGAGTCCCGGCGCCACGACATCAACCGCATGAAGATGATCAGCTCCTACAAGGGCGTCCGCCACGAGCGCGGGCAGAAGGTCCGCGGACAGCGGACCAAGTCCACGGGTCGAACCGAGGGGACCATCGGGGTCAACATCGAGGAGATCCGCGAGGAGATGGAGGAGGATGAGGCAGAATGACGACAGGTAACGCCACCAAACGCTACGAGACGCCGAACCACCCGTTCCAGGGCGAGCGTATCGCCGAGGAGGCCGGACTGGTCGACCGCTACGGGCTCGAGAGCAAGGAAGAGCTCTGGCGCGCACAGTCGCGCCTGCGTGACTTCCGCCGCGAGGCCCGACGGCTGCTCGGCGCCGCACAGGGCGACGTCGAGGCCGCGAACGAGCAGGGCGACGAGTTCGTCGCTCGGCTCCGGAAGATCGGCATCCTCAACGAGAACGACGACATCACCGAGGTGCTGGGCCTCGACGAGACCGACGTGCTGGAGCGCCGTCTCCAGACCGTCGTCTACCGGCAGGGGCTGGCGTCGACGCCCCAGCAGGCTCGGCAGTTCCTCGTCCACGGCCACGTCACCGTCGACGGCGCTCGGGTCACCGAGCCCTCGAAGTTCGTGACCGTCGCGGAGGAGGACACCATCGAGTTCGACGAGAACTCCGTTCTCGCGGACGAACTCCACCCCGCACGCGCGGAGGGTCAAGACGAATGAGCCAGAGCGAGTCCACAGCCGACGACGACGAGAAGTGGGGCATCGCACACGTGTTCGCGTCGTTCAACAACACGCTGATCACGGTGACCGACGCCACCGGTGCGGAGACGGTCGCGAAGTCCTCCGGTGGGACGGTCGTGAAGCAGAACCGCGACGAGGCGTCGCCGTACGCGGCCATGCAGATGGCCGAGGCGGTCGTCGACG
>NZ_JBHUDH010000050.1:0-2878 GCF_042678005.1 Halolamina salina | reverse complement strand
TCGACGACGTGAAGGCCGCCGGCATCGGCGGCGTCCACGTCCGTGTTCGCGGTCCGGGCGGTAACGACACCAAGTCCCCGGGGCCGGGCGCGCAGGCGACGATCCGAGCGCTCGCCCGCGCGGGCCTGGAGATCGGCCGCATCGAGGACGTGACCCCGCTTCCCCACGACGGGACGCGCGCACCCAAGAAGAACCGACTGTAACACATGGCAGACGAATTCGACGTCGAGTACATCCGAGGCGACGATCGCGAGGCGCGGATCCTCGTGCGCGGTCTCACCCCGGCCTTTGCCAACGGGCTTCGCCGGGCGATGATCGCGGACGTGCCCACGCTGAGCATCGACACGCTCCACGTCGTGGAGAACTCCTCGGTGATGTTCGACGAGATGATCGGGCTCCGACTCGGGCTCGTCCCGCTGACGACGCCCGACGACTTCGAGTACGGTGACACCGTCACCCTCGCGCTCGACGTCGAGGGGCCGGGCACGGCGTACTCCGGGGACATCGAGTCCTCGGACCCCGACGTCCAGCCCGCCGACGAGGACATCCCGATCATCCAGCTCAACGAGAACCCCGGCGGCGAGAACCAGCGCATCGAGCTGGAGGCCGAGGCCGTCCTCGACGACGGCAAGAGCCACGCCAAGCAGTCGGGAGGCGTCGCGGTCGGCTACCGCCACCTGCGGAAGGTGTCGGTCGTCGGCGACCGCGGCGAGTTCGACGAGGAAGAGACCAACATCCTCCGCGGGGTCATCGAGACCGAGGAGGGTGAGCTGGTCCCCACCGACGAGTTCGATCACGACCTGACCGAGCGCTACCCCGGAAAGGAACTCGAAGTCGAGGACGTGCCCGGGGCCTTCGTCTTCCACGTGGAGACGGACGGCTCGATGACGGTCGAAGAACTGGTGCTCCGCGGGATCGAGTCGATCGAGTCACGCGCGGACGAACTGCAAGAGAAAGTCGCAGTCTGATGTTCCAAAGTCCACGCCACCCCGACGCCAGCCCCCGATCCGGGAGCCGCGGCGCCGGCGCGGCGTGGGTGCGGACCGAAACCGCTTTCAAGGGACATCGAGTACACGAGAGTGCAGGCAGGGATAGCCAAGTCAGGCCAACGGCGCAGCGTTCAGGGCGCTGTCCTGTAGAGGTCCGCAGGTTCAAATCCTGCTCCCTGCACTCTCAGTTTTCCGGAGGCAACTCCACTTCAGAGGTCAATCCATGAGTAGCAACAAGACGAACCCGAGACTAGGGAGCCTCATCGCCGAGCTCAAGTCGGTCTCCCGCGACGTCGGTGCCAACGTGTGGGCCGACGTCGCCGAACGACTTGAGAAGCCGCGCCGCACGCACGCAGAGGTCAACCTGGGCCGCATCGAGCGGTACGCCCAGGAAGACGAGACCGTCGTCGTGCCCGGCAAGGTGCTCGGTAGCGGTGTGCTCCAGAAAGACGTTACCGTCGCCGCGGTCGAGTTCTCCGGCACCGCCCGGAAGAAGATCGACCAGGTCGGCGAGGCAGTACAGCTCGAACAGGAACTCGAAAACAACCCCGAAGGCAGCAACGTGCGGGTGATTCGATGAGCGTCGCCGAGTGGGAGGCCGACCTCGTCGTCGACGCCCGCGACTGCATCATGGGCCGCGTCGCCAGCGAGGTCGCCCAGCGCGCCCTCGACGGCGACCGCGTCGCCGTGATCAACGCCGAGCAGGCGGTGATCACCGGCAACGAGGAGGCCACGATGGACACCTACCGCACGCGAGCGAATCTGGGCTCGGACTCGGGACCGTACTACCCCAAGCGTCCGGACCGCATCTTCAAGCGCTCGGTGCGCGGGATGCTGCCGTACAAGCAGGACCGCGGCCGCGAGGCCTTCGAGAGTATCCGCATCTACGTGGGCAACCCCCACGACCGCGACGGCGAGGTGCTCGAGGGCACCTCGCTCGACCGGCTCTCGAACATCAAGTTCACCACGCTCGGTGAGATCTCCGAGACCCTCGGCGCCAACAAGACATGGTAACGAACACGTCCGGCAAGAAGAAGACGGCCGTCGCCCGCGCCACCGTAAGCGAGGGCGAGGGTCGCGTTCGCATCAACTCCCAGCCCGTCGAGCTGGTCGAACCGGAGCTCTCGCGGCTCAAGATGCTGGAGCCGTTCCGCATCGCCGGCGACGACCTCCGCTCGGAGGTCGACATCGACGTGTCGGTCTCCGGCGGCGGCTTCGCGGGGCAGGCCGACGCGGCCCGCACCGCGATCGCCCGCGGACTCGTCCAGCACCTGCAGGACGCCGAACTCCGCGACGCCTACATGGAGTTCGACCGCTCGCTGCTGGTGAACGACTCCCGGCAGTCCGAACCGAAGAAGTGGGGCGGGCCCGGCGCGCGTGCCCGTTACCAGAAGTCCTACCGCTGAGGTGATCAAACCATGATGATACCCGTCCGGTGTTTCTCGTGTGGCAAGGTCATCGGGGAACACTGGGAGGAGTTCGAGGAACGAGCGCGTGACGGCGACGAGGACCCCGCGGCGGTGCTCGACGACCTCGGCGTCGATCGGCACTGCTGCCGGCGCATGATGGTCAGCCACCGCGACCTGGTGGACGTCGTCTCCCCCTACCAATGAGCACGGAGTTCAATCGGTACGAGAAGGCCCGCATCATCGGCGCCCGAGCGCTGCAGCTATCGTACGGCGCGCCGGTGCTCGTGGAGACCGATCGCACCGAGCCGTACCTCATCGCGGCACAGGAGTACGACGCCGGCGTCCTGCCGTTCACGGTACGACGGGAGGGCAAATGACGCGCATCAGCGGCGTCTCGCTCCGGCGCGTGCTCGACTCCCGTGGCAACGCCACGGTCGAGGCCGACGTGCTGACGCGATCGGGGGGGATCGGGCGCGCGGC
>NZ_JBHUDH010000049.1:56935-57579 GCF_042678005.1 Halolamina salina | reverse complement strand
AGTCGTCGTCGCGGTCACCCGCGACGAGGTGGGTCGGGTGACCGACACCCTCCGGGACGGCGAGACGGAGTACGTCGTCGAGGGCGGCTGATTACTCGATCTGCAGTTCACCGCTGGCTTCACTTCCGCTCTCGCCCTCGGTCCACTCCAGTTCGAACTCGATGCTCTTCTCCGGGCGGTCGGCCGGCCCCTCGCGTTCGACTTTCACTTCGAACGTCGGCCGCTCTGGAGGATTGAGCGTTACCGACTCGCTGCCGGCCTGTAGGCTTATCTCCCCGCCTTCGTCGAGGGAGTCCGCCACCTTCCGGAGGTAGTCGGCGATCTCGCTCCGGCTCCTGTCGCTCTCGGTCTTGAACAGCAGTTCTTCGGGCATATCTCGAAGGAGGCTGCCCACGAGGATAAGTGATCTGGCGGCTCAGCTCGCGTACTCCTTCGCGGTCGAGTACGCCTCCTGCAGGCGCTTGAACTCCTCCTCGCTGCCGCCCTGATCGGGGTGAAGCTCCTTCACCTGCTCGCGGTAGGCCGTCTGCACCTCGTCGGCGTCGGCGTCCCGGTCCAGATCGAGGAACTCGAACGCGTCGCCGACGGGGTCGCCGCGGGGAGCGGCCGCACCGCGACCCCCGCCCGGACCGCCTCGCGGCCCC
>NZ_JBHUDH010000049.1:56604-56895 GCF_042678005.1 Halolamina salina | reverse complement strand
CCCCCCTAGGGCAGCGGCGGCCGCCACGCGGGCCGGCACTGGCGGCTCGCTCGCTCGCGTCGACGCCGAGGTCGAACGGGAGTCGGCGGCCGATAGTGGCGCCCGGAACTTCGTGCTCACAGAGCACGACGTGTGTCGGGCCGTCCGCGAGCCGGAGGTACGCCCGCGGGTCGAACGTGATCGCCACGTCGCGGTCCGGGAGGTAGAACGCGACGGTGGTGGTCCCGAGTTGGTAGTCTTCGAGGAACGGTTCGTCGGCGGCGTCGAACACCGCGCGGATCTCGGCGCGCT
>NZ_JBHUDH010000049.1:47682-56594 GCF_042678005.1 Halolamina salina | reverse complement strand
TCTCGGCGCGCTGGCGTCCCGGCCCGCCGACGCGGCGCTCGCTCCGGTCGGGGTCGGGGATGTACCGCTCGCCCAGCGCGAACACGAGCGCGACGACGACGGAGGCGGCGACGCCGAGCAGCAGGCCGGAGACGAGCCACGACGGCAGCCCGGTGGAGACGGCGGGGAGCACGCCCCAGCGTTGGGTCGGCAGCCCCTTCAACGACTCGCTGGCGGCCGCTCTCGGGCGGTCACCGCCGGCGAACCCCCACTGGCCGACCGCGACCCGAACTCCCTTGGCCCCGCCCCGCGAACCGGTGAGCCGTGACAACGTACGACATCGAGCGGTACCTCAACGTCCGGAGCGCCTACGGCGGTTCGTTCGGTCCCGACGGCGAGTCGCTGGCGTTCCTGATGGACACCACCGGCACCGCGCAGGTCTGGACCGTCGACGGCCCCGGCGAGTGGCCCGTTCAGCGAACGTTCTACGACGACCGCGTCACCTTCGTCGACTACTCCCCCGAGCGCGAGGAGCTCGCGTTCGGGAAGGATCAGGGCGGCAACGAGCGCGCCCAACTGTACACCCTCGACACCGCGACCGGCGAGATCACCAACCGAACCCAGCGCCCCGACGCGAAACACCGTTGGGGCGGCTGGGACGGCGACGGGGAACGGTTCGCGTTCGCCTCCAACCGCCGCGACCACACGGTGTTCGACATCTACGTGCAGGACCGCGACGGCGTGGGTGACGACGCCGAACTGGTCCACGAGGGCGACGGCTGGCTCAGCCTCTCGGGCTGGTCGCCCGACGGCGACCGGCTGCTCGTCCACGAGGCCCACTCGAGTTTCGACCACGACGTGCACGTCCTCGACGTGAGCGACGGCGGTATCAGCCACGTCACGCCCCACGAGGGCCGTGCGCGGTTCAGCAGCGTCGAGTGGGGACCCGACGGCGACTCGCTGTACATGGTCACCGACCACGACTCCGACACGCTCCGGCTCGAACGGCTGGACCTCTCGGAAGGGGAGTTCTCGGTCGTCGAGGACGGGGGCGAGTGGAACGTCGACGGCGTCTCGATCCACGAGGAGAGCCGCCGGGTCGTCTACACCCGGAACGTCGACGGCTACACCGACCTCTCGGTGGGTGAACTGGTCGATCCCGACCGGATCGACCCCGCGGAGACGGCGTCGTTCCCGGAGGGCGTCGTCGCGGGCCTCGACTGGGGACCGGACGGCGAGGAGTACGCGGTCACCGTCACCGCCAGCACCGACAACACGAACGTCCACGTCGCCGACGCGCGCACCGGCGAGCGCGACCGCTGGACGAACGCCGCCACCGCGGGCATCCCCCGGGAGACGTTCGTCGAACCCCAGCTCGTCCACGTGCCCAGCTTCGACGGCCGGGAGATCCCCGGCTTCTTCTCGGTGCCGGAGGACGCCGAGGGCGAACTGCCCGTCATCGTCGACATTCACGGCGGCCCGGAGAGCCAGCGCCGGCCGTCGTTCCGGGCGGTGAAGCAGTACTTCCTCAACAACGGCTACGCGGTGTTCGAGCCGAACGTCCGCGGCTCCTCGGGCTACGGGAAGGAGTACGCCAGCCTCGACGACGTGCGTAACCGCATGGACTCGGTGAAGGACCTGAAAGCCGGCGTCGAGTGGCTGCAGGACCACCCCGACGCGGACGCGGATCGGATCGTCGCCTACGGCGGCTCCTACGGTGGCTTCATGGTGCTCTCGGCGCTGACTGAGTACCCCGACCTCTGGGCGGCGGGCGTCGACGTTGTGGGGATCGCGAACTTCGTCACGTTCCTCGAGAACACCAGCGACTGGCGGCGGTCGCTGCGGGAGGCGGAGTACGGCAGCTTAGACGAGGATCGGGAGTTCCTGCAGGAGATCTCGCCGACCAACAACATCGAGAACATCGACGCACCGCTGTTCGTGCTCCACGGCGAGAACGACCCGCGGGTGCCCGTCAGCGAGGCCGAACAGATCGTGGAGGACGCCCGCGAGCAGGGCGTCCCGGTGCGGAAGCTACTCTTCCCCGACGAGGGCCACGGCTTCTCGAAGCTGGAGAACCGCATCGAGGCGTACTCGGCGGTGGTGGAGTTCCTCGACGAGCACGTCTGAGCCGGCCAGCACCCCGACCTCTCGGGGAAACTGTTAAGTCATAGTCGCGAGGTGTCCACCCGTACATGCTCGAAGAAGGGCTTTCGTACCCGTTCAACGGGGACAACGCGCTCGGTCGCATCGTCATCGGCGGACTGCTCGGTTTCGGCAGTATCCTGATCATCCCCGCGTTCGCGCTCATGGGGTATCTGGTCTGGGTGCTCGGTGGCGCCGCCCGCGGGGAGGAGGAGCCGCCGGCGTTCGAGAACTGGGGCGAGATGATCGTCGACGGCCTGAAGGCGACGGCCGTGTCGATCGTCTACGGGATCGTCCCGTTCGTCCTGATGTTCGCGAGCATCTTCGTCGCCGGAAGCGGGAGCGCAACGGGGAGTGAGACGGCGACGGGGGTTCTCGGCGGGATCGGCGTTCTCGGTCTCCTCGTGAGTCTGCTCGCGATGTTCCTGCTCTACTACCTGATCCCCGCGGCGCTGACCAACATGGCGCTGGAGGGGAACTTCGGCGCGGCGTTCGACCTGGGGACGATCAAGCAGGCGATCCTCTCGGTCGACTACCTGATCGCGTGGCTGATCCCGTTCCTGCTCGCCGCGCTGGTCAACGTCGTCGTGTTCGTGCTCGCGATTACGGTCGTGGGACTGGTCGTCGTGCCGTTCATCCAGTTCTACGTGCAGGTCGCGGCGTTCTACATGTTCGGCGCGGCGTTCGGCAAGGTCGTCGACGTCTCCGGCACCGTGGGCGGGACGGAGACCGCCGCCTCGGCGTGACCGGGTAGCCGCGCTCACTTCGCTTCTACGACGATCGTCCCCGCCGCCAGATCCCCGACCCGCTGCCCCCGCTCGGTGAGGACGATCAGCACCGCACCGAGCAGGAAAAACGCCGGTAGCGCGTCGACGACCCGGAGCACGTTCCGGGCGAGCGCGTCGCCGTAGCCGATCGGGTCGCCCTCCTCGTCCACGACCACGAGGCCCACCGCACGCTTGCCGAGCGTCTGGCCGTACGCGCCCTCCGTGTAGACGAAGTACGCCAGCCCGGCGACGACGGTGAACGACTGCAGGACGGCCACGACGGTTCCGACCGCGAGCGTGCCGGTCGGGTCGGCGACCACCACGAACGCGAGCGCGGCGACGAGTCCGGAGAGCATCCCGAACACGGCGCCGATCAGCAGCGCGTCGAGGAGGAAGGCGCCGACGCGCTGGCCGAACGTCTTGGACTCGGTGCCGAGTCGCGGCGCGGGGCGGTCCATGGGGACCCGGTCGGCTGGCGGGACCTTCACCGTTGTGACCCACCCGAGTCAGTGGTCGTGATCGTGACCCCCGGCGTCGACCTCCGGGCCGTGGTGGGCGTACTCCTCGGGCGCCGCCTCGAACGCCTCCCTGCACGTCTTCGAGCAGAAGTAGTACGTGTCGCCGTCGTGGGTCGCGCTCGGGACGTCGTCGTCGACGCGCATCCCGCAGACGGGGTCGCGGTACTGGCCGGGCGCGCCGAGGCCGCGGCGGACCGCGACGGCGAGGAAGCCGACGAGGCCGAACGCGATCAGGTTCAGGCCGAGCGTGTAGTCCACCTCGAAGTAGGACTTCTCGGTCGCGGTCGTCCCGCTCGCGAGGTTCGGGACGATCCCGAGCGCGTCGAACAGAAGCTCCATCAGGAACCCCGTGAACGCCATCGTGACGAAAAACACCGCGAGGATATACAGCATCACTTTCCAGCCGTAGTACTTCCGGTAGACGTTCAGCACGGGCACCGTGATCAGGTCGGCGTAGACGAACGCGATCACGCCCGCGAAGCTGATCCCGCCGCCCCAGAGCGCGACCGCGAACGGGACGTTCCCCATGCTGCCGACGAAGCTGAGCACCGCGATCGCGACGCCCATCACCGCGTTCTCGGCGGTGGCGAACAGCCCGTCGCCCCCGAGGAACAGCGCGTTCCACACCGACTGCGGGACGAACACGATCACGAACCCCGAGATCAGGAAGCCGGCGATCACGTCGGTCCAGATCATCGACCACTCCTTGCGGAACTGGTTGGCCACCTTGTACCAGCCCCCCCACGACCGGAGCTCCTCGCGCCAACCGCCGGCGCCGGCGGTCCGCTGCCTGTACGTCTCCAGACAGCCCTCGGAGCAGAACTGCAGCGTCTCCCCGCCGTCGGTGGTGAGGGTGTGCTCCGGGCTGCCCTCCATGCCGCAGGTGGGGTCCTCGTCGACGCCCGCCGCGCTGTCGCGCTCGTTCAGGCGCTCGCGGACCTCGTCGAAGTGGCTCTCGGGGAGCGTGAGGTGGACCAGCAGCGCCATCACCGCGATCAGCACCAGCCCGCCGAGCAGTTCGGCCGCGAGGAACTCCCAGCCGAGCAGGATCAGGATCATCAGGCCGAGTTCGACGATCAGGTTCGTGGACGCGAACATGAACGCGAGCACGTTCACGACCGCCGCGCCCTTCTTGAACAGCCCCTTCGCGATCGCGACGGCGCCGAAGCTGCAGCCGCTGCTGATCGCGCCGAACACCGTCGCCCTCGTCAGCCCGTTCAGGTCGCCCTCGCCCAGCACGTCGGCCATCCGTTCCTTCGAGACGAACGTCTGGACGAGGCTGGTGACGGTCAGCCCCATGATGATCGCCCACGCTGCCGTCCAGAGGAACCCCACGCCGATCCGGAGCGACTCGAGCACGCCCTCGACGATGGTCGGAGGCATGGGTGAACGATCGGCCGCCTCGTCTATTGCGGTTTCCCTTAGCGAACAACGCACCGACACGGGGGCGGACAGGGCGGCCGTCCGCCGTAGATCGCTGCTCCGCGTCCCGATTCGCTTTCGGTGACGAACTGACGCGGTCTCCTACCCTCGAATCGAAAGGAACCCTGGCCGCCGAACGGCGGTTTCCTAAGAACAAACGTGGTAAATCAGTGTCCCGTACGATCACATATGTCCTCGAACACCGACGGCCAACGGCTCGGGCTGCTGCTGCTCGTCGCCCTCGGCGTCCTCGTCCTGTTCCCCGTGCTGTTCACGGGGTTCGGGATGATGGGCGTCGGCGGGATGATGGGCGTCGGCGGGATGATGGGCGTCGGCGGGATGATGGGCGGAACGTGGGGCCACATGTGGGACGGCGGCGGCGCGATGGGCTGGTTCCCGCTCGTGGGGCTGGTGATGCAGCTGCTGTTCCTGCTCGTCGTGGTCGGCGGCGCCTTCCTCGGCGTCCGTGCCGTCGCCGGCGACGGGCGCGACCCCGCGATCGAGGAGCTACGCTCGGCGTACGCCCGCGGCGACCTAAGCGAGGAGGAGTACGAGCGGCGGCGCGAGGCGCTGGAGCGCGACGAGGAGGGGTGATCCGCCGTGGCGAGTCGCCGTCCGCTCCTGCCGTGGCTCGATCGGTACACGACCCTCGGCCTGTACGGCCTCGTGGCGGGCACCGCCCTCTGTCTGCTCGCGCTGTTCACCAACGCCGTCCCGGATCCGTCGTTCCCGTGGGTGACGCTGCCGTCGTCGCTCCGCCTCCCGGTTCGACAGCCCCGTATCGAACACTGGCCGGTGAGCTACACGCTGGGGATCTGGCTGTGGGTGTGCTGCTTCCCGGCGCTCTTTTTCGCGGGCTACCGGCGCTTCCCCGACAGCCTCACCCCGACGTGGTGGCTCGTCGGGCTGCCGACGGCGGCGATGCTGGGGCTGACGACGTACTGTCGGTTCTTCTGGCCGAAGCTCTCCCCGCCGACGTGGAACGCGCCCTCCTACACGCTCGTCTGCTGGCTCTACTGCTCCTCCTACGAGCCGCTCTGGAGCAACGCGGCGTACGCGGTCGCCGGGCTTGGCGTCGTCGCCACCGCCGTCGCCGTCCGTCGCTGGCGTGCGGACACACTCGCGCTCGCGGCGTTCGGCGTGCTGGCGTTCCCGCTGGGACTCCCCTCGCTGTTCGCGGCGTACCGCCGACGGGCGACGCGCTGACCGCGGCCGACGGCCGTCCCCCGTTCACTCCGCGCGGGGTTTGGTGATGTTCTTGACGGGACCGCCACACTCCGGACAGCTGGTCAGCCTGTCGGCGCTGGCGTGATGACCGAGACAATCCGAACATTCGTACAGTTTTTCTCCGCTCCGATACTCGTACGACGAGATTTTCATTGGTACATGTTACCAATGATCGCTATCGGACTTCAATCCTTCGGCGGTGTGAGACGCCGTCGGACCGGCGGTCGCGCTCCCCGTCCCGACCGATCGGGCGGCTCTGCCGACCCGTTAGAGTGAAACCGCCGCCGGGCGAAGCTCCCCGTCATGAGCGCAGATCAGGAGCAACGAACCATCCGCTGTCTCGTCGCCAAAGTCGGGCTGGACGGCCACGACCGCGGCGCCCACGTGATCGCGCGGGCGTTCCGCGACGCCGGTTTCGAGGTCATCTACTCCGGCCTCCACCGCGCGCCCGAGGAGATCGTTCAGGCGGCGGTGCAGGAGGACGTCGACGTGCTCGGGATTTCGATCCTCTCGGGCGCCCACAACACGCTGGTCCCCAAGGTGATCGAGGGGCTGAAGGAGTACGACGCGTTCGACGACACGCTCGTGCTCGTCGGCGGGATCATCCCCGACGAGGACAAGGAGAAACTGCTGGAGATGGGCGTCGCGGAGGTGTTCGGTCCCGGCACGCCGATGGAGGAGACCGTCGAGTTCGTCGAGGAGCACGCGCCCGAGCGATGAACGCGGCCGCAGAGACCGAGCTGGTCGAGGAGCTGCTCGACGGCAAGCACCGCGCGCTGGCCCGCGTGATCTCGAAAGTCGAGGACCGCGCGCCGGGCTACCGCGACATCGTCTCACAGCTCCACGAGCACACCGGCCACGCCGACGTGATCGGCGTCACCGGCTCCCCCGGGGCGGGGAAGTCGACGCTGGTGGACAAGCTCGCGGCGCACTACCGCGACCGCGGGGAGACCGTCGGCGTGATCGCGGTCGACCCCTCCTCGCCGTACACCGGCGGCGCGGTGCTCGGCGACCGCATCCGGATGGCGAGCAACGTCGGCGACATGGACGTGTTCTTCCGCTCGATGTCCGCCCGCGGCACGCTCGGCGGGCTCTCGACGGCCACCTCCGACGCAATCAAGGCGCTCGACGCGTTCGGCAAGGACCGCATCATCGTCGAGACCGTCGGCGCCGGACAGAACGAGGTCGACATCGTCCGCACCGCCGACACCGTGGTCGTACTGGTCCAGCCCGGCTCGGGCGACGACGTACAGATGCTCAAGGCGGGCATCCTCGAGATCGGCGACATCTTCGTCGTCAACAAGGCCGACATGGACGGGGCGAGCCGCACCGTCGCGGATCTGGAGGAGATGCTCCACATGGAGCGCGATCCGACCGCGAAGCTGAACACCGGCGGCTTCGAGAAGCCCGACCACCCCGACGAGGACGACCTGACCGTCGGCGGGGGCGACGCGGACGAGCCTGAGGAGGATGTCTGGGAGCCGATGGTGCTCGAGACGGTCGCGAAGTCCGGCGAGGGCGTCGAGGAGCTGATCGGGACGCTCGACGACCACTCGGCGTGGCTCGACGACACCGGCCGCCGGGAAGCGAAGGCCAAGCAGCGCTACGCGGCCGAGATCCGGCAGCTCCTCCGGGCCGACGTGGCGGACCTGATCGACGACGAACTCGACCGACGCGGCGGCGTCGAGGCGATGGCCGAACGCGTGGTCGATCGCGAGACGGATCCCTACACGGTCGCCGACGACGTGCTCGGCCCGATCGAGGACTGTGTCGACGGGCAGCGGGAGTAGGAAGTAAGTCGACGGTTTCGTTGGAGTTCGTGAGACGAGTCGGATTTTGCTTCGGTGGGTCTTTCGACAGCAATAACGTCTCGATCTTTGGCAACTGAGACAGCGACAGCAACTCGTTCGTAGCCCACTTGCGACCGCAGTGCGCCGGGCATGAAGCCCGGCGCAGCGCCGAGTCCCCACCCCTCCCCCCGCGGCCGCCGACCGCTGGCGGCCGCGAGGCGTCCACCGCGACCGTACCGCTGTGGCGGTCGGCGCGAAGCAGGAGCGCCCCTCGTGGGCGCGACTAGCGCGAGGGACGAACGAGCGAACGGACGTGAGCGAGTGAGTCGGCTGGGGAGGTCTGTGGACTGTGCGGGGCGGTGCGGTCACAAGTGGTCATGCTCACTCCGCGTTCGTGTTTGCGGTCGAAACAGCGAACACGTACCGACGACGAGCGCGGTGTCAGTCATGGGTAGAACTGTGACGCCGTCGCAAAAACACGCGCTCCGCGGCAGTCGAGGGATTACTCCGGGGTCGACACGCGCTCGCGGAGCCACTCGATCCCCTCGGCGACGGTGTCGGGATCGCTCCCGGTGACTTTCAGGCGGTTCGTCCCTTCGCTGGAGGGGTAGCTGCCGACAACGAGGTCGAACCGCTCGCGGAACTCGGCGAGCGTGTCGGTCAGCGAGCCTTCCGGCGCGGTCGTCGCGAGCGTCTCGCTCACCGCGTCGCCGCCGAACTCCTCGGCCACGAGGTCGAACATCGCCTCGAACTCCGCGGGCGGGCCGGGGAACACGTAGACGTTCTCGATGGCGGCGCCCGGGCAGAGCCCAACGGGGTTGAGCAGGGGTCGCGCACCGGCGGGGGTCGCCCCCCACGCCGCGAGATCGAGTTCGACCGTCTCGGAGTCGAGTTCGTCGGGATCCACCCCCTCGTAGTCGGCCATGTACTCGATCAGGTCCGCTCGGACCTCGTCTTCGAGCACCAGTTCGCGACCGAACGCGTCGGCGACGGCGTCCATCGTCACGTCGTCGTGCGTCGGGCCGAGCCCGCCGGTGACGATCACGGCGCCGTACTCGGCGTGGTAC
>NZ_JBHUDH010000049.1:41312-47613 GCF_042678005.1 Halolamina salina | reverse complement strand
CGGCGTCGAACTCGCGGCGCCAGTCGTCGACGGTCTCCGTGATTAGCTCGCGGTCGTCGGGGATCGTGAGCATCCGGGCGACGGTCGCGCCGCGTTCGTGCAGCCGGCGGGCGAGCCGCTCGGCGTTGGTGTTCCGTGTGTCGCCGGCGAGGATCTCGTCGCCGACGGTGACGATAGCCACCTCCATGCGCGAACGGAGGGCAGCCAGCCCCCTGAGTGGTTCGACACCGGCGTGGGATCACGGGAGCTATGGCCGCCGACCGTCCAGTCGCGGGTATGGCGTGGTACCTCCTGCTCGCTGCGGGGCTGTTCGAGGTGGCGTGGGCGATCGGACTGGAGTATTCGGAGGGGCTGACGAAGCCGATCCCGACTGCCGGCACCGTGATCGCGCTCGTCGCGTCGATGGTCCTGCTCGCGAAGGCGGTCGAGCAGCTACCGGTCGGGACCGCCTACGCCGTCTGGACCGGGATCGGCGCGGTCGGGACGGCGCTGTTGGGGATCGCGCTGTTCGACGAGCCGGCGACGGCCTCGCGGCTGGCGTTCATCGGCGTGATCGTCGTGGGGATCGTCGGACTCCACGCGGTGTCGACCTGAAAAAAGTTCGAGAGGATCGCGATCGCTCAGTAGGACTTCGCGAAGTAGGCGGTCTCGTCGGCGTCGTCGCCACAGACCGCACACTCGGCGTCGCCGGCGAGCACGTCGTCGTGGTGTTTCTCCTCGTCGTCGGGGAACGGCACCATCACGATCTCGGCGGCCATCTGCTCGGAGATCTCCTCCTCGCAGGCCTCGTCGCCACACCACGGCGTCCGGACGTAGCCCCCGTGCTGGCCGAGCGTGCCGAGGATGCCCGCGCGGTCGTCGGCGTCGCGGACGTTCTCCTCGATGTTCTCCTCGGCGGCGGCGAACAGCTTGGCGTAGACGGTGTCGAGTTCGTCACGGACCGACTCGGCGACGCCGTCGCGGTCGAGCGTGACCTCCTCGCCGTCGGGACGGTGGACCGCCGTGATCTCGCCGTCCTCGACCTCGTGGGGACCGATCTCGAAGCGGACGGGGACGCCCTTCAGCTCCCACTCGTTGAACTTGAACCCGGGGTTGCGCTCGTCGCGGTCGTCGAGTTCGACGCGGACGCCGGCGTCCTCGAGGTCGTCGGCGACCTCTTCGGCGTAGTCGATGACTTCGTCCTTGGTGTCGGACTGGTAGATGGGGACGATCACGACCTGCTCGGGCGCGAGCGTCGGGGGGAGGACGAGACCCTGCTCGTCGGAGTGGGTCATGATCAGCGCGCCCAGCGAGCGCCAGGAGAACCCCCACGAGGTCGTGTGGGCGACGCGCTCCTCCTCGTCCTCGTCGCTGTAGGTGATGTCGAACGCCTCCGCGAACGACTGGCCGAGGTGGTGGGAGGTCGCGCCCTGCACCGACTTCCCGTCGGGCATCAGCGCCTCGACGGTCGTCGTCGTGTCCGCGCCGGGGAACTTGTCGTGGTCGGGCTTCTGCCCGCGCATCACCGGGATCGCGAGCACGTCCTCGTACACCTCCTCGTACTGGTCGAGGCGGGTCAGGGTCTCCTCCCACGCCTCCTCGTCGGTCTCGTGGGCGGTGTGGCCCTCCTGCCAGAGGAACTCCTTGGTGCGGAAGAACGGCTTCGTCTCTGTCGCCTCCCAGCGCACGACGGAGGCCCACTGATTGACTCGGAGGGGGAGGTCACGGTGGCTCCGGATCCACTGGGACATGTACGGCGCGATGATCGACTCGGAGGTCGGCCGGACCGCGAGGCGCTCCTCGAGCTCGTCGTGGCCGCCGTGGGTGACCCACGCGACTTCGGGGTCGAACCCCTCGACGATGTCCTTCTCGCGTTCGAGGTAGGATTCCGGGATGAACAGCGGGAAGTAGGCGTTCTGGACGCCGGTGTCCTTGAACCGGGCGTCGAGTTCCCCCTGTACTCGCTCCCAGAGGCCGTACGCCCGCGGGCGGGCGACGATGAACCCGGACATCCCCTCCGGGCCGTAGTTGGTCAGCCCCGCCTTCCGGCAGACTTCGGCGTACCAGTCGCCGGTGGCGTACTCCTTGGACTCGGTGATCCCGAGCGTCTGGTCGTCGTCGTCGCTCATACGCCGACGAAGTGGTGGTCGCGGCTTAAAACGTCCGAAGCCACCGTCAGCGCTCGCCGGGGAACGTCACGCCCGTCTCGACGGTCACCTCCCGCGGCTCGCCGTCCTCGTAGACGAACCGCCCGCGGAACGTCCCGCCGTCGAGCACGACGGGCAGCCACTCGCGGTCGGTCGCCCACATCTCGGCGAACGGGAGGTCGTCGACGGGGAACCACCGCGGATCGGCCTCCTCGGTCTCCTCGGGCGTGCCCGCGTACTCGGTCGCGCGGAACACGTGGACGAGGGCGTCCCAGTCGTCCGAGCGGTAGACGAACTCCCCGGCCTTCTCGGGGTCGAGCACGTCGATCCCGACCTCCTCGCGAACCTCCCGAACCACGCACTCCCGCGGAGTCTCACCGTCCTCGACTTTCCCGCCGGGACCGACCCACTGCCCGCTGCCGACGCCGCGTTTCTTGTGGATGAGGAGAGTCTCGTCGTCGCCGGCCGGCTGTTCGTCGCCGGCCGCACCTGCGACGAGGTGACACAGCGTCGCCGCGGGCAGTTCCTCGACGGGATCGTCTTCGAACACGCTCGCGGGCTTCGCCGCCCGAGGAAAAAGCATGTTGCCACCAGCCACGCTCGCGGTTTGGGAAGGCTTTTACTACCGCGCGGAGATACCTCCGTGTAAGCGGGTTCTCGCTGTACTTTCCCGCGCGGCAACACCGGAGAGAATCACCGCCACTCTCGCGTCGGGCAACGCAGTCGACGCGAGCGTCTTCGACACATGAGTCAAGTAGATACGCAACTCGAGGAGTTGAAAAGTGAAATCGAGGCAGAGATCCCCTCTACGATCTCCATCACTGACGTGAAATACGAGGGGCCGGAGCTGGTGGTCTACACCCGCGACCCCAAGGAGTTCGCCGGCGACGGCAACCTGGTCCGCCAGCTCGCCTCCAAGCTTCGCAAGCGCATCACGGTCCGCCCGGACCCCGACGTGCTCTCCCGACCCGGCGAGGCGCGTGAGAAAGTCATGGACGTGATCCCGGAGGAGGCCGGCGTGGAGGATCTGGACTTCCACGAGGACACCGGCGAGGTCGTCATCGAGGCCGAGAAGCCCGGCATGGTCATCGGCCGCCACGGCTCCACGCTCCGGGAGATTACCCGCGAAGTGGGCTGGACCCCCGAGGTCGTCCGCACGCCGCCGATCGAGTCCTCCACCGTCTCCAACGTCCGGAACTTCCTCAAGCAGGAGCGCCAGGAGCGCCGCGAGATCCTCGAACGCGTCGGCCGGCAGATCCACCGCGAGGAGATGGCCGACGAGCAGTGGGTCCGGATCACCACGCTTGGCTGCTGTCGCGAGGTCGGCCGCGCCGCGTTCATCCTCAACACCGCGGAGACGCGCGTGCTGGTCGACTGCGGCGACAAGCCTGGCGCCGAGGGCGAGGTGCCGTACCTCCAGATCCCCGAGGCGCTCGGTGCCGGCGCCCAGAACCTCGACGCGGTCGTGCTCACCCACGCCCACCTCGACCACTCCGCGCTGATCCCCCTCCTCTTCAAGTACGGCTACGACGGCCCGATCTACTGTACGGAGCCGACGCGGGACCTGATGGGGCTGCTCACGCTCGACTACCTCGACGTGGCCGCCAAGGAGGGCCGGACGCCGCCGTACGACTCCGCGCAGGTACGCGAGGCGATCAAGCACTGCATCCCGCTGGAGTACGGCGACGTGACCGACATCGCGCCCGACCTCAAGCTCACGTTCCACAACGCGGGCCACATCCTCGGCTCGGCCGTCTCCCACTTCCACGTCGGCGACGGCCTCTACAACGTCGCGTTCTCCGGCGACATCCACTACGACGACACCCGGCTGTTCAACGGCGCGGTCAACGACTTCCCCCGCGTCGAGGCGCTGGTGATGGAGTCCACCTACGGTGGTCGGAACGACTACCAGACCGATCAGGAGGACTCCGAGCGCCGGCTGATCGAGGTGATCAACGAGGCTCACGAGAAAGGCGGGAAGGTGTTGATCCCCGCCTTCGCTGTCGGGCGGTCACAGGAGATCATGCTCGTCATCGAGGAGGCGATGCGCACCGGGAAGATCCCGGAGATGCCGGTCCACCTCGACGGGATGATCTGGGAGGCGACCGCGATCCACACCACCTACCCCGAGTACCTGCGTGACGACCTGCAGGACCGCATCTTCCACGAGGACGAGAACCCGTTCCTCGCCGACCAGTTCAACCACATCGACGGCGGCGAGGACGAGCGACAGGAGGTCGTCGACGAAGGCCCGTCGATCATCCTCTCCACCTCCGGGATGGTGACCGGCGGCCCGATCATGTCGTGGCTGCGCCACCTCGGCAGCGATCAGGACTCCACGCTCACCTTCGTCGGCTATCAGGCCCAGGGGACGCTCGGCCGGCGTATCCAGAACGGCTGGGACGAGATCCCCGTCTCGGACTTCGGCTCGAACCGCGACGGCCGGGGCTCGAAGCTGACCCTGAAGATGGACGTCGAGACCGTCGACGGCTTCTCCGGTCACGCCGACCGCGAGGGGTTGATGAACTTTGTCCGGAACATGAGCCCGCGCCCGGAGAAGGTGCTCTGTGTCCACGGCGACGAGAGCTCCGTGCAGGACTTCTCCTCGGCGCTGTACCACGAGTTCAACATGCGCACGTTCGCGCCGAAGAACCTCGAGACGTTCCGGTTCAAGTGAACCGTTTTTGCGGGGACATGTCCTCGGCGGCGTAGCCGCCTGCGGCCAGACCCCCGCAAAACCCGTTCATGCAAAAACGCTCGTTCGTCCTCCGGACTCACTCGCGCCGAAGAACCTCGAGACGTTCCGATTCAAGTAGTGATCGTCGGGGGCGTCGAGTTTCGGGTGAGAGTCGAAACCTGTTCCACCAGAAGAACTTTACTGTGGGCACTGTTCACGAGCGACTGGATCGACGATGGATCTACGACGAGTCACGATCACGTTACTGGTCGTCGTGATGTTGATAACCGTCACGGCGGGGAACGCTGCCGCGACCGGAAACCTAGAGGCCGGTGGCGGGGAGACCGAGGAGGAAGCCACCCACACGAGTCCGCCGAACGACACGGCCGACTACAGCGGCCCGGTGATGGGGTTCGGTCTGAAGGGCGGGGCTGGTGCCCTCGCTGCGTGATAGTCCACCGACGTACCACCCCTCCGGCGCGATCGGTTAATCGTCGGTGACGACCGCCGCCGGATCCACCACGTCGCCGGAGAGTTCGTCGACGCCCACTTGGTCGCAGTACTCCACCAGCGGGCAGGCCTCCGGGCCGTCCAGACACGCCGGCTCGCGGGCGGTGCAGTACTCCCGGCCGAACTGGATCATCGCGGTGTGACCGAAGCCACACTTCTCCCCGGGGACGGCCGCCTCGATCGCCTGCCGCACCTGCTCGTGGTCCGCGTCCGCGGGCGCGAGGCCCATCCGCCGTGCGATCCGGTGGACGTGGGTGTCGACGGGGAATACGCCGTTGCGACCCCCGGAGAACAGCAGCACGCAGTCGGCCGTCTTCGGTCCGACGCCCTTCATCTCCAAGAGCGTCTCCCGGACTTGGTCGGGGTCGCCGGACTTCACGAACTCGTCGAAGCCGTCGGCGCCGCCGTACTCCTCGACGACGCGTCCGGCGAGGCGGACGATGGTCTCGGACTTCTGGTTGTAGAGGCCGGCCGAAGAGATGGTCTCGGCGAGTTCGTCCTGTGCGGCGCCGGCGAGCGACTCGGCGAGGTCGATCCCGTCGCCGCCGTACCGGCTCATCAGGCTGTCGTGGGCCGGCTGGCTGGCCTTGTCGCTGGTGTTCTGGCTCAGGATCGTCCGGACGAGACACTCGAAGCCGTCGCGGCCGCCGTAGGCCTTCTGCCAGTACATCTCCCCAAGTTCGTCGACGACCGCTTCCGCCCGACTGGCCGGCTCGCCGTCGTCGACGGCCGTGACCGCTTCCCCACCGCCGTCCGGGCCGCCGCTGATGTTTCTCGACGGCTCGTCCGCGCGCTCCTCGGCGTCGTCGCTCATACCGAATTGTTCGGACGGGCGACCAAAAACTGCGCGCCGAACGCCGTCAGTTCCCGCCGGAGTCGACGGTCAGCGTCAGCGTCAACGCCGCGCCGTCGGCCAGCGCGTCGATCAGCTCCCGGTCCAGATCCGCGGCGGCGCCGTCGGCGCCGACGAACACGGTCCGGTCGTCGA
>NZ_JBHUDH010000049.1:37157-41226 GCF_042678005.1 Halolamina salina | reverse complement strand
AACGCGTCGTCGAAGTCGGCGGGAGTCCCGTCGGCCTCGACGCCGACGATGCAGTCGCCGGCGGGGGTGAGCCAGTCGTCGGTGGTCACCTCGACGGTGCTCCCGTGCTCGCCGGTGACGTTCTCGTGGCCCTGCGCGGTGATCCGTTCGACGTGGGTCGTCCCGCGGTCGGTCGCGTCCGCGTCGTTCATGTGTCGCCGTCGGCGACGCCCCGGGAAGTGTTTGCCGGACCGACCTGTCGGGGGTGTGCGAGTGCGTGACGGGCGGTAGAGGCCGTGTGACGCAATTACACCCGCGAACCACCGAAGAATTTAACTACGCTACTACCATACTCTCAGGTACCAGAACGCCTCCGGCGCTGGTGGCACCGCACGCAGAATGATCGGGAACTCTTATCCACGATTTACTGCGGTCCCACGAGCGTCCGCTGTGTCCGGAGGGCGGATGGTACAGAGGTTCGATTAGCATGGTAACGAAACAGGACGTACTCGAGAAGTACGACATCGAAGCACTGAGTGAAGAAGACAACGTCGACCTCCCCGAGGAGAAGCTGGAGAACGGCTCGAAGGGCGAGCTGATCAAGCTCGCCGGCCAGCTCCGGGATCGACGGAACGACCTGAACCAGATCGCCTCCGAGCGCGCCTCCAAGCGCGACGACCTGAACGCGGAGACCCGCGAGAAGGTCGACGAGGCACAGGAGCACCGCGAGAAGCGCGACGAGCTCAACGAGCAGGTTCAGGAGCACAAGGAGAAGCGAAACGAGCTCAACGCCGACGCGAACGAGCTGTTCGACGAGGTCGAGGAGATGAAGGAGGACCTCGAACTCGACGACGGCAAGGACGCCGAGGAGCTCCGCGAGGAGATCGAGGACCTCGAGTTCAAACAGCAGACCGAAGTGCTCTCCGCCGAGGAGGAGCGCGAACTCATCGAGAAGATCGAGGACAAGCGCGAGCAGCTCGCCGAGCGCGAGGAGAAGGTCGACCAGAGCGACGAGCTCGAGGAGAAGATCGAGAAGGCCGAGGAGGTCCGCTCGGAGGCCAGCCAGCACCACCAGAAGGTCACGGAGCTGGCGGACAAGGCCCAGGAGCACCACAACGAGATGATCGAGGCCTACCGCGAGGCCGACGAGATCCGCGACGAGGCCGACGAGATGCACGAGCTGTTCGTCGAGGCCCAGGAGGCGGCCGACCGCCACCACGAGGACTTCGTGCGCGTCCAGAAGCGCCTGCGCGAACTCGACAAGGAGGAA
This sequence comes from Halolamina salina, assembly GCF_042678005.1. GTDB lineage: Archaea > Halobacteriota > Halobacteria > Halobacteriales > Haloferacaceae > Halolamina > Halolamina salina. The sequence continues at coordinate 39,977 of NZ_JBHUDH010000049.1, read as the reverse complement.
GAGGAAGAGCGCAAGGACGAGCGCGAGCAGAAGATGGAAGAGGAGAAGGAAGAGGCCGAGGAGATCTACCAGAAGTTCAAGGAAGGCGAGACCCTCGACACCGAGGACCTGATGAAGCTGCAGAAGACCGGCCTGCTGTAACTTTCCGGAGAATCGCTTCCGTTTTTCGACCCCACGACGAGCCGCCAGCGGCGACGCCGTCGCCGTCGTTTCGGCCATCCTTTTTGTAGCACCGCGCCGCAGTAGCGCCCATGACCGACACGAACGACCGACTGGGACGGTTCCTCCTCGTCGCCGGCGGCACGCTGGTCGCGCTGGTGGCGGCGTGGCTGCTGTTCGTCGAGTTCGCGGCGGACCTCGCGGACCTGCTCGGGATCCTGCTCGCGTTCGCCGTCGCGGCCGGCGCCGTCCGCATGTTGTCCGGTATCGCCGGGAGCCAGTTCCCGCCGTACAACGTCGCGGAGGTCGGCGTCGAGGGGCCGATCACCCGCGACGGCGGCGGCAACAACCCCATCCCGACGGGGCCGGTGGGCGCGACCGCCGACGAGATCGCCGACCAGATCGACCGGGCCGACGACGACCCCGCGGTCGACGCGCTGCTGGTCAAGCTCAACACCCCCGGCGGCGAGGTGGTCCCGAGCGAGGACATCCGCAACGCCGTCGAGCGGTTCGACGGTCCGACGATCGCCTACGCGACCGACGTGTGTGCCAGCGGCGGCTACTGGATCGCCTCGGGCTGTGACGAGATCTGGGCGCGCGAGCCGTCGATCGTCGGCTCGATCGGCGTGATCGGCTCCCGGCCGAACGTCGCCGACCTCGCCGACCGGCTGGGAGTCAGCTACGAGCAGTTCACCGCCGGCGAGTACAAGGACGCCGGCACGCCGCTGAAGGAGATCGACGACGACGAACGCGAGTACCTCCAGAGCCTGATCGACGGGCTGTACGACCGCTTCGTCGACCGCGTCGCCGAGGGCCGGGAGCTGAGCGAGGGCGAGATCCGGGACACCGAGGCCCGGATCTACCTGGGCACCGAGGCGGCGGAGATGGGCCTCGTCGACGAGATCGGCACCCGCGAGGACGTGACCGACAGCCTCGAGGAGCAGCTCGGGGAGGAGGTCTCCGTCCAGGAGTTCGAACCGCAGCGCGGCCCGCTCGCCCGCGTCGGCATGGGCGCGCGCTCGGTCGCGTACGCCTTCGGCGCCGGGCTCGCCAGCCGCGTCACCGGCGAGGACGGCGGGCTCGACTTCCGCTTTCGGGCGTGATCGCGGCTACCTCGATCGGGGGTTCGCGTGATCCCGTGGGGTCGACCCGAAGCTTAACGTCGCGGCGCCCGTCCCTCCGGCCGTGAGCACGCTGGTCCTCTGTGTGGACCGCTCGAACGATGTCGGCGCCAAGACGGGCGCGGCGATGCCCGTCGCCGGCTGGGAGGCGGTGCGCTCGCTCGTGACCGACGTGGGGCTCGCCGACCCCGAGGACGCGAGCGTCAACTGCCTGCTCGAAGCCCTCCGTGTCACGCGCGAGTTGACCGACGGCGGCGACGACGCCACCGTCGCGGTGGTCTCCGGCGGCGCCGACTCGCGAGTGAATGCCGACCGCGCGATCGCCCGACAGATCGACGAGCTGATCGAGCGCTACGCCCCCGACTCCGCGATCGTCGTCGTCGACAGCGCCGAGGACGAGCGCGTGGTCCCGATCGTCGAGTCCCGCGTGGGCGTCGACAGCGTCGACCGCGTCGTCGTCCGGCAGGCCCGCGACATCGAGTCGACGTACTACCTGCTCAAACAGTTCCTCGGCGACGAGGAGATGCGCGAGACGGTGCTCGTGCCGCTCGGCGTCGCCCTGCTCGTCCTGCCCGCGCTCGCGATCCAGTTCTCGCCACAGATCGCGATGGCCGGGCTGGCGTCGCTGCTCGGCGCGGTGCTGCTGTACAAGGGGCTCGCGATCGACGACCGGCTGGAGAACACGCCCGAACAGGTGCGCGAGGCGCTGTACTCCGGGCAGGTGTCCGTCGTCACCTACGCCGTCGGGGCCGGGCTGGCGCTTGTCGGCGCGTTCCTCGGCGGGCTCTCGGCGACGGAGGCCAGCTCCGAGCCGGTCCTGATCCAGTTCGTGCTGTTCGTCTACGACGCGGTGCCGTGGCTGGCGCTGGCGGCGCTGACCGCCTCCGCCGGCCGGCTGGTCGACGAACGTATCCGGGACGACGGGCTCTCCTCGCCGGTGTTGAACCTCCCCTTCGGCGTCGTCGCGGTCGGGCTGGTGATCCGCGGCTTCGCGGGCTACTTCCTCGAACAGCAGACGGACGTTCCCAACCTGACGCTGTCGCTGTGGGTCACCGAGATCACGTTCGAGCCGGGCCAGCGCTTGGTCGGATTCATCGTCGCCGGCATCGTCGTTTCGTTGATCGGTGTGCGGGTGGCGTCCCACGTCACCGACGAGGTCGAGGAGGAGAGCGTCGCCGAGGAGTCGGAACTCGAACAGTCTTAGAACTGGCCGGCGCTGCCGGAGGCGCTCGACCCATCCTGCTGCGGGCGGATCACGTCCGCCAGCGCGACCACGCCGCCGAGCAGCCAGCCCAGCGGGACGGCGATCCCGAACCACATCGCGACGTATGCCGGCCCCTCGAGGGCGAACCGGCTCCGGATCATCTCGTTCAGCCCGCCCACGGTGAGCACGTTGTCGAGGATCCAGATCGCGAGGTTGGTGCTGCCGGTGAGCACGCCGGCCAGCGCCTGCTCGTTGAGCGCGGCCGCGACCGGCGGGATGAACTGGTTGATCGCCATCAGCGGCAGGCGGACTAACTGGGAGACCAGCACGCCGACG
>NZ_JBHUDH010000049.1:30735-37129 GCF_042678005.1 Halolamina salina | reverse complement strand
ACCGCCAGCCCGGCGGAGACGGTCGCGACCCCGCCCGCGGCGGCCACGGCGACCAGCCCGTCAGTCGAGAACTGCCGGACCCACGCGCCGACGGTCAACAGCCCCCACGCCACGGCGGCGACGAGGACGACGCCGACGCTCCCCAGCCGGGTGGTCGCGGAGTCGAGCTTGCCGGCGTAGTACCGCGTCGCGAAGCCGAGCAGGAGGAGCGGGTAGCCGATCACCACGAGCGGGATCCCCAGTGCGGCCCAAGCGTAGTAAGCGGCCTTCTGGCCGCCGGTCTCCGGCTCCCAGCGGCCGAGCACGCTACTGGGGTCGAGCTGTCGGGGAAACACCAGCTCCATCCACGTCGCGTGGAGGCGGGCGACGTCGATGCGGATGGCGTCGATCAGTCCGGTTCGCTGCCCTTGCATTGGGCGAGTAGAGCAGTCCCGCCGAGGTGAAAGTTGCGGTGCGAACGACGGGCGTCAGACGACAGTTCTCCGACAGTTCAGCGGTTCCACGGGCCGAAATCCGGATCGACCATCCGCCGACCCTCCTCGAGCTCGTCGATCGCTTCGAGTTCGCCTTCGTTGAGCTGGAGCGACAGCGACGCCCAGTTGTCGTGGAGGTGTGCCTCGCTGGAGGCCTTCGGAATCGCGGTGACCCCCTGCTCGCGGAGCCACGCGAGGCTCACCTGTGCCTCGCTGACGTTGTGGCTGCCGGCGATGTCGCTGATCACTTCGTGGCCGAACACCTCGCCGCGGGCCAGCGGGGAGTACGCGACCGGCTCGATGCCGTGTTCCACGGTCGCCTCGCGGACCACCTCCTGCTGGAGTAGCGGGTGGCACTCGAACTGGTGGGCGAAGATGTCGTGGTCGGCCGCCGCCTGCGCTTCCTCGATCTGCTCGGGCTCGAAGTTGGAGATGCCGATGCGCTCGGTGACCCCCTCCTCGACCAGTTCGTCGAACGCGCGGAACGTCTCGGCGGGGTCGTACGCCTCCGCCGGCCAGTGGACGTACAGCAGGTCGACGGAGTCGACGCCGAGGTTGTCGACGGCGTCGTAGGCGGCGTCGATCGCATCGTCGTACCCCAGATCGGAGTTCCAGATCTTCGTCGCGAGGAAGATATCCTCCCGGTCGACGTCGCTGCGGGCGATCCCGTCGCCGACCAGGTGTTCGTTGCCGTACGCCTGCGCGGTGTCGACGTGGCGGTACCCCATCTCCAGGGCGGTCGCGACCGCCTCGGGACAGGTCTGTTCGTCGGTCAGCTCCCACGTCCCCATGCCGAGCATCGGCATGCCGCTGGCACGCGGACAGTCCTCGGCCGTCGCTATCTCGTCGCCGGTAGGCGTTTCGCTCATGTGTTCGAACAGTGGTTCTTCGGAGGAAAAGCCGTTGCGGCCGGGGCACTCTCGCCCCCCGGCGCGTTCGACGACGGCGCGACGGCCGCAGTCGGTTGCGCGTCGTCGTCGGTTCCCCTACTCGCTGAACCGCTCGCGCGCGAACTTCGCGAGCAGCGGCACGTCGCTGAGGTGGAGCAGCTTCCGCATCGCGCCCACGTCGCCGGCGTTGACCTTCGCGAGCGTCTCCTCCTCGGTGTCGTTCAGGTCGGCCATCAGCGTGTCGTACCGTGAGTTCGGCGCGAGGTAGAGGAGTTCGGTCATCAGCAGCCGCTCGCGGGCCCGCGGGGCGACCTCGCTGTGCCAGAGCTTGTTGTACACCGCCATCGCCGACGCCGAGGTGTCGGGCTCCTCCGGCGTGAGACAGCGGTCGGCGGTCGTCGCGGCCGCGCGGCCGGACTGCATCCCCTTGTGGATCCCCTCGCCCCAGAGCGGGTCGATGCTTGGGACGGTGTCGCCGATCGCCATGAAGCTGTCAGTGCTGAGCTCGCCCGGCGTCTGGATGTGGGCGGAGCCGCGGTGGACCTTCCCCTCGATGCGCTCGGCGTCCTCGAATCGGGGGTCGGTGTCGAGCCAGTACTGGAGGTAGTCGTCGATCCCCATCCCCTCCTTCCCGTGGCGCTGGTGGCTCTCGTTCTGGATGTAGCAGATCCCGACCTTCGCCTCGTCGCCGCCGGTGTGGAAGATCCACGAGTAGCCGCCGGGCGCGAGGTCGTGGTCGAGCCGCAGCATCATCGAGTCGGTCAGGTCGGCGTAGTCGGGGTGGTCGATCTCGACGCCTTCGAGTTCGTACTCGACGCCGATGGCCTGCTTCCCGCGTTTGAGGTCGCTGACGCCCAGATCCTTCGCCAGCGGCGCCGCGGGACCGGTGGCGTCGACGACGATGTCGGCGTACACCTCCTCGTCGCCGTTGTAGCGCACGCCGACGGGGGTGCCGTCCTCCGTGATCGGCCGGGAGACGCGGGCGTCGAACCACACCTCCGCGCCCTTCTCTCTGGCGTCGGCGACCATCCACTGCTTGAACTCGGCGAACTCCAGCACGGCGCCGGGCTGGTTCTGGACGTAGTGGCGGTTCGGCGACTCCAGCACCACGTCGTCGGTGTAGTTCATCACCACGTCGTCGGGGACGCCGAAGGCGGACATCATCGACGGGAACGTGCCGGCGGTCGACTTGTTGCTCTGACGCGGGAACTCGTCCTCCGGTTCGGTCTCGAGGAGGACGACGTCGTAGCCTCGCTGGGCGAGGTCGCGGGCACACTGTGCGCCCGCGGGTCCCGCCCCCGCGATGACCACGTCAAAACGGTCGGACATGGACACACGAAACGCCGTGTCCGTAATGAGTGTTGCTAACTCCGTAGCGAATCCTGCGAGTCCGTCCCGTACTCCGTGGTTTCCGTCGGCTCGCGGGGGTCGGAACGGGACGGAGGAGCGATGCGATCGGCGGCGGAAAAACGGGGCCGTGGCGGTTCAGTAGAACTCGCGGACGAGATCCGTCGCGTCCTCGGGGGCGCCGTCGGGGATCTCGGTCATGTCCTCGGTGACGCCGTGGGCCTCGTGGTAGGGGACGGAGTCCTCGTCCTGATAGAGGATCCCCTGGTACTCGCCGTCGGGATCCATGATGCGGTCCTTGGCCTCGTCGAAGTCAGTCGGGTCGTGGTCGGTCTCCGCCAGATCGGTGAGGTTGTCGCGGAAGTAGTCGTACGTGTCCGTGTCGTTGAACGTGACACACGGCGAGAACACGTTGACGAACCCGAACCCGTCGTGTTCGATGGCCTCCTGCACCAGTTCGGCGTGGCGCTGGGAGTCAGAGGCGAACGACTGGGCGATGAACGTCCCGCCCGCCGACAGCGCGAGCGCGAGGGGGTTGACCGGCGGCTGCTTCGGCCCCTCGGGCGTCGTCGCCGTCTCGAAGTCCTCGCGGCTCGTCGGCGAGGCCTGCCCCTTGGTGAGGCCGTAGATGCGGTTGTCCATCACGACGTACGTCATGTCGACGTTCCGGCGCACCGCGTGGACGAAGTGGCCGGCGCCGATCGAGTAGCCGTCGCCGTCGCCGCCCGCGACCATCACTTCGAGGTCGGGGTTGGCCATCTTCACGCCCGTGCCGACGGGCAGCGCCCGACCGTGGACGCCGTGGAGCGCGTAGCTGTGCATGTACGTGCCGATCTTGCCCGAACAGCCGATGCCGGCGACGACGAACGTGTTGTCGGGGTCGTTCCCCGTGTTCGCCAGCGCCTTCATCATGCCGTTCATCGTCCCGAAGTCACCGCAACCGGGACACCAGGTGGGCTGCTTGTCGGATTTGAAGTCGATGAATCGAGTCTCGCTGCTCATTGGAGCACCTCCGTGATCTCGTCGGCGAGTTCGTCCGCTTTGAACCCGACGCCGTTGTACTTGTTCACCCGATCCACGCGCTGGAGCGTGTCGTGCTCCAGCACGTCCGCGAACTGCCCGGTCGCGTTACACTCGACGACGACGACCTGTTCGGCCTGCTCGAACGCGTCGGTGAGGTCCGGCCGCGGGAACAGGTACGGCACCGAGAGGAACCGGAAGTCCGGGTCGTCCTCGCCCATCAGGTCCATCGCCTCGACGATGGTCCCCTCGTTCGACCCCCACGAGACGACGAGGTTGTCGGCGTCGGCGTTGCCGAACTCCCGCGGACTCCAGTCCTCGCGCTCTCGGGCGGTCTCGACCTTACGTTGGCGCTTGTCGACCTGCTCGACGCGGATCTCCGTGTCCTCGGTCCGCCGGCCGAGCTCGTTGTGTTCGAGCCCGGTGGACATGTGGGCGCCGTCGGTCGTCCCCGGCTTCGCGCGCGGGCTGATGCCGTCCTCGGTGGCGGCGTGGGCGCGGAAGCGCCCCTCGTCGTCGAGCCACTCGTCGATCTCGTCCTCGTCGACGAGCTTCCCGCGGTCGATCTCGACCTCGTCCATGTCGAACGCCTCGGGCGGGAACGTCTGCTCGGTGACCGCCATCTCGAGGTCCGACACCAGGTAGACGGGGGTCTGGTACTTCTCGGCGAGGTTGAACGCCTCGACGGTCTTCCAGAAGCACTCCGAGATCGTCGTCGGCGCGAGCACGAACCGCGGGATCTCGCCGTGGCCGCCGAACAGCGTCATGTCGAGGTCGCCCTGCTCCTGCTTGGTCGGCATCCCCGTCGAGGGACCCGAGCGCATCACGTCACAGATCACCAGCGGCGTCTCGCTCTGGGCCACCAGCCCGAACGTCTCGGACATCAGGTCGATCCCGGGGCCGGAGGTGGCGGTCATCGACCGCGCACCCGCGCGGGCCGCGCCCAGCGCCATGTTGATCGCCGAGAGCTCGTCCTCGGCCTGCACGACGTGGCCGCCGTAGTGCTCGAGGCGCCCGGTCAGGTACTCCATCACGTCGGTCGCCGGCGTGATCGGGTAGCCCGAGTAGAACCGGCAGCCGGCGGCGATGGCGCCCATCCCGATCGCCTCGTCGCCGTTGATCAGGACGTAGTCCTCGTCGGTCGTCTCCAGTTCGTACTCGAACTCGGTGCTCTCGGCCTCGTAGTTGTCGCCGACGTACTCCGCGCCGAGTTCGGCGGCGGTCTTGTTGTTCTCGACGATCGACTGGCCCTTGTCGCTGAAGCGCTTCTCCAGCGAGGACGCGAGGTGCTCGATCGGGAAGTCAGTGACCTCGCAGGCGGCCCCCAGTGCGACGATGTTGCGCATGATGGCGCCGCCGGCCTCCTCCGCCAGCGACTTGAGGGGGACGTCCATCCCGACCATTTCGTCGGGGATCTCGAGGTCCTGCATCGACGTGCGCTCGCCGTCGTAGATGATCACCGACCCCTCGTGGAGTTCGTCGATGTTCTCGTCGACGGTGCGCTGGGTCAGCGCGATCAGCACGTCGAGGCGGTCGACCGTACTCTCCACCTGGTCGATCGAGGTCCGAACCTTGTACGCCGTGTACCCACCCCGGATACGTGAAGCGAAGTCCTTAGAGGTGAACACGTGTCGCCCGGCCCGGGAGAGCGCTCTCGCGAAGATCTTCCCGGTGGAGTCGATGCCATCGCCGGCCTCCCCGCCGATGGCCCAGTTGAAGTCCGCAGGCATACTGGCACGAACTACCAACGGCCCGCGCAAAAACCTTCTGAAGCGTCCGGTCAGTCGGTCAGTTACGACCGTGTACAACCCGGCGAAACTGACCGTTCGTTCCCCCGACTCCCGGAGTCGCGAAGGAAAGCGGCTTTAGCGCGGCGGCGAAAGCCGCGGTATGGACGCGACTGTCGTCGGCCGCGAGTCGGTCGGCCCGAACACGTTCACGCTCACGTTCGACACGCCCGAGGGGTTCGAGGGACTCGCCGGCCAGTTCGTTCGGCTCTCCGGCGAGATCGACGGCGAGGAGTACGCCCGGTTCTACACGCTCTCCTCGCCGGGTACCGGCGAGACGTTCGAGATCACCGTCGAAGTCGCCCCGGAGAGCGGCCCCTTCAGTGACTACCTCGCGGCGCTCCAGTCGGGCGACGAGGTCGAAGTCACCGGCCCCTTCGGCGACGACTACTACGAGGGCGAGGGGCGGGCGGTCGTGCTCGCGGGCGGGCCGGGGATCGGCGCCGCCGTCGCGATCGCGGAGCCCGCCGTCGAGAACGACGCCGAGGCCGCGGTGGTGTACCGCTACGAGGGCGAGCCGGCTCACGAGGCCCGCCTCGACGCGCTCGTCGACGCCGGCGCGGACGTGACGCTGCTTGGCGAGGACGACGCCGAGTTCGAGCGGGCAGTCGATTCGGTCGTGACCGGCGCGGACGAGGAAGGCGTGTTCGTCTACGGCTTCGCCGACTTCGTCGAGGCGGCGACCGACGCGATCGAGGCCGCCGGCGGTGATGCTGAGGGGGCGAAAGTCGAGAGCTTCGGGTAGGACCAGCCGCGGCTGTGTAAGGCGGTCACTGCGCACGAAGTTCGAGGGATGTAGCGTACTCGCGACAGTATTTCTTCCCGCCAGTAGCTCCGACCGCAACAGCAACTCGATGCTTGACTACTTGTGACCGCA
>NZ_JBHUDH010000049.1:5131-30668 GCF_042678005.1 Halolamina salina | reverse complement strand
CTGCCGCCGCGGTGGCGTGCGTACCCCGTCGGAGACGTGTCCCGCCCGGACCGAACCAAAGTATTCACTATCGGGCGTCTACAAGCCGGGTGTATGGAGAACGACGACGCCCTTTCTCGCCGCTCGTTCATTCGCGCGGGCACCGCCGGCGCCGCCGCGTCGATGGCGGCCGGGACCGCGGCGGCACAGGAGGGAACCGAGACCGCGACGTCGAACGGGACCGCGACCGGAACCCCGACGGGGACCGACGGCGGCACCGCGACCGGCACCGAGGGCGGCGGGGGCGGGGGACCCGGCCCGACCGAGACGGTGACCGTCGGCCCCGGCGGGAGCCTCGTGTTCGAACCCGAGGAGCTCACGATCGAGACGGGTACGACGGTCCAGTGGGTCTGGGACAGCAACATGCACAACGTCGTCCCGACCAGCCAGCCCGAGGGCGCCAACTGGGAGGGTGAAGGCGAACAGGGAACGACGTTCGACGCCGGCCACGAGTACTCCCACACGTTCGACACTACCGGGAGCTACGAGTACGTCTGTACCCCCCACGAGAGCGCGGGGATGATCGGTACCATCGAAGTCGTCGAGAACCTCGAGACGCCCGCGCCGACCGGGCCGGCGGTGCCCGACAGCGCGAAGACGCTCGGCGTCGGCGCGGCGTTCGCGATGGTCGCGACGCTGCTGATCGCGTACTTCTTCCTCCAGTTCGGCGGCGACAACCCCGGCCACGACGACGAGGAGTAGGGTTAGAACAGTCCCTGCTCCGCGCGGATCTCCTCGTAGCAGTCGACGTACGTCTCGATCACGGCCTCGTGGCCGAACTTCTCGAACGCCCCGTTGTACTCGCGACGCGGGACGTTCCCGGCCGCGGTGATCACCTCGGCCATCTCCTCCGGGCTCACGATCCGCCGGCCGCGGTCGACGCCCTCGACCAGTTCGTGGGCGCTGGAGTCGGCCTGATACTCCACGACGCCCAGACAGCCACACGCGAGCGCGCGGAGGAGTTCGGTCGCGAACGGCTCCACGCTCGCGGTCTGGGCGAACACGTGGGCACCCTTGTAGATGCTCACGCGCTCGCGCTCGGGGAGCGCGCCGGTGAACGTGATCCGGTCGTCGATCCGGAGTTCGCGCGCGGCGGTCTCGACGGCCTCGCGCTCGGGGCCGTCGCCGATGATCGCCGCCGACCAGTCCCGGCGCCGGCGCTCGGCGAGTGCGAGCAGGAGCGTCCCGACGTTTGCGTGTTCGTCCAGCCGGCGGGCGTACACCACGTCGAATCGGTCGTCGGTCGGCGCCTCGCGGATCGTCTCGAGGTCGATGCTCTCGGGCACGACCCGGACCGAACCGTCGTCGGCGCCGTACTCCCTGACCCGCGTGCGGATCAGTTCCGAGGGGACGGTGACGAGGTCGCCCCCGCTCGCGGCCCGGCTCTGGCTGCCCGGCTCGGCGGCGCCGTCGCCGAACCAGTCGACGAGTACGGGCGTCCGGAGCATCGTGCCGACTTTCTCCGCGACGGCGACGTGTCGTGGCGGCCCGTGGACCGCGTGGATGGCGTCGGCGCCCGCGCGCCACAGCGCGGCCGGGAGCTTCGCGGCGAAGGCGCTTTCGGCGGGCTCTCTGGTCACCCGTCGGTACTCGATCCCCTCGTGTTCGAAGGTGGGGACGGCGTCGCCGCCCCACCACTGCGCACAGAGGTACGTCACCTCGTGCCCGCGGTCGGCGAGCAGGCGGGCGGTCCGGCGCGCTCGCTCCAGCCCCCGGCGGTCGGCGCTGTGGGCGGTCTCCATGGAGACGAACGCGACGTGCACGGCGGGAGGTTGCTTCCCGGGGGGTAAAAACAGCCCCGACTCGTTTCGGCTCCCAGTTCGGCACCGGTACCTAAGTAAGGGGCGAGCGGCTATTGCCGACAATGGCAGACCTATCCACCGAGGACGATCAACGGTACGCGAAGCAACTGTTCATCCTCACCGTGGCGTGGCTGGTGCTGGTGCTGGGGGCCGGCGTGCTGATGATCTTCTTCATCTAAGCGCCGCCTCGCCGGCACAAGGGCCTCGGCAGGACGCCACTCGCGCTCGAAAACAGGGGGCCGAGACACGGAGGTCTCGACGGAGCTTCGCCGTATCGACTACAGCACGATTACGGCAGAGTGTCCGTGGCCGGAGCACGAAGGCTCCGGCAGGAACTTCGCCGTATCGACTACAGCATCCCTTCGGCTTCCAGCCCTTCCATCACGTCGTCGACGAGCGACTCCACGTCGCTGTAGGGGAACTCCTGCTGCCCGCCGAGCTTGGCGGCCAGCTCCATCGCGGTGAACGACACGTCGCCGGCCTCGAACCGCGTGCTCGGCCCCTCGGGGAGCGCGGGCACGAGGTCCATCTGGCTGTCGACCGGGAAGTCGGCGCCCTCGAAGGCGTCGGTGAGCTGTGCGCGGAGTTCGCGTTCGGTTTCGTCGTCGGCCATACACGCCAATGCCGCCGAACGTCGGATAAGCGTTTCCGAAACGTGGGGGAACCCACCGTGGGTTCCCGCGACATGGAGAACCCCCGGCGGTTGGCCGGAACCGCCCCGTTTTAGACGGTACGGCCGGAGCTACGAGCATGGCGTTCGACTTCGACTTCGACCTGCTGAAGGAGCTGACCGAGGAGCGGGGCGTCCCCGGCTACGAGGACCGCGTGCGCGATCTGGTGCGCGAGGAACTCGAAACGAGCACCGACTCCGTCCGCACCGACGCGATGGGCAACGTCGTCGGGACGATCGAGGGCGACTCGGACTACTCCGTCGCCGTCGCCGCCCACATGGACGAGATCGGTTTCATGGTCAAACACGTCACCGACGACGGCTTCCTCAAGATCGACGCGCTCGGGGGGTGGGACGCCCGCGTGCTCCGCGCCCAGCGCGTGACCGTCCACGGCGAGGAGGACGTGACCGGCGTGTTCGGCTCCGTCCCGCCGCACACGCTCGACGAGGAGCCTGACGGCGAGGAGGAGGTCGGCGACCGCGTCGTCCACCTCGGCCGCGACGCCGAGGAAGTCGAGGAGCTCGTGAGCGTCGGCGACCTCGTCACGATGGACCAGACGACGGTGAAGATGGGCGACTCGGTCACGGGGAAGGCGCTCGACGACCGCGTCTGCCTGTTCGCGATGCTCGAGGCCGCCCGCGAGATCGAGAACCCCGACGCGACGATCCACTTCTGTGCCACGGTGCAGGAGGAGGTCGGCCTCCGCGGCGCGACCGCCCTCGGCGTCGACGTCGATCCGGACCTCGCGATCGCGCTCGACGTGACGATCGCGAGCGACATCCCGGGCGTCAGCGCGGACAAACACGTCACGAAGCTCGGTGACGGCACCGCGATCAAGCTGAAGGACAGCTCGGTCATCACGACGCCGAAAGTCCACCAGCGACTCCGTTCGGTCGCCGAGGACGAGGACATCGACCACCAGATCGAGGTGCTCCCCTCCGGCGGCACCGACACGGCGGGGTTCCAGAACACGAACGGCGCCAAGCCCGTCGGCGCGATCTCGATCCCGACGCGCTACCTCCACACGGTCACCGAAACCGCGAACGGCGACGACATCCGGTCCACGATCGACCTGCTGACTGCGTTCCTCGAGAGCGAGGACGGTGAGCACGACTACTCGCTGTAACCGATCACGGCGCGCGGCCGACTGCGGCCTCCGGGCCGCAGTTCCGACGCTCAAACGGTGATCGTGTGTGACCGACAACGGCGCGCGACCGCCGTGCCGGGGTCGACGACACCCCCGTACCACTGTTTCCACCCTGCCACGCGCTGCAAATCAGGGGCGGTTCCTACGCGCTGGGATTTCCCGACACCCACTCCTAAGAGGAAACCCCTTTCTCGGATAGGGTCGAACCACGACTACACCCGCCCCCGAGTGACAAACAGATGAAGGAGTACGAGTACGTCTGTCAGGAATGTGGGCAGCAGATCGAGGTCAACGGACCGATGCGTGAGGCGATCGTGGAGAACGGTTGCCCGGTCTGCTCTGCGCCCGCCGACACCGACCACTTTTCACAGACCTGATCAGGCGTCGCGGTCGACCGTAGTCCGTCGGCCAGTTACGTTCGTCGTCTCGAACTCGTAGAGTCGGATGTCGAGGCTCTCCTTCGGCTCGCCCCAGATCTCGAACAGCGGCCGCTTCGCGTCGCCGTACTGTTCGATCTGCTCGACCGAGAGCTCCGCGGGGTCGATCTCCGACAGCGTCCCCGCGGCGACGACGCTGCGGTACTCCTCCTCGGCGCCCGTCGCGTCGTCGCCGTAGACCACGAAGCGCGCGCTGGTGCTCGCCTTCAGGAACCGACGCTTCTCGCTCTCGGGCGTCGAGACCAGTCGAAAGTAGAACGACCGCTTCTCGGGGTCGTAGCCGTACGAGACCGGCGCCGCGTACGGGTCGTCGTCCTCCGCGAGGGAGAGCACTCCCGTCTCGTTCTCGCCGAGGAACGCGTCGGTCTCCTCGGGTGTCATCTCGGTCTCTCGGGCGAGTGGCATCTGTACTTCGACTCAACGGAGCTTCGGGTTAAGTGATTTCGATCGGGCTGGACGAGGAACCGCGGACGATCTGCGGCTACCCGTCGTCGAACACGTCGCCGAGCAGCTTCCGCTGGGCGGCGACGAGGTGTTCGGTGAACGTCGACTGGGAGATCCCCAGCTCCTCGGCGAGCTCGGTCGCGTTCGCTCCCTTGGGCCGCTCGAAGTAGCCTCGCCGGTACGCCGTCTGCAGCACCTCGAACTGCCGGTCGGTGAGCTTCCCGCGGTTGACGAACCGCCGGTCCTCGTGGCTCCCCGACAGCGGCGGCTGGAGGAGCTGCTGGACGTCCGCGGAGGGGAACTCCTCGCGCAGCGTCGCCATCGCGTCCTGAAGCGTCTCGAACTCCGCGGCGTGGAACACCAGCGTGAGCTCCTCGCCGTCCGCGAGGTAACGGTGGATCGGGCAGTCGAACCCGCCCAGACACGTACACGGGCAGTTCCCGGCGTGTTCGGTCCGGTACACGTCCGCGGTGCCGTACGAGAAGATCGGCTCCAGATCGGCGTCGCCGGCCGACTCGTCGGCGTCGACCAGGAACTCCGTCACCGCTTCGCCCGCGGGCGAGACGCTCGTCGAGATACTGTCGACGGCGGCGCCCGTCGCCGTCGAGAAGCCGGCGACAGGACAGCTCGCCGGGCTGTCGAACGTCACCGTCGCCCGGATTCCGGAACCCATGGAGCCACCTACCGTCCGGGCCTACCTTGAGTGCAGTGGTCCCGCCGGCCGTCCGAACCGTGCCGGGGCGGCCGGGTGTACATAAACCCCCCACGATATGTGTGGTTCACGCTTGTTGGAATAGGGCCCCCACAGTAGAGTATGAGCTACGCCGTCCCGTCAACCCAGAACCGCCGTCCGGACACTGCCGGCGAAGAAGTGCTCCACACGGAGAGCGAAATCACCGACCTGCTCGCGGTTCTCGACGACCCCGACTGCCGTGCCGTCCTTGAGGTCACCGGCGAGCAGCCCCTCTCGGCCAAGGACATCGTCGAACGCTGTGACATCCCCTCCTCGACGGCGTACCGCAAGATCGACCGGCTGGTCGACGCCGGCCTGCTTCAGGAGGGCATCCGCATCCGGAGCTCCGGCAAGCACGCCAGCGAGTACCGCCGCAGCGTCGATCACGTCGAACTGTCGATCGACGACGACGGCACCGAAGCCCGCGTCGTCGCACGCGACCAGTAGCGGCCGACAGCGGGAGTCGTCGACTGACGCCCCTATTCTGTATCGCAGTATCAGATTTATTTCTCGGTCTCGGGGTGTCTCGGGACCCGAACCCTTCATAATCGTTCCGGTGAAAGGGAGAGCCATGTACGACGAGGAGGATCTCGCGGAGATCCGCGAGTCCCGCGAGGAGTGGGAGGCGGGAACGCTCGACCCGACCCTCGACGCCTACGGCGAACGGAAGGACCGCTTCGCGACGATCTCGAACCTCGGGATCGACCGGCTGTACGACCCGTCCGACGTGGCCGACCTCGACTACGGGGAGGATCTGGGCAACCCCGGCGAGTTCCCGTTCACCCGCGGCCCGTACCCGACGATGTACCGCGGCCGGACGTGGACGATGCGGCAGTTCGCCGGCTTCGGCTCCGCGGAGGACACGAACGAACGCTTCCACTACCTGATCGAGGAGGGCCAGACCGGCCTCTCGACGGCGTTCGACATGCCCTCGCTGATGGGGATCGACTCCGACGACCCGATGGCGCTGGGCGAGGTCGGCAAGGAGGGCGTCGCCGTCGACACGCTGCGGGACATGGAGATCCTGTTCGACGGCATCGACATCGGCGAGGTGTCGACCTCGTTCACGATCAACCCCTCGGCACCGGTGATCTACGCGATGTACCTCGCGCTGGCCGACGAGCAGGGTGTTCCCCGCGAGGAGGTCCGTGGCACCCTCCAGAACGACATGCTGAAGGAGTTCATCGCCCAGAAGGAGTGGGTGATCCCCCCGGAGCCGTCGCTGGACATCGTCACCGACACCATCGAGTTCGCGACCGAGGAGACGCCGAAGTTCAACCCCGTCTCCATCTCCGGCTACCACATCCGCGAGGCCGGCTCGACGGCGGTTCAGGAGCTGGCCTTCACCCTCGCGGACGGGTTCGCGTACGTCGAGGACTGCCTCGACCGCGGGATGGACGTCGACGAGTTCGCCCCCCAGCTCAGCTTCTTCTTCAACTCCCACAACTCCATCTTCGAGGAGGTCGCGAAGTTCCGCGCCGCCCGGCGCATCTACGCCCGCGTGATGGACGAGTGGTACGACGCCGAGAAGGACGCCTCGAAGAAGCTCAAGTTCCACACCCAGACCGCCGGCCAGTCGCTGACCGCCCAACAGCCGCTCAACAACATCGTCCGCGTGACGATCCAGGCGCTGGCGGGCGTGTTCGGCGGCACCCAGAGCCTCCACACCAACTCCTACGACGAGGCGCTGGCGCTGCCCAGCGAGGAGGCGGTCCGGGTCGCGCTGCGCACCCAGCAGATCATCGCCGAGGAGTCCGGCGCCGCTGACAGCGTCGATCCGCTGGCGGGCTCCTTTATGGTCGAGAGCCTCACCGACGAGGTCGAGGAGGAGGCCATGGAGTACATCGAGTCGATCAAGGAGATGGGCGACGGGTCTGTCCGCGACGGCGTGCTCACGGGGATCGAGGACGGCTTCTTCCACCGCGAGATCCAGGAGGCCTCCTACGAGTACCAGGAGCGCGTCGAGAACGAGGAGGAGGTCGTCGTCGGCGTCAACAAGTACGTCTCCGAGGAGGATACCTCGCCGGAGGTCCTGAAGGTCGACGAGGAGGTCGCCGAACACCAGCGCGAGCGCCTCGAATCGGTCAAGGCCGAGCGCGACGACGACGCCGTCGAGGCCGCGCTCGACGACCTGCGCGAGGCCGTCCAGAACGACGAGAACGTGATGCCGTACATCGTCACCGCGGTGAAGGCGTACGCGACGATGGGCGAGATCATGGACGTGTTCGAGGCCGAGCACGGCGGGTACCGCGAGAAGATCGGGCTGGCCTGATCGACGCGCACTCTTTCGCTTTCGTCCCGTTGTAGGTGGGTTTATGTCCGCTCCGACCCACGATCGGTGTAGCTATGTCGGACGCTGACACGGAACTGGAAGCACGGCTCGAGGAGCAGGACAGCTTCGAGCCGCCCGAGTCGTTCGTCGAGCAGGCGAACGTTTCGAATCCGGACATCTACGAGGAGTTCGAGGAGAACTGGCCGGAGTGTTGGGAGGCCGCAGCCGATATGCTCGACTGGGAGACCGAGTACGACCAGACGTTCGACGGGTCGAACCCACCGTTCTTCGAGTGGTTCACGGGCGGCGAACTCAACGCCTCGGCCAACTGTCTCGACCGACACCTCGACGAGCGGGGCGACGAGGTCGCGATCGAGTGGGTGGGTGAGCCGACCGACGAGGCCAACCGCACGTACACCTACGAGGACCTCCACCGCGAGGTGAACGAGGCCGCCGCGGCACTCCGGGAGATGGGCGTCGGCGAGGACGACGTCGTGACGATGTACATGCCGATGATCCCGGAACTGCCGATCGCGATGCTCGCCTGTGCTCGCATCGGTGCCCCCCATTCGGTCGTCTTCGCCGGCTTCTCTGCCGACGCGCTCGCGACCCGGATGAACGCCGCCGACTCCGAGTACCTGATCACCTGCGACGGCTACTACCGCCGCGGCGACCCCCTCGACCACCTCGAGAAAGCCAACGAGGGGCTGGACAACGTCGAACACGACACCGAGACGGTCGTCGTCGAGCGCCTCCCCGAGGACGACGCGTTCGACCACGACCTCCGCGACGATCAGCGGCTCTGGGTCGACGCCGTCCACGCCCACAAGGGCGCGGAGGTCGAACCGGTCGCCCGCGACGCCGAGGACATGCTGTTCCTCATGTACACTTCGGGGACCACGGGCGAACCGAAGGGGGTGAAACACACGACGGGCGGCTACCTCTCCTGGGCCGCGTGGACCTCCCACGCCGTCCTGGACATCAAACCTGAAGACACGTACTTCTGTTCGGCCGACATCGGCTGGATCACCGGCCACTCCTACATCGTCTACGGCCCGCTCGCGCTGGGGACCACGACGATGATGTACGAGGGGACGCCGGATCACCCCGAGCGGGACCGGCTCTGGGAGATCGTCGAAGAGTACGAGGCGACCCAACTCTACACCGCACCGACGGCGATCCGCGCGTTCATGAAGTGGGGATCGGAGTTCCCCGACCAGCACGACCTCTCGAGCCTCCGCCTGCTCGGGACCGTGGGCGAGCCGATCAACCCCCGCGCCTGGAAGTGGTACTACAAGCACATCGGGAACGAGGAGTGTCCCGTCGTGGACACCTGGTGGCAGACCGAGACGGGCGGCATGATGGTCACCACCCTCCCCGGCGTCAAGGAGATGAAACCCGGCTCCGCCGGCCCCGCGCTGCCGGGTATCGACGCCGAAATCGTCGACACGACGGGCGAGCAGGTCGAACCCGGACGCGCTGGCTACCTGACGATCCAGAAGCCCTGGCCCGGGATGCTCCGGACGCTGTACCAGAACGACGAGCGGTTCGTCGACGAGTACTGGCGGGAGTACTCCGACACTGACAGCGACGACTGGCGCGACTGGACGTACTTCCCGGAGGACGGGGCGAAGATCGACGAGGACGGCTACATCACCGTGCTCGGCCGTGTCGACGACGTGATCAACGTCTCGGGCCACCGGCTCGGGACGATGGAGATCGAGTCGGCGATCGTCGGCGTCGAGGGCGTCGCCGAGGCCGCCGTCGTCGGCGGCGACCACGAGATGAAGGGCGAGGCCGTCTACGCTTACGTCATCACCGAGGACGGCTACGACGGGGACGAGGAGCTTCGCGACGCGATCATCCAAGGCGTCGAGGACGGGATCGGACCCATCGCTCGCCCCGAACAGGTGATCTTCACGCCCGAACTCCCCAAGACGCGCTCGGGCAAGATCATGCGCCGCCTCCTCGAAGACATCGCTAACGGCGCCGAACTCGGTGACACCTCCACCCTCCGCAACCCCGACGTGGTGGCGTCGATTCAGGAACAGGTCCAGAAGTAAACCGGCAGTCGCGATACGAAAGCGCCGTTCTTTCCACCCGCCGTGGCGCCCTCCCGAACGATCGAAACGGGTTTACCTGTTTAGGTCAGCCTAATCCACATGGCCGACGAGACAGGAACGGACCCGTTCGATCACGACGTGGTCGTGGTCGGCGGCGGGCCGGCCGGCTGTTCGGCGGGCGTGTTCACCGCCCGCAACGGGCTCGACACCGTGATCTTCGACCGCGGACGGTCGTCGATCCAGCGGTGTGCCCACCTCGAGAACTACCTCGGCTTCCCCGCCGGCGTCGACATCGAGACGTTCTACGATCTGCTGCACGACCACGCGGCGGAGGCGGGCTGTGCGGTCGTCCCCGACCTCGTCGAGTCGGTCGAGCACGGCGACGAGGGGTTCGTCGTCCGGCCGCAGTCCGGCGAGGCGGTCACCGCCCGCCGGGTGATCGCCGCCACCCGGTACGACGCCGGCGAGTACCTGCGCGGCCTCGACAGCGAGGGACGAAGTCCCTCTGGCAGTCGGACGAAGTCCGGCGACGACGAGGACGCGATGTTCGAGACTCACGAGTACGACGGCGAGACGCAGCAACACTTCGACGCGGAGTACGCCGACGCCGACGGCTCGACGCCGGTCGACGGGCTGTACGTCGCCTCCCCGTACGAGCCGACCAGCCCGCAGGCTATCATGGCCGCCGGGCACGGCGCCCGCGTCGGCGACGCCGTCGTCGAGGCTGCCCGCCGGGAACGGGGGTACCCCGAGGGGCTTGCCAGCTACTACGACTGGGTCCGCCCGGAGAGCGAACGCACCGGCGAGTGGAGCGACCGTGACCGCTGGCGGGAGTTCTTCGAGGAGCGGTTCCCCGACGACCACGATCTCTCCCCGGAGCGAGCCGAGGAGATCCGGGAGCGGGAGATCGACCGACGGTTCGATATGTACATCAGCGACGACGAGGCCGAGCGGCGCCGGAAGGAGGGACAGCGCCGTCTGCTCGATCACGTCGACGACGACCTCGTGCTGGAGGCGGCCCGCGAGATCGAGGCCGAGCGCGAGACGGACGACTGACGATCTACACATCCACCAATGAACGACGACCACGACCTGACACGACGGGAGTATCTCACCTACGGCAGCGCGATCGGTGCGAGCGGTCTGCTCGCCGGCTGCATCGGCGGCGACGGCACCGGGACGCCGACCGACGCCGATGGAACTGCCGACCTGACAGAGACGAGCGAGCCGACGGAGGGCACGGCGACGCCGAGCAGCTACACGGCGTCGATGGCGCCCGTCGGCGAAGTCGAGTTCGACGCCGTCCCGACGGACGTGATGGTGTACAGCCTGCTGTACGCCGACATGGCGGTCGCCTACGGCCACGGCGACGCGGTGAACTCGCTGGGGTTCAGCGCCGAGGCCGGCGGCAACACGCTCGACGCCTACTACGAGCGGCTGCCTGGCGTCTCCTTCGACCACGAGGACATCGAACAGCTCAACAGCGGCGAGAGCGGCGTCACGATCGACAAGGAGCTGTTCTACGAGCTGAACTCCGACCTCCACCTTGTCGACCCGTGTCTGGTGACGAGCTTCGACGGCTGGGCGGCGAGCGACATCGAGGAGATCCGTGAGAACGTCGCGCCGTGGTTCGGCAACACGCTCAGCCGGCGCAACAGCGAGCCGCCGGAGTCCTGTGCCGACGAGTACGAGTACTACACGCTCTGGGAGATCGCCGACCGCACCGCCGACGTGTTCCGTGCCGGCTCGACGTACGAGGAACTCGCCGCGGTCCACGACGACCTCCTGTCGACGATCGAGGCCGACCTCCCGCCGGAGAGCGAGCGCCCCTCGGTCGCCTCGGTGATCTTCATGCAGGGGACGTTCTACCCCTCGCGTATCAGCACCGACGGGTTCAGCAACGCCCACGTCCGGCCGCTCGGCGCCGAGGACGCGTTCGCCGGCGACGACGTGAACTACCAGACCTCCTACGACTACGAGCAACTGCTGGAGATCGACCCCGACGTGATCCTCCACCGCTACGGGATCAACTCCTACTACGACGTGGGGTCGA
Organism: Halolamina salina; assembly: GCF_042678005.1. Classification (GTDB taxonomy): domain Archaea; phylum Halobacteriota; class Halobacteria; order Halobacteriales; family Haloferacaceae; genus Halolamina; species Halolamina salina. The sequence goes on along the minus strand of NZ_JBHUDH010000049.1, from coordinate 19,007 downwards.
TCCGGGGGACCATCGCCGACGACCCCGTCGGCGGGGAGCTGACCGCGATCAAAGACGATCGCTTCTACGCCGGCGGCCACCCCGTCCAGGGGCCGCTGATGAACCTCTTCCAGCTGGAGATGACCGCCAAGCAGCTTTACCCCGAACAGTTCGGCGAGTGGCCGGGCTACGAGCAGGGCGACCCCTACCCGGAGATTCCCGAGGACGAGCGGCTGTTCGACCGCGATCGCGTCGCCGACATCGTCGGCGGCGAGTAGTTCCCGCGGGCGGCGACCACTCTTCTGACGGCGGGCACCGGGCTCAGAACACCGTCCGAACGACCGCTAAACCGACCGAAGAGACCGCGAGTAGCGCGACCAGCACGACCAGTACCGGCCGGTAGCCCGTCTCCCGCAGGTCGTCGAGCCGGATCTCCAGCCCCAGCCCGGCGAAGGCCAGCAGGAACAGCCAGTCGGCGGCGTTGGCGAGGGAGTCGATCTCCGCCCCCGAGAGCAGCCCGAGATTGGCGATCGCGACGACGGCGAGGAAGCCGACGACGAACTTCGGGAACGGGGTCCAGAGGCGGGCGACCGTCCCGCGATCGCCGCCCGCGCTCTCACCCGAAGTGCTCGCGTACACGCCAGCGTACGCGACCGCCACGAGTCCGATCGCGGCATTCCGGACGAGCTTCACCAACACCGCCCACTCGCCCGCCGTCTCCGAGACCGCGAACCCCGCGGCGGTCACGGGGCCGGTGCTGAACATCGTCAGCCCGGCCCAGATCCCGAACGTCCGGTCCGGGAGCGCGAGCGCGGTCCCTACCGCGGGGTAGGCGACCAGCGTGACGGCGTCGAACAGGAGGATCGTCGTGGCGGCGTAGGCCACCGTCGTCTCGTCGGCGTCGATGCTCTCGGCGACGGCGACGACCGCCGAGACGCCACAGACGCCCGACCCCGCCGCGAGCAGCGAGCCCGTCTCGCCGTCGATCCGGAACGCCAGCCGGGAGAGCGCCTCGACGAGCAGGACCGTCGCGGTCAGTGCTCCTGCCACCAGCACCAGCAGTTTCGGGCCGGCGGCGACCACGCGGTCGAGCGCGACGCTCGCGCCCGTGAGGACGATGCCCGTCTTGAGCCAGAGCTTGTGGGTGCCGACGCCGGCGCGGACCGTCTCGGGGACGCCGACGAGGTTCCCGACCGCCAGTCCGAGCAGGATTGCCAGCAACAGGTGGTTCAGCGGAACTATCGCGGCGAACAGGCGTGCGCCGAGCCCGAGTCCGACGAGCAGCGCGAGTCCCGGAACTATCGACCCCCGCACGCTCACCACGGGACCGTGAGTCCAAGGCGAACCGCGGCGACGAGCAGCAGTCCCAAGAGGGCCGCCTGCCACCCCTCACCGAGTTCCATCCAGCGTCGCGCCGCGTCGTCGGCGTCGATCACGCCCGACCGTCCGGGGGTGAGCGATATACGGGTTGCGCTGTCGGCCAGCGGAGCCGGTAGCGGGTCATCCGCCGTAGACGGCGTCCCAGCGCATCGCGCGCCGGCGGTTCTCGCAGTCGCTACAGACGAACTCGTCCATCGAGCCGACGCTCACGTCGAGGCTGTCGCAGTTCCCGCAGTGCCAGCCGTACTGCTCCTCGCGGTCGTCGTCGAGGTACGTCGGGTGGAACGGTCCCTCGGACCCCCGTTCGCTCTCGTCGTAGGCGATCACGACCGTCTCCCCGTCCCCGGTTTCGCGGCGTTCGGTGCCGGATCCGGCCCCTTCGGCCGACAGTTCGTCGTCGCCGACGAGCGTCAGTTCGGCGACTCGGTCGCCGGCGATCCGGACCTGTCGGGTGTGGTCGTGGTCGTAGCCGTGCTCCTCGTAGAACGCGCGGCCGGCCTCGTTGGCCTCGATCACGCTGGCCTCGATCCGGTCGGCGCCGCGGTCGGCCAGCGCGGACTCGATCCGGTCGAGCAGCCGGCTCGCCAGCCCTTCCCCGCGCCGGCCCGGCCGGACGTGGAGCCACTCGATCCGGCCGACTCGGGGGGTATCGCCCGCGAGGAACGCCTGTGCGAAGCCGAGTATCTCGTCGTCGTCTTCGGCGACGATCACGACCGTCTGGCCGTCCGCGAGCTCCTCGGCCAGCGTGCCCGCGGCGGCGCCCTCGGCGCCGTACCACGATTCGACCGCCCGCTGGCGCGTCTCGGCGTCGAGCACGTCGTCGTACGACGCCGCGAGCGAGCGGTTGGCCACGTCCCTGATCCCGGGGATGTCGGTCTCTCTGGCGGCTCGGAGGTTCATACCCGCTCGTTGGTCGCGACAGGTGTTCAATCTACGGGCGGGTGCGCTACGAACTCTCCGCGGCGTCGGCTTTCACGAGTTCGACGACGAACACCGCCCCGCGGGGGTCGTTGTCCTCGACCCACGCGTCGCCGCCGAACTGCTCGGTGAGGGTGTACACCAAGTAGAGGCCGATCCCCGATCCCGGGCTGTCGAGTCCCTTCTCACCCTTGCCGAAGATCCGCCGCTTCTGCTCGTCGGGGATGCCGGGACCGTTGTCGGCGATCCGGACCCGGACGAGGTCGTCGGTTTCGACGACGTCGACGGTGACCTCCGGCGTCTCGCTGTCGTTGTGCCGGACGGCGTTCTCGAGGAGGTTCCGGAACACCGAGGGGAGCATCTCGTTGGCCAGCACGTCGACCGCGGGGATCTCGCCGTCGACGCGGAACTCGGCCTCGGCGAACGACTCCCGGACGGCCTCCAGTTCGGTCTGGAGGTGCCGGCGGAGATCGGTCGGCCGCGGCTCGATCGCGTGCTCGCCGGAGAGCGACTCGACGAACTCCCGGACGGTTTCCGTGAGCTCGATCACGTGGTCGGATTTCCGGAGCACCCGATCCAGCGCGTCCTGCCCCTCGGGGTCGACGTGGGGGGTGAGGGTCTCGGCCCACCCCCGGATGACGGCCATGTCGTTCCGGATGTCGTGGCGGACCACGCGGTTCAGTGCCTCGAGCTGTTCGGTTCGCTCCTCCAGCTGTCGGCGGTACGCCTCCCGCTCGGTCACGTCGCTGATTGTCACCAGCCGGCCCGTGGTCACGCCGCCGGTCGTGAACGGCGTCGTCGAGATCTGGTAATACTGGCTCTCCTCGCCGGCGTCGATCTCCAGCACGCCCGGGTCGTCGAGACGGCTCCCGATGGCAGGGACGATCTCCCCCACGCGCTGCCCGACCGAGTCCTCGAGCGACGGGAACAGCGCGGCCGCGGCTCGGTTGTAGTCCCGCACGCGATCGTCCGGGTCGAGGAACACGGCCGGTTCGTCGCTCTCGCCGGTGAGTTGGACCGTCTCGAAGCGGTTGATGTAGACGAACAGCGTGCCGACGGCGAACACCGCGACGCCCGTAGGCTCGTACATCAGCGGGAGGAGCCAGGGGATCTGTTCGCCGAACACGGTCGCCCCCGCCGGGACGGCCGTTATAGTGGCCAGCACGACCAGCGGCCGGCTGTCGGTGCCAGTGTGGTCGAACCGCTCGATCAGCATGAAGAACCCGACCCCGATGACGACGTACGACAGCCCCAAGGTGAACCAGTAGAGGATCCCGTGCTGGATCGCCAAGTGGGGGAACGGGTCGGTCGTCCACTCGGTCGTGAAAAAGAGGTGGTGGTAGGGGTTGGTGAGTTTGAGCACCACGAACAGGAGGAACACGCCGATCATGAGCCGGAGGTAGGGCGCCTGTCGCGGGGGGCGGCCCGTGTAGGCGGCACAGAAGTACACCCACGCGGCGACGGCACCGAACGCGAAGATGAACCCGATAGTGTACGACGCGACCCGCAACGGATCGGTCGGCCCGATCAGGTAGCCGACGTATCCCAGCGACCAGACCGTGACCGAGAGCAGAAGCGCGATCAGTCCCTTCCTCGTACCTGGATGTTCGATCCGCCGTGCCCGCGGGAGCGAGAGGAGGCAGGCGAGTGCGGAGACCGTGAACACGCCGACGTGCCCCAGGAAGAGCAGGTCCATCGGTATGCGTGAGAATGTCTCTTTCGTATCTATAACCTCTTCGGCTTTGAACACAGTCACGGGATCCGCTCCGCGGCGACGACATGGAGGCCGTCGTCGGTCGTTTGCCCCGGTAGGTTTGAACGCAGCCGCGGCGTAGGTTCCGTACTCGCGGCACTGAGGCTGCGAGCGGTCACGAGCCGCGGCTGGTTGGAACACAGCCACGGCATCAGTCTCAGTGGTGCCGACACGGAGGTCGGCACAGTTCGCTCGCCGGGGCTGGTTTGAACACAGTCACGGGATCCGCTCCGCGGCGACGACACGGAGGCCGTCGCGGCTCGCGCCCCGTGACTGGTTTGAAGGAACAGCTTTAACGACGCCCACGGCGGATTTCCGGCCGATGGGACTCGAGGAGGAGATCGAGGAACTCCGCGAGGAGATCGCCGAGACGCCCTACAACAAGTCCACCGAGGGCCACATCGGGCGTCTGAAGGCGAAGCTCGCGGAGAAGAAAGAGAAGCTGGAGAACCAGTCCTCCTCCGGCGGCGGCCACGGCTACGCGGTCGAGAAGACCGGCGACGCGACCGTCGCCCTCGTCGGCTTCCCCAGCGTCGGCAAGTCGACGCTGATCAACGCGCTCACCAACGCCGAGAGCGAGACGGGCGAGTACGAGTTCACCACGCTCGACGTGAACCCCGGGATGCTCAAACACCGCGGGGCGAACATCCAGATCCTCGACGTGCCGGGGCTGATCGAGGGCGCAGCCAGCGGCCGCGGCGGCGGGCAGGAGGTGCTTTCGGTCGTCCGGACCGCGGATCTGGTGGTGTTCGTGCTCTCGGTGTTCGAGATCGACCAGTACGAGCGGCTCTCCGAGGAGCTGTACAAGAACAAAATCCGGCTGGATACCGAGCCTGCCAGCGTCTCGATCACCAAGAGCCACACCGGCGGGCTGCAGGTCACTGTCAGCGACTCGGTGTCGATGGAGACGGAGACGATCAAGGACGTGCTCCGGGAGCACGGCTACGTCAACGCCGAGGTGACCGTTCGCGGCGATCCGTCGATCGACGAGTTGATCGACGCGATCATGGACAACCGCGTCTACCTGCCGTCGATCGTTTCGGTCAACAAGGCCGACCTGATCGACCAGGACTACCTCCCGACGGTGAAGGAGGACCTCCGGGAGTACGACATCGACCCCGAGGAGGCCATCTTCATCTCCGCCGAGGAAGAGAAGGGCCTCGACGGACTCAAGGAGCGGATCTGGGAGGAACTGGGCCTGATCCGGGTGTACATGGACAAGCCCGGCCGCGGCGTCGACTACGAGGAGCCGCTGGTGCTGCCGCCGGGCTCGACCGTCGAGGACGCCTGCCTCGACATCGGCGGCGACGAGTTCCTCGATCGCTTCCGGTTCGGACGAGTCAGCGGGCCGTCGGCGAAACACGACGACCAGCAGGTCGGACTGGAACACGAGCTGGAAGACGAGGACGAACTCCGGATCATCACGCGGAAGTAGTCGGTTTCTTCGATACAGTTGCGGTGTAAGAGGTGCGCGTGAACGGGGATACCGTAGGATCGTCGACCGCAACAGCAACTCGATGCTTGACTACTTGTGACCGCAGGGTGCTGGACACAAGGTCCGGCACAGCGCCGATTCCCCACCCCTCCCCCCGCGTTCGCCGACCGCTGGCGAGCGCGAAGCGTCCACCGCCACCGCGGTGGCTGTCGGCGCGAAACGCGAGTCCCTCCGCGGACGAGCCGGCGCGAGGGATGAGCGAGGCCGGCAGGCCGAGCGAATCGGTTGGGGAGGCCTGTGGACTGTGCGGGGCGGTGCGGTCACAAGTGGTCATGCTCACTCCGCGGTCCTGTTCGTCGTGGAAGTAGCGAAGTCGGAGTAACGAACTCAGTAGTCGCGTTCAGCGTCACACCCAAGCAATCTCACTAACGCACGCCCACGCGGGCGAGAACGACCACACCCGACTCCGTAATCCACCACCGCCTTCGGTACGCTTTTCGCTCTCACGAACCCACCTACGACCGCATGAGTCACACGCTGGATCACGTCATGATGCGGGTCGAGGATCTCGACGAATCGCTCGACTGGTACACCACCCACCTCGACTACGAGGAGAAGGGCCGCTGGGAGGCCGACACGTTCACGAACGTCTTCCTCGGTCCCGAGGACGTCCACGACGACGGCGCGCTGCTGGAGCTCACGTACAACCACGACGGCCGCTCCTACGAGATGGGCGACGCGTGGGGCCACATCGCCGTCCGCGTCGAGGACGTGGAGGAGGCGTACTACGAGCTGATGGACGAGGGCGTCGAGGACTACCGCCCGCCGGAGGAGAACCCCGGCTACGCGTTCGTCAAGGATCCGGACGGCCACGAGATCGAGATCGTCGAGCGCGACCACGGCGCTCGGTGGAGCCTCGACCACACGATGATCCGCGTCGAGGACGCCGACGCCTCGATCGGCTGGTGGACGCGGAAGATGGGGTACGAACCGGCCGGCCGCTGGGAGGCCGACACGTTCGCGAACTACTTCCTCGCGCCCGAAGACGCCGCGGAGGAGGCGATGACCGTCGAACTCACGTACAACTACGACGGGCGCTCCTACGACCTCGGCGACGCCTGGGGCCACCTCGCGGTCGAGTGTGAGGATCTGGAGGGGTTCTGGGAGACGCTGCTGACCCGCGAGGCCGAGGACTACCGCGATCCGGAGTCCTGTGACTACAACTACGCCTTCACGAAGACGTTCGACGGCCACGAAGTCGAAGTGGTGACTGAGTAGCGACGGTCATTTTTCATTCGCACGCGTGAGCGCGTGCCGGCCGCTGCCGGCGTCGACGACCGCCCGCCGCCGACACCACGGATAAAGGCGGGGGGTCACCGGCAGAAAGTACTTAAGCAAGTATATCGCACAGGAACGCTCTCGCGGGCGTTTTCTGCGGTGAGACGTTGTAACACGCCACATGGGTATACACAAGACATTTATAATCAGGTGCGTTTGTTTCCGATACCCCTACCCATGGTGGCAACAGTGAGTATCGCCGTTCGGTTCGGCGAGGAAGTTGGCGCCGCCGACTGCAGTGCGAATCCAACACAACAATGACAGACAACTCAGACAAGATCCGCAGCATCGTTCTGGCTGCGCTGATGGTTTTCTCCGTCTTCGCGGGGACCGTCGCGTTCGCCGGTACGGCTGCTGCAGGGACGACTGATACTACGAACAGTAGTATCACGCCGTCCACGGTCGACGAATCGACGACGAACACACATACGGTAACGCTCATCGCGAGCGGCGTTAACACCAGCGGCAACGGGAACCAGGTCTTCGCTGTTGACCTGCCCGACTCGCTGGACACGTCCAGCTCGGGCGTGACGAACTTCAACGTCAACTCCGGGAACGTCACCTACAGTGGGACCTTCAACGTCAACTCCACCACCGACGTGGTTACGGTGACGCTTCAGGACTCCAGTGGTGTCAACAGCGACACCGTCAACGTCACGTTCGACATCACGAACGTCGCTACCCCGGCCGTTAGCGGTAACACGACGGCCCAGGCCCAGTTCGCGCTGGACGAGAACGCTAACGGTTCCTACACTGACAACAACGACGACGGGTTCTCTGACTTCCAGAGCCTCACCATCGTTGACACCGGCACCTCGAACCAGAACGCGTCTGTCGTGAACGGTTCGATCATCTACCAGGGTCAGCAGGTCAAGGCCATCGGCTTCGCGTCCGGTCAGGACGTGATCCTGTCGACGGGTACGGCTTCGGACCCCGGTACGTTCCAGAACCGGTACACTGCAAACTCGTTCGGCAACGTCACGTTCGGCACGTCCAACCTCCAGACCGGCCAGAACTACTTCCTGCAAGGGAACAACGGCAACGGTGACACGGCCGGCTTCCAGGTTGTGAAGCACCAGTTCTCCGTCGACCTGGAGGACTCGGAGATCGGGAACGCGGGTGGCACGACGACGACGACCGCCACCTTCGACTCGAACCGTCAGAGCTTCAGCACCTACGTCTCCGCTGAGAACCTCAGCGCGGAGGAAGTGCAGAACATCCTCGACGACGGATTCACGACGACGACGCTGCGCGACCTTAACAACGACGGCACCAACGACGCTGTCGAAGTTACTGTCGACCGCAGTACGGAGTACACGCTGAACGCCAGTGGCATCGACGCGGGCGACTACACGCTCGAGTTCGACGTCACTGACACGACCACGACCATCTCCACCAACATCAGCGTCACTGACGTTGGTGCTGGTGAGGCGTCCTTCACCGACAGTAGCTTCACTGTCGACCAGGGCGACGTTGCGGCGATCAACATCTCCCTCGACGGTGCGGCGACCGGCACCAGCGGTACGCTGGTCATCGGCCTCGAGGACAGCGAAGGCTACCAGGCGAACGTTACCTTCGATGACGGCAACACCGACGGTCAGGTCGTCGTCGAGTTCAACACCTACGCTGCTGGTAGCGCTAACAACGGCACGGTCGTTGAGGCCGCCGCGCAGAAGGACTCGGTGACCTTCAACGCCACCACGAACCAGACGACGATCGACGACATCCTCGCGCAGGGCGACTACACGCTCTCCGTGAGCACGTCCGACAACGCTGCCGACACTGTTGACCAGCCGCAGGATCTCGGCGCGCTGGCTATCGGCCCGCGCTCCACCGACAGCATGCAGCTGTGGACCGCACCGAGCGGCGCCGACCTGAACGCTGACGGTGAGAGCGGCATCACCGAGAGTGACCTCGCGACGCTCATCGACGACGGCGTCATCACTCAGGACGACACCATTACCTCGGGCGACCTCGTGGTTCACCAGATCAGCGCGACTGGTCTGGAGGGCCTCGTGCAGGCTGAGGGCAACCTCAGCGCCGCCATCGGTAACGGTACCACGCTGACCATCACGCAGACGAACCCGGTGCAGAACCAGAAGGCGAAGAAGGTTGACCTCTCGGCGTCGTCGGGCGCACTGACGTTCGTCGAGGGTGACGGTGCGTACTACATCGTCGCCAACACGGGCAACCTCGTGCTGCAGGACAGCTCGAAGAACATCGTTGCGGGAGACAAGTTCAAGGCGACCTTCACGGTCACCGACAACCGTCTCCTCGGTAGCAGCGATACCGAAGACCACCAGTCCGTGAACGCGACGTTCACGGTCGAGGCTCCCTCGACCGAGCTCGACGCTGACCCCGTCGAGGTCGCTGCGGACTCCGGTCAGACTGTCACGGGCACGACCAACTACGCGCCCGGGACGGAGCTGACGATCCGCGTCCGTTCGACGTCGGACGTCAGCCCCGGCTTCTTCAACACCGACACGGTGACCGTCCAGTCCGACGGCACCTTCTCGGGCTCCTTCGACTTCAGCGAGCAGTCGGCTGGCGACACCTTCCGCGTGACCGTCCGCAAGGGTGGCACGCAGGTCGCCTCCGCTGACGGTGAGGTCGTCGAGAGCGTCTCCGAGGAGACGCCGACTGCGACGGCAACCGAGCAGCCGGAGACTGAGACGGCCACGGCAACGGCCACGGCCACCGAGGCTCCTGAGACGGAGACCGAGGCTCCGGACACGGAGACTGAGCAGCCCGACACGGAGACCACCACGACGACGACGCCCGGCTTCGGCGTCGCTGTCGCGCTGGTCGCCCTGCTCGCCGCTGCGCTGCTGGCCGGTCGCCGAGAGTAACTGACTCTCGCGACTCCCAGTAGTTACCACCGGCTCACGCCGGTATTCCGCCTTCATTTCTTTCGACCGCTACACTGGACAGCGATAGCTCTCGCAGTTCGTTCTCGGATGGTAACTGTCGGGGCGGAAGCGAATGAGAGAACCGCCCTACTCCCAGACGACGAATATCGGCGTTTTCGAGACTCGTACCGAAATATCGGCCCCAAGACATTTACTCCATAACGCCGTTATTTTTCATGCCCCTACCCAATGGTAGCGCCGGTAGTATCGTTGACTCGGTCAACGAGAAAAATGTCGCTACCCCGTATCTCCGTATTCAACCATGACAGACAACTCAGACAAGATCCGCAGCATCGTTCTGGCAGCGCTGATGGTGTTCAGCGTCGTCGCTGGCACCGTCGCGCTGTCCGGGACCGCTGCTGCGGCTACGGGTGCTTCCGTCACTGTTTCCAATCCAGCTGATGGAAACGTGAACGAAAGCACGACAGTGGTTCACAACAGTGTGAACCTGACAGCACAGAATTTGAACGATAACAATTCGGGTCAGACCGTTGAATTCGAGCTCTACTTCACCAATGGTGTTGACATCATTAGCACTAGTGGTGTGAGCTCTAACATCTCTTCGAGCAATCAGAACGTTCAGAACGGCAATCTGACGTTCGACGCTTCGCCGAGCAGTTCGAACAAAACGGCGTACTTCGACATTAGTAGCCTCGAAGTGGATTACCCGAGCGTCGACAGTAACACCACAACTGAGCTTCGCGTGAGCATCACGGACTCCGGTGGTCAGAACCTCGATACGTCTCTGACGAGCCTGACGATCGTTGACACGTCCGACACCTCCGACCAGAACGCGTCGGTCGTGAACGGCTCGATCGTCTACCAGGGCCAGCAAGTGAAGGCCATCGGCTTCGAGCGCAACAAGGACGTGATCCTGTCGACAGGCACGGCTGCGGAGCCGGGCACGTTCCAGAACCGCTACACGGCTAACGCGGACGGGAACATCACGTTCAGCACGTCCAACCTCGAGACCGGCCAGAACTACTTCCTGCAAGGGAACGACGGCAACGGTGACACGGCCGGCTTCCAGGTTGTGAACCACCAGTTCTCCATCGACCTGGAGGATTCGGAGATCGGAAACGCGGGTGGCACGACCACGACGACTGCCACCTTCGACTCGAACCGTCAGAGCTTCACGACCTACGTCTCGGCTGAGAACCTCAGCGCGGACGAGGTCGAGAACATCCTCGACGACGGATTCACGACGACGACGCTGCGCGACCTGAACGACGACGGCACGGACGACGCCGTCGAGGTCGTGGTCGACCGTAGTCAGGAGTACACGCTGAACGCCAGTGGCATCGACGCGGGCGACTACACGCTCGAGTTCGACGTCGCTGACACGACGACGACGATCTCCACCAACATCACCGTCACCGACGTCGGTGCCGGTGAGGCGTCCTTCACCGACAGTAGCTTCACCGTCGATCAGGGTGACGTTGCCGAGATCAACATCTCCCTCGACGGCGCGGCGACCGGCACCAGCGGTACGCTGGTCATCGGCCTCGAGGACAGCGAAGGCTACCAGGCGAACGTCACCTTCACCGACGGCAACGCCGACGGCCAAGTCGTCGTCGAGTTCAACACCTACGCTGCTGGGAACGCCACGAACGGCACGGTCGTCGAGGCCGCTTCCGAGGACGACTCGGTGACGTTCAACGCCAGCACGAACCAGACGATGATCGGCGAGATCCTCGCACAGGGCGACTACACGCTCTCGGTGAGCACGTCCGGCGAGGCCAGCACGACCGTCGATCAGCCGCAGGACCTCGGCGCGCTGGCTATCGGCCCGCGATCCACGGACGACATGCAGCTGTGGACCGCACCGAGCGGCGCCGACCTGAACGCCGACGATGAGAACGGGATCACGGAGAGTGACCTCGCGACGCTCATCGACGACGGCGTCATCACCGAGGACGACACCATTACCTCGGGCGACCTCGTGGTCCACCAGGTCTCAGCGACCGGTCTGGAGGGCCTCGTGCAGGCTGAGGGTAACCTCAGCGCCGCCCTCGGTAACGGTCTCTCCCTCAGTATCATGCAGACGAACCCGGTGCAGAACCAGGAGCCGAAGGAGATCAACCTCTCGGCGTCCTCGGGTGCGCTAACGCTCGTCGAGGGTGACGGTGCGTACTACATCGTCGCCAACACGGGCAACCTCGTGCTGGAAGACGATACGAAGAACATTGTTGCGGGAGACAAGTTCAAGGCGACCTTCACGGTCACCGACAACCGTCTCCTCCGCAGCGCTGACACGGAAGACCACCAGTCCGTGAACGCGACGTTCACGGTCGAGGCTCCCTCGACCGAGCTCGACTCCGATGTGGTCGAAGTCACTGCCGACTCCGGTCAGACGGTCTCGGGTACGACCAACTACGCGCCCGGGACGGAGCTGACGATCCGCGTCCGTTCGACGTCGGACGTCAGCCCCGGCTTCTTCAACACCGACACGGTGACCGTCCAGTCTGACGGCACCTTCTCGGGCTCGTTCGACTTCAGCGAGCAGTCGGCTGGCGACACCTTCGACGTGACCGTCCGTAAGGGTGGCACGCAGGTCGCCTCCGCCGACGGCGAAGTCGTCGAGAGCGTCTCCGAGGAGACGCCGACTGCGACGGCAACCGAGCAGCCGGACACTGAGACTGAGACGGCAACGGCCACGGCCACCGAGGCTCCGGACACGGAGACTGAAGCTCCGGACACGGAGACCGAGGAGCCCGACACGGAGACCACCACGACGACGACGCCCGGCTTCGGCGTCGCTGTCGCGCTGGTCGCCCTGCTCGCGGCTGCCCTGCTGGCTGGTCGCCGAGAGTAACTGACTCTCGCGACTCCCAGTAGTTACCACCGGCTCACGCCGGTCTTCCGCCTTCATTTCTTTCGACCGCTACACCGAATAGCGACAGCGCCGTCACACGCAGATACCCCACAACGGTAAGGGATTTACCCGCGCGTCGTCTTCTCCCGATATGGCCGGTATCGCGGGCGCCGTTCCGCCGTGGCTCCTCGACGTGACCGACGTGGTGGCGTGGATCGTCGTCGGCGCGTTCGCCCTCGGCGCGGCGCTCGAGATCCTCACCCGACGGGAGGACGGCGGAGCACTGGACGCCGTCGACGACCAGCTCGAGACTGCCCGAACCGTCTCGGCGTCGGCGTGGGGGCTGTTCGCGCTGTTTTGGCTGCTCCTCTTTCCCCACTTCGCGTTCGTCCACAAGAGCTACGTCGAGGGAGTGCTCGCGCTCGTCGCCGTCCCCGCCTGCCTCTACGCGGGCTACCTGCTCTGGCGGGGCCGGGACACGCTGTTTCTCCTCTCGCGCTCGACGGCGATCATGGGGCTGATCTACCTCCCCTTCGAGACGATCCCCGCCGTCGACGTGGCGGGGCTGCACGTCCCCGCGCCGCGGCAGGTGCTGATCGAGGTCGTCGCCGCCCAGACGGGGTTCATGATGAGCGTCTTCGGGTCGAACCCCGAACTCATTCTGGGCCCGCAGGGGTACCAGAACACCTACGAGTTCGTCGCCAGCGACGGGCAGATTCTCCAGTTCTCGGTCGTGCTCGCCTGTACGGGGCTGGGGAGCATCGCGATCTTCGCGGGGCTGATCGCCGCGGTCCGGGCGCCGCTGCGTCGAAAGCTCCGCGCGTTGAGCGTCGCCGTCCCGATTATCTACGGGCTGAACCTCGTGCGGACGACGTTCATCGGCATCGCGTTCGGCGAGCAACTGCTCCACGTGTTCCCGAACCTCGTGCTGACGATGTTCGGCGGCTCGGACCCCTACCGCGTCTCGTGGTACGTCTCCGACCGCATCATCAGCCAACTGCTCGCCGTGGTCGCGCTCGTGGGCGTCACCTACCTCGTGGTCCGCGAACTGCCGGAGATCCTCACCATCATCGAGGACGTGCTGTTCATGGTGACCGGCGACGAGTACGACCTCTCGGAGACGCTCGACCTCCCCCGCAGTCGGGCGCGGTCACAGATCCCCGAGAACGGGGACTGACGGCTACTCCTCGACGAGATTTTCCGGCGCGCCCGCCAGCGACGCCAGCGCCTCCGCTTCCAGGTGATGCGGCTCGGCGGGCACCACCAGCAGGTGGAGCGGGCCGCCGAACTCCCGCTCGGCAAGCGCGGAGAGCCGATCGGCCGCCACGACCGGCTCGGGGCTGCCCGCG
>NZ_JBHUDH010000049.1:0-5116 GCF_042678005.1 Halolamina salina | reverse complement strand
AGGACCGCGAGCTCGTCGGCCCAGTTCGCCGCGAGCAGTTCGGCGGCGTGGTCGCCGGTCATGAACCGCTCGTCTTCCCCCAGCCCCGCCGCGTCGGCGGTCGGGTCGTCGACCTTGATGTCGAGGTAGACGAGCGTGTGGAGGTCACGCTCGCGGTTTGCCTCGATCGTCTCGATCACGCTGTCGGGCACGTCCCCGCCGCCGTGGGCGCTCGGGAACGGCAGCGTCGTCGCCTTCCCGAAGCGGTAGTTCTGTAGCCCCGTCAGCCCCGCCGCGGCCGACTGGGCGGAGACGCCGTGGATTACCCGCGTCTCGATCCCGCGCTCGTGGGCGCGCAGGCGCAGATCCACGTGCGTGGTCGAGATCATCGTGTCCCCCGCGGTGAGGAAGGCCACATCCTCCTCCTCGGCGGCGTCGAGGATCGGCGCCGGGTCGCGCTCGACCCCCGCGCGGTCCCGGAGTTCGATCTCGGTGTCGTGGTACGCCTCCAGCTCCTTGACGGTCGTGCCGACGAGCCGGCTGGTGTAGAACTCCGCGAACGCGCGGTCGGCGGCGGCCAGCGCCTCCCGGCCCTCGACCGTGATCGAGCGCTCGTCGTAGAGCCCCAGCCCGATGAACGTGAGCATGGTGGGAGTCGGCGGTCCCGGCCCAAATCGGTGTCCATCGGCGCCCGGCACACGACGCGGCGACAAGGACTACGTGGGCGCGGCCCACAGGGGAAGCCATGTCCGAGACGGATCCGGTCGAGACGTCGGCGTCCGAGGATCGCGACCTCTACGACGTGGCGACGTGGGAGCCACGGACCGTCGTCGACCGCGCTGCGGTCGCGGTCCACCGTACGCTCGCGGGCAACGCCCGCCTGCTGCTCGTCCTGTTCGCGGCGCTGGTGTTCCTCGGACAGGTGGGCGGGGTGGTCTGGCTGGCGAGTCAGAACCCCGCGCTGGGGATCGTCGCGCTGCTGTCGGCGGTGCCGGCGTTCGTGCTGGTGGCGTTCGTCTGGCGACAGGACGTGGTCGAGAAGGAACCGTTGGGGACCCTCGCCGCGACGTTCGTGCTCTCGGTGCTGTTCGCGAGCTTCGCGGCGACGGTCAACACCGCCCTCGGCGGGCTGTTCCGCGCGGTCGGCGTCTGGGGGATGGTGCTGTACTTCTTCCTGATCGTCGGGCCGGGTGAGGAGCTCGTGAAGTGGTTCGCGATCCGGCTGTACGCCTTCGAGCGCTCGGAGTTCGACGCCGTCATCGACGGCGCGGTGTACGGCGCCGTCGCCGGGCTGGGCTTCGCGACGATCGAGAACACGCTGTACGTCGTGCAGGGGTTCGTCCGGGCTCAGGAGGCCGGCGCGACACGGGCTATCGGCGCTGCCCTCGGCACCGCCACCTCCCGCGCGCTCGCCGGCCCGGGCCACGTCATCTACTCGGCGTGGGCGGGCTACTACCTCGGGCTCGCGAAGTTCAACCCCGAGAACCGCGGGCCGATCGTCGTCAAGGGGCTGTTGATCGCCGCCCTGATCCACGCGCTGTACAACAGCATCGTCGCGGTCGCGCCGCTGGCCGGGCTCTCGATCCTCGGCTACCTCGCCTTCGTGATCGTCTACGACGGGATCTTCCTCTACCTGCTCTACCGGAAGCTGGCGCGCTACCGCGACAACTACGACACCGCCGTCGGCGAGAAGCCCGAGAGCGACGACGCGACCGTCGACGCGGGCGCCGGCGACGACGGCCCCGTCTGGGACGACGCCGAGGCGGCGGAGTCGACCGACGATGTCGAGTCGGAGCGCGACACCGACCGCTGACGACCGGACGGACCGCGGAGGGGTTAGCTCCCGTCTCCCTCCACGCGCGGGTCGAACACGGAGTAGTAGACCTCCTGAAGGGTGTTCACGCCCGCCACCGCCAGAACCGGGAGCAACACCACGGCGAAGATCAGCCCGGGCGCCCGGCTCCCCGCGGCGTCGATCGTCAGCGTGCCGAACCCCGGCGTCTCGGTGACCCACTCGACGGCGTAGATACCGACGAGGACGACGCCGAGCATCTCCGAGGACAGCAGCGTCAGCAGGCGCGCGGCGGAGTGAGGGAACACGTGCCGGCAGATGCCCAGCAGCCCCACCCCCTTCGCGCGGGCGGTCTTGACGAACGGTTCGTTCGCGTACTGCTCCAGATCCGTGCCGGCGACCCGGAGCTGTATCGCGAAGAGGTACAGCCCCATCGTCGCGCCCGGCCAGATCGCCGCCCGGAGGTTCGCGGGGGAGAACGGTCCCGCCGTGTCGTCGTACCCCATGTCGACGATCTCGCCGGAGGCGTCGATCACGAGCACCGGGAGGTACACCTGCAGCACGTACGCGACCAGGAACACCGGCACCGAGATCGCGGCCGCGCCGAGCAGCTTCGTCTTCGCGCTCGCGTCGCCGCGCTCGACGGCGACCGCCAGCAGTTGGATCAGCGTTCCGAGCACGACCGCGACCGCCACCGCGGGGACGAGGTAGATCAGCGTGACCGTCACCGCCTCGACGACGAGCTCCCGGACGACGACGGTCCGATCGCCGAACCCGATCCGGCCGAGATCGAGCGTGAGGACGCGGACGAGCCAGTCGCCGTACTGGGCGAGCAACGGCTCGGCCCGGGCGGCGAACCGCGGCTCCCGGTAGAGCCCCGAGAACAGCCGCGGCATGTACGCCGGTCGCAGCACGTGCGGATTCTGGACGTACGCGAGCGCGCCGAACACGGCCGTGAACACGAGCCACAGCGTCAGCGCCAGCCGGGCGAGCCGACTCGCGAGCGTCGTGAGGAGGCTACGCATCGTCGCCGGGCGGCCGTCGTCGGTTGGAGGGCGTCACGGTCGGAGGGGGGACGATCCGTCGCATGGACGAGTAGTGCCACGTAGTCACAAACTATTAGGTCTTGCTCACCGCTGTTGGGGCTGTTCCCCCGCCATGAGCGAGCCCTCCCCCCGCGAAGCCGGGCGTTTCGCGACAGTCGACTGGAACGAGTTCGACCCCGAGCAGGCCGCGGTCGCGATGCCGCGCTGGCTCCCGATCAGCGCCGTCGCCCTGCTCGCGGCGTTCTGCTACGACTACGTCGCCGGCCTCCCGGTGGTGATGACCGGCCTCGACTGGCTGCTGGTGTTGGGCCTCTACATGTTCGGTTCGATCGGGCTGGCGGCGCTGCTCGGGGCGCCGGAGCAGGTCGCACACTACTGGAGTCAGTTCCGGACCGATCCCCTCGCCGTCGCGTGTCTGGGCTTTCTGACCGCGTTCGTCGCCGTCGGGCTGTTCGGCCCGTTCCTGGTGAGCGAGCCCAAAGTGCGCATCCTCTACTCCGCCCAGCCGCCGGTGTGGGGGAGCATCGACACCGTGTTCGTCCCCAACTGCTACGGTCCCGTCGTCGACGGCCGCTGCCACGGCTCTTGGCAGTTCCCCCTCGGGACGACCGCCATCGGCGGGAAGGACCTGCTCGTGTTGCTGGTGCTGGGGACGCGGACGAGCCTGAGCGTCGCCCTCGGCGCCGCGGCGCTGATCGTCCCCGCGGGCGTCGGGGTCGGCGTCGCGGCGACCACGATCGGCGGCCGCGTCGAGGCGGCGCTGATGTGGCTGGCCGAGTCGCTCCAGTCGGTCCCCGCGATCCTGCTGTACCTCGTGCTGTTCTACTGGATGGTCGAGGGACGGCTCCGGCTCCTGATCGGCGTGCTCGGGCTGGTGAGCTGGGGCGGATTGGCCCGTCTGGTACGCGACGAACTCAGGGTACAGGAGAACGAGCAGTACGCCCAGGCCGCCCGGATCGGCGGCGTCGACGACCGACGGCTGCTGAGCCGGCATCTGCTGCCGAACGTGATCCCGTCGGTACTCTCGAACGTGACGCTGCAGATCCCGCTGTTCGTGCTGATCGAGGCGACGGTGTCGTTCATCCAGATCCCGGTGATGCAGGGCTCCTCGACGCTGGGCGACCCCAGCAACTTCTCGTGGGGACAGCAGATCTACAACTCCCTGTTCACGGTCGGCCTCCCCACGGCGTGGTGGCTCGCCGGGATACCGCTGCTGCTGCTGTCGCTGACGGTGTTCGCGTTCAACGTCGTCGGCGACGCGATGGTCGACGCGCTGGAGCCGCGGGGCGGGTAGGCGCCGACGGTCCGACACGGCCTTTCCGCTCCGGCCCGTCGATCACCCATGACCGAACGGATCGAGGCCGAAGCCATCCACTCCGTCGCGCCCGAGGAGTTCGGCGAGCACGACCTCGACCCCGAACTCGAGTCGCTGGCGGGGGAGCGCCACGTCGTCGTCTGCCGGCGCGGCGGCCACCCGTCGATCTTCGAGCTCGCGTGGGCGATGCTCCGCCGGAAGCCGATCGAGCCGGTGACGCTGCTCGTCGAGGAACGCGTCCCCGAGGGCGAGACGGTCGACGTGACCGTCGAGGAAACGTCGATCGCCGGCGTCTATCGCGTGGTGTAGCGCCGGAGCGGCCGCGCGGCGAGCAGCCACGCCGCGAGCACGTACGCCGCCGTCCCGAGGAGGTACGTTCCGCCGCTGACGGCCGGCGCCGCGCCGACGCCCAGCCCCGCACCGCTCAGCGCCCCCACGAGGCTCGTGACCAGCGGCAGCGCACAGCCCGCACAGGAGCCGAGCGCGACCAGTCCGCCGACCCCTGCCGAGAGTCCCTCATCGACGACGTTTCGGACCGACAGCGACACCAGATAGCCGAGCGCGAGTACGCCGGCCGCGCGGTAGGGAACGACCGTGAGCGCGACCCCGGCGCCGCTGTAGCGCACGACGGGTCCCCACCCCGGCGGGAGCAACACGAGATCGACGCCCGTCGCCGGCCCCATCGCGGGGGCGACGGCGCCGATCAGCCACGCGAGCGCGAGGACGTAGGCGGCGCCAACGCCGGCCGCGATCCACCAGCCCCGTCGACTCACAGTCGGGCGTTCCGCGTGTCGGACCGCGACCGCGGCGACGGTGAACCAGACGAACGGCACCGCGAGAATCGTCGGCACCGCAAGCCCCGCGTCGGTCGCGAGCAGGTACGCCAGCGCGAGCGCGGACTGGACGCCGAGTGCGAGCACCGCGGTCCGGGCCGGCGCGGGGACCGACCACGAGCGCGCGGTCGCGACGCGGCTCACTCGCGCT
>NZ_JBHUDH010000048.1:0-14443 GCF_042678005.1 Halolamina salina | reverse complement strand
CGGAGTTCGGCACGCCGGACCAGCCGGCTGAGGCGTTCGCCGCGGTCGGCGGTCGGATCGGGCGGCTCCTCGTCCACCCCGTCCGAGTCGGGTTCCGACTCCGCGTTCTCAGTCAGCGGCGAGCCGTCGAGCGATCCGCCCGTGAGATCCGAGGAAGTCTCCATCCCGACGCCGAACGACTCGTCCGTGTCCCCGTCGTCGGACTCCCCGCTGCCCGCCTCGGCGTCGGCCGCGGACGCCGTCTTGACGGGCGAGATCCCCGAATCTCTGGCGTTCACGCCGGTGTCGGCCGACTCCTCGCGCTGGCTATCTGCGGTCGGAGCCTCCCGGTCCGGAGCCGATCCCGCCGCGTCGACGGTCGGTCGCACGCCCTCGTGATCGCCGTCGGCGGTCGCGGTGCCGGTGTCCTCGAGCGGGTCGGTCGCCGGGTCCCAGTCCTCGTGCGATCTCGTTCCCGTGTCGGCCGTCTCGCCCGCCGGGGCAGCGGTCTCGGGATCGCCATCCGCGGGGTCGAGGTAGCGCCGGTCGAGCTCGCTCTCCAGCCGCTCGATCCGGTCGGCCTTCGCGTCGATCTCGGCCGTCAGCGCGGCGTACGTGTCGATGAGCGGGAGCGAGACGGCACGCTCGTTCTCGTGCTCGTCGGAATCGGTGTCGTCGGTCATAGTGGGGGGCGTCGCCGCCGTCCGACGTCGGTCGGGCGGCACGATGGGCGACCGGAGCGGTCGCCGTGATCGTCGTAACAGACCCACTGGCCCCACATAGGGTTTCCGACGGGGCTACTCGAACTCCTCGAGCGAGAACTGTCCCGACCGGTCCTCGTCGGCGGAACCGCCACCGGCGCCGCCGTCCTCGCCGCTACCGTCCGTGACGGCGTCGCCGGACTCTGTCGAACCGGCGGCCGAACCGTCGCGGGGCTGGCCGTCGAATCCGTCGAGGCTGGCCTGCTCGCCGGCGGTGAAGCTCAGCTTCGACACCCGCACCCCGAGCTTGCGGACCGGCTCGTCCTCGAACTCCGCCAGCAACGAGAGCGCGGTCTCCTCGACCAGATCGGGGTCGTCGACCGGGCCGGAGAGCGACTCGGCGCGGGTGTTCACGTCGTACGGCGTCGTGACGGCCTTGATCCCGATCGTCCGGTAGAGCGCGTCCTTCGACCGCGCGCGCTCCGCGACGGCGGCCGCGAGCGCGCGGACCTTCTCGCGCATCGCCGCGGCGTCGCTCGTCGCCTCGCTGAACGACGACTCCCGGGAGAGGCTCTTTGGCAGCCCCGTCGGCGTGACCTCGCGATCGTCGTTCCCCCGAGCGCGCTCGTGGAGTTCGACCCCGCGGTCGCCGAAGCGGTCCTGTAGCCGGCCGGGATCCGCGGATGCGAGGTCGCCGGCGGTCTCGATGCCCATATCGCGGAGTTCGCCCGCCCGCACGGGGCCGACGCCGTGGATCTCCTCGACGGGCAGCGGCGCGAGAAAGTCGGCGACCGTCCCCGGCGGCACGACCGTCAGCCCGTCGGGCTTGTCGTGGTCGCTGGCGATCTTCGCAGTCGCCATGTTCGGTGCGACGCCGACGCTGGCGGGCACGCCCACCTCGCGGGCGATGCGCTCGCGGACGTGGCGCGCGAACCCCTCCGCGAGCGTGCGCTGCTCGGCGGCGCCCGACGCTCGCGCGGGCGCGTCGACACGCTCCCACGACGTGCGGTCGGTCACGTCGAGGTACGCCTCGTCGATGCTCACCTCCCGCACCGTCTCGGCGCAGTCGTGCAGGATCGCCTTCACCTCGCTCGCGACCGACTGGTAGAACTCCATGTCCACCGGGCGGTAGTGGCCGCGGTCGTCGCCCTCGTCGCCCAGATCCGGGCGCTCGACCGGCGGCAGCCGCTCGACAGCCTGCGAGATGGGCTGGGCGGAGTCGACGCCGTACTCCCGGGCCTCGTAGGAGGCGGTCGCGACGGCGCCGATCGTCTGGCCTTCCTCGTAGCCCATCCCGACGACGACGGGCTGGCCGCGGAGCTCCGGCTCCCGCAGGCGCTCACAGGAGGCGTAGAAGCAGTCCATGTCGACGTGGAGCACCACCCTGTCGGGCGACTCGTCGTCGCCGGTCCCGGGGAGGGTGCTCCCGCTCATAGGTGGCGTTCGGGCCGGGACGGAGAAGAGGGTTGCCCAGCCACGGTGAAAGTGGAGCGGCGGGCGCGTGCTCAGCGTGGCCCACTCGACCGCGCCGGCAGCCGTCGGTGTCGACCAGAATAGAGTCATCTACGTTACAAAAAATGATTGCCGGGAATACACTTGATCCCGGCGACGCCACAGTCGAGTATGGTCTCTGTGGTCAGGCGGTACTACGCGTACCGCGCGACGCTCACGAACGGGTTCTACCTCCCCGTCTCGGTGATCTACATGGAGGCACAGGGGCTGGGGCTGGCGGAGATCGGCTTCGTGCAGGGCGTGTTCCTGTTCGGGATGGTGGCCGGCGAACTCCCGACCGGCTATCTGGCGGACTACCTAGGTCGGCGGCGGACGCTCGCGCTGGGCAACGCCGTCACGGCGA
Source organism: Halolamina salina (assembly GCF_042678005.1). GTDB lineage: Archaea > Halobacteriota > Halobacteria > Halobacteriales > Haloferacaceae > Halolamina > Halolamina salina. The sequence goes on along the minus strand of NZ_JBHUDH010000048.1, from coordinate 11,908 downwards.
CGGTGATGGCGGGGTTCGTGTTCGCGTCGTCGACGGAGGCGTTCACCGGGCTGTTCCTGCTGTGGGCGGTGGCGTGGACGCTCCGGAGCGGCACCAGCGACGCGTGGCTGTACGAACTGCTGGCGGAGAACGATCTCGACGACGAGTTCGCGCGGCTCAGCGGGCGAGCGGAGTCAGTGCTGCTAGTGATCTCCGCGGGCGCGGCGCTCGCTGCTGGCTTCCTGTACACCGCCGATCCGGCGCTACCGTTCGTGGCGAACGCCGTCACCGCCGGGCTGGGACTCCCGATCCTGTTCACGCTGCCCCCTACTGGGGGTACGACCGACGACGAGCCGACGATGACGGTCCTCCGGGCGGTCTCGCTGCTCCGCGAGCAGTTCACCCGCCCCTCGATCGGCTGGCTGATCGTCTACGCCGCCCTGTTCAACGTCGTCTTCTCGGTGACGCGGGTGTTCGAACAGCCGGCGCTACGGGAGGTGGGCGTGCCGGTCGCGGGGCTCGGCGTCGTGTACGCAGGGTTCAAGCTCGTCTCGGCGGCCGCGACCGGAGCCGCGGGGGCCGTACAGGATCGCCTCGGAACGCGCGGCGTCATGCTGTCGCTTATTCCGATCTTCGGCGTGCTCTACGCGAGTTTCGCAGTCGTCCCCCTCCTGCTCGTGCCGGCGGTGTTCGCCCGGCGGGCCGTCTCGCAGTTAGTTCGTCCCGTCCGGAACGAGTACTTCAACGACCGGCTCGAGAACGTCGGCCGTGCGACGGTGCTCTCCGGCGTCTCGATGGCGCTCTCGTTGGCCTCCGGGACCGCGAACGTGCTCGGCGGCCGCGTCGCGGAAGGAATCGGCCCCGTGACGTTCCTCGCGGTGACTGGCGTCGCCGTCTCCGCCGTCGCGGGGGTGCTCTGGCTGCTCACGTCGCCGGTGCGGGACGACCCCGCCACCGCGACCCCGGCCTCGGTCGGGAGGACCGAGGGGTCCTCGGGCGCTACCGACCCGTAGCGAAGCCGCTCGTCGCCGGATCTACCGAAAACGCTTCCTCGCGGCTCCCCAAGCGACAGCCATGCGGGACCGCGACGAGCCGCGGACGCACGGCCGTCTCCCCCCGGAGACGACGCTGTCGCTGCTGTCGAACGAGGTGCGGGCAAGCATACTCTGGCAGCTCAGCGAGGCCCGGGGCGGCGACGGGCCGCCGCCGACGCTGTCGTTCTCCGAACTCAAGGCGCTGGCCGCGCCCGAGGCCGACAGCAGTCGGTTCAACTACCACCTCCAGGAGCTCGTCGGCCCCTACGTCGAGCGCGTCGAGACCGAGGAGCAGTGGGGGAACGCCAGCCGGCCGATCCCCCGGATGGCGGGCGATCCGGAAGTGGGCTACCAGCTCACTCCCGAGGGGACGACCCTGATCCGGACGATCCGCGCGTGGTCCGCGGAGGCAGCGACCGACCGGGAACTGGCGATCGACCACGACTGCGACTACTGCGGAACGACGCTGACGGCGCGCTACGAGAACGCGATCCTGGCCATCGAGTGCCCGGGCTGTGAGTACCTCTACGACTACAACCTCACGCCGCCGGGCGTGCTCACCGGCGTCGACGACGAGTTCGGCGACGTGGACGACGCCGACGTGCTCGATCGGGCGGCCGAGTACAACCGTACCGTCCGCCTCGCGTTCGCCCGGGGCGTCTGCCCGTACTGCGGCAACGGCGTCGACGCGGAGTTCCAGGACCCCGAAGACACTGGCTACCCCCGCGGGGACCGCCGCGCGGCGCTGATACGTCGGGGCTGTTCACACTGCGGGAACAAGGACAACCTCACCGTCGGCGAACTGCTGCTCCGGGAGCCCCGGGTGATCTCGTTCTGCCTCGACAACGGGATGGACGTGACACGGACGCCGATCTGGGAGATCGAGTTCGCGGCCACCGATCGGCACACGACCGTCCGTTCGACCGATCCGTGGGCGGTCGCTGTCGACGTGACGTTCGGCGACGACCGGCTGACGCTGGTCGTCGACGAGTCCGTGACCGTCGTCGAGGAAGAGGGCGGTGCGTGAGGCCGGATCGCCGCGAGAAACTACTTCAGGCGTTCCTGCAGGAAACAGGGGTGAGCCGCAGTCACGCCGTCGATTTCGAGGATCCGGTCGTTGATCACGTCGCCGAGCGCGTCGCCGTCGGCGGCGCGGACCTCCGCGAGCAGCATGTGGTCGCCCGACGAGCTGTACAGCGACTCGATGGCGTCGAGATCCTTGAGCGCGTTCGTGGCGTCGACGTACTGCTCGCTGTCGACGTCCATCCCCACCAGCGCGATCGACTGGCCCGTCAGCTTCTTGGGGTCGACCTCGGCGGAGTAGCCGACGATCACGCCCTCCTCCTCGAGCTGGCGGACGTACTTCCGAACCGTCGGCTTGGAGACGTCGGCGCGCTCGGCGATCTCGGAGACCGACGCCTGCGCGTCCTCCTCCAGGATCTGCAGGATCCGGTCCTCGGTGGCCGACGTAGTCATGGAACTCGCTTCGCGGTCCGGGGAAAAATGCCTTGCGAAGCGGAAAGCGAGTCTCCGTGGACCCAAACGGGGCGGGGGCCGCTACCGGCCGCCGACGTTCACTTGTGGTCGTCGAGGAACATGTCCGCGGAGCGCTCCCACTCGTAGTCGTCGTCGAAGTAGCGCTCGGCCAGCGGCTCCTCGGGGATCTCGCCGATCTGTCGTTTCTCCTCTTGGTAGGACGGGCGGCTCTCGTCGACGTAGAACTTCCCGGTGAGCACCTCGCCGTCGTTGAGGGCACCCTCGGCCTCACGCATCATCTCCGCGGCTTCGTCCCGGTCGGTCGGGTCGAACTCGTAGTCGTCGTTCTCGTTCACGTCGATGTAGGGGACGTACTGCTTCGCGTCCTTGTTCCAGGTCGGACACTGGGTCAGGAAGTCGATGTGGGCGAACCCGTCGTGTTCGATGGCCTCCTTGATCAGTTCCTTGGCCTGGTTGGGGTTGACCGCCGCGGTCCGGGCCACGAACGACGCTCCCGACGTGAGCGAGAGCGAGAGCGGCCGGACCGGCTCCTTCGCCGAGCCGTGGGGCTGGGTCTTGGACTTGTGGCCCTTCGGGGAGGTGGGCGAGGTCTGGCCCTTGGTGAGGCCGAAGATCTCGTTGTTGAACACGATGTAGGTGAAGTCGTGGTTCTCCCGGGCGGTGTGCATGAAGTGGTTCCCGCCGATCCCGTAGCCGTCGCCGTCGCCGCCGGCGGCGATCACTTCCAGTCCGGGGTTCGCGAGCTTCGCGGCTCGCGCGACGGGCAGCGCGCGCCCGTGGATCGTGTGGAACCCGTAGCTGTTGAAGTAGGAGTTCAGCTTGCCCGAGCAGCCGATCCCCGTCACCGTCAGGGTCTCGTCGGGCGTGCGTCCGGCCTCGGGCAGGGCGCCCTTCAGGGCCTTCAGGACGCCGAAGTCGCCACAGCCCGGACACCACGTCGGCTGAGGCTCGATCCCCGGCGTGTACTCCTCCTGTTCGATCTCGCGTTCGTCGCCGATTGCGCTGAATGCACTCATTGGTCAGTCACCTGCCGCGGGTACGAACGTCGTCTGGTGGTCGGTCGCTTCCTCGCCGCCGACGGTGTTGTGGAACCCTTCGACGACCTCCGCGGGCTCGAATGGGTTGCCGTTGTACTTCAGGAGGCTCGACAGCTTCGGCCCGTACTCGCCCAGGTGTTTCTGGGTCAGGCCGCGGAACTGCGCCGAGGAGTTCATCTCGACGACCATCGCCCGGTCGACGCTCTCGATGAACTCCCGGACCTCGGTCTCCGGGAACGGTGCGAGTTCGCCGACCGCCAGCGCCTTCACGGACTCGCCGTCAGCGTTGAGTCGGTCGACCGCCTCCTCGACGGTGCCGACCATGCTGCCGAACGCGAGGATGCCGTAGTCGGCGTCCTCGGGACCGTACGTCTCGTTCAGGCCGTCCTCGTTCAGCTCTGCGCGGATCGACTCGAGCTTGCGGTTCCGCCGGTCGACCTGCGCGACGCGGTTGTCGGGGTCCTCGCTGATGTGGCCGGCCTCGTTGTGCTCGTTACCGGACGCGAGGAAGCGCCCGCCCTTCTGTCCCGGCACCGAGCGCGGCGAGACGCCGTCCTCGGGGTCGTGACGGAAGCGGTGGAGCTTCCCGCCGGGCTCGTGGGGTGCCTCCGTGATCTCGTCCTCGGTGAGCGTCTTGCCGATGTCCGGGTTGGGGTCCCGGTCGAAGTGGCTCGCGGGGACGTTGCGGTACTCCCCGGAGAGCTTCTGGTCGTAGAGGATGATCGTCGGGATCTGGTACTGGTAGGCGATCTGGAACGCTTTCCGCGCGTGGTCGTACGCCTCCGCGGGGTCCGCGGGCGCGAACACGACGCGGTTGGAGTCGCCCTGTGAAGTGTACAGGACGTGCTCCAGGTCGGCCTGCTCGGGCTTGGTCGGCATCCCCGTCGAGGGGCCCGCGCGGGCGGCCTCGAGCAGCACGATCGGCGTCTCGGAGATCTCGGCCAGTCCGAGCGGCTCGGACATCAGCGCGAAGCCGCCGCCGGAGGAGCCGGACATCGCCTTCACGCCGGTGTGGGCGGCGCCGATCGCCAGCGACGCCGCGGCGATCTCGTCCTCCACCTGCTCGGCGATCCCCCCGACCTCGGGGAGGTTCTTCGAGAGGATGGTGAACACCTCCGTCCACGGCGTCATCGGGTAGCCGGAGATGAACCGGCAGCCCTCGTCGAACGCGCCGTAGGCGATCCCGTCGGAGCCGTTGACGAGCACCTGCTCCTCCTCGTGCTCGCCCTCGGGACAGGAGACCTCGATCCCGGAGAGGTCGTAGTCCTCCAGCACTGCCTCGTACGCCTCGTTGAGGATCTCGAGGTTCGGTTCGAGGATCTTCTCGGGCATCGCGTCCCGCATCAGGTCTTCGATGGCCTCGACGGGGATGTCGGCGATGGCGCAGGTCGCGCCGACGCCGGCGGTGTTGCGCATCACCTCGCGGCCCTTCTCGCGGGCCAGCCCGCGGAGGTCCAGCGGGAACACGTGCCAGTCGTTCTCCTCGACGCGCTGGTCGAAGTTCGGTACCTCGTCGGCGTCGATGAGGCCGGAGTCGTAGACGATCACGCCGCCCTCCCGGAGGTCGTCTAAGTTCTCCGAGAGCGGCTTGATCTCCTCTTTCCCGTAGTACGCCTCCTCCTGTGGGTTGCGCGCGAAGGAGTCCCCGAGCGCCAGGAGGAAGTCGTACCCGTCACCCCGCGAGGTCACGTCCTCGGGGGCGGCCCGGACTTCCGTGTACGTGTGACCGCCACGGATCCGGGACGGGTAGTGTCGGTGGGTGAATACGTCCAGCCCCGACCGCATCAACGCTTTCGCGAAGTTCTGGCTGGTCGAAGCGATCCCGTCGCCGGAACCGCCTGCGATCCGCCAGATGAGTTCGTCGTCAGTCATGAGTGGTACGGCGACCGACGGCCGGTCGCGTCTTCGTGGGCATTCCATCGCCGAGCCCAAAGCACTTGCTATCAGTTGTCAAGAAAAGACCGTGACAGACCGGGCGGCGTCGCCGCGTCCGACCGCGACCGACGGCTCAGTGACCGGCTTCCTGATCGGGGAGCGCGTCGAGGTAGCGCGCGAACAGGAGGACGGCGAACACGAGCACGGCGCCGCCGGCCAGCTGGAGCGGCTGACCGAGCTGCGTGAGCTGTTCGCTGTGGACCAGTTCGGAGCCCAGCGTGACCCCGACCAGCAGGACGGCCGTCCCGATCGTCATCGTGCCCGCGAGCAGGTAGGGCATCGAGGACTCGTTCTCGAGCATACCCCTATTCCGGGTGTCGAGTGATAAATAACGCACGGACGCGCCTCCAGAAGATTCTCCGACCGATCCACCTATCAAATAGGAAAGTCTGCACATGAAATTTAAGTACTATTGAGAGATGAAGGAACCCACTGTCAGATGAAACGAGTCTCTCTCATGCTCGTAGTGCTGCTCGTGGTAGCGGGCCTGCCGACGCCCGCAGTGGCGGCGACCGACGACGGACGCCCGCTCGCGGACGCGGGACTCGACCAGTCGACGACGGTCGGGAGTACGGTCTACCTCGACGGCGGCGGAAGCGTCGATCCCGACGGCGAGATCGTCGGCTACGACTGGTCGATCCGGACGCCCGGCGGCGAGACGGTGACGCCCGCAGATCCGGACGCGGTGACCACGCGGTTCGTCCCCGACGAAACCGGCCGGTACGAAGTTCGGCTGACGGTCACCGGCGACGATGGGCAGACGCATACGGACATGCTGTACGTCGACGTGGAGGAGGCGTCGACGCAGCCGCCGGCGGGGACCCCGACCGAAACGTCCACACCGACACCGGAGTCGACGGACACCTCGCCACCCTCCGAGCCGGCGAATCCTACAGAGCCGACACCGACCGAAACCGTCGCATCGACGCCGACCTCACCTGATGGCCCGACTGCGGATACGAACCGGCCGCCGTCGGGGGAGATCGACGGACCGTCACACGTGACTTCGGGATCGACGGTCGGCTACAGTATCCACGCGAGCGATCCGGACGGCGAGATCGTGGACCGATGGTGGCTCCCCACCTCGATCGCCGCGTCGGCCCCGAATCAGGCTGCTCTCCGGAGCGGTACACGAACGCTGACCGTCGGGGGGACGCCGGGAACGACCGCGACGGTGACCGCGATCGTCGTCGACGACGACGGGGCGACGTCGACGCTGGAGAAGACCGTCGAGATCCGGAACACGCCGCCGACCGCTCGGATCGAAGGCGACAACATCGCAGTCGTCAACGCGACCAAGGAGTATCGAGTCGTCGCGAGCGACCCCGGCGGCCGGATCATCTCGGTGAGTCTGGCCGACGACGCCGGGAGCGTCGTACCAGTCGGAACGGTCTCGTCGGGCAGCGGCGAGTGGGCACGGTCGTTCCGTTTCGACGGGATTCCGGAACGTGACGGGACGGTGACGATCGAAGCGACGGTTCGCGACGAACATGGCGGGGTGACGAAAGTGGAGAAGGAGGTGACGGTGGTTGGAGAAACTACGAAGTCGGAGATGGCCAATCCAGTCTCTCAACAGGCACCTGAAATCCTCGATTTAAATATCTCGTTGAGAGAAGCACCTGATGGAATCAGCGGGAGACAGGTCATATTGACTGGGATCGCGAACGACAACGACTCAGATCGGTTACACTTCCAGTGGAAAGTCGACGACAGACTCCTGTTTAGTACTCGTGAGGAGGGGAGTCCCGCACGGGCGAGTGTCTCTCACGGCCTCGAAAACATGGAGTTCGACGACGGGACGGTCGGGGTACAACTCACCGTCACCGATCAAAACGGACACCAACAGTCGGTCAAAGAGAGTTTCGACGTGCATCGGGGGACCCCAACGGAAAGTAGCAAGGGGCTGACTATCCCGATCGAACTCACAGAGGTAGACGGAACAACCGTCCAAGGGCGGTACCGGATAGACCCCATGCACGCGGGAAAGCAGGTGGTGATCGGTTTCGGCGACAAGAACGTCACAACCCATACGATCAAGGAAACGAACTATCACTACTTCCGACATCGATACGCCTCCGGTGGAAATTACCACATTTCAGTGCATCCTGCGTGGTCACCAGACAAGGCGTCGATCCCCGTGAGGCTATCCGAGGCGGAGTACAATGTCTGGGTGTACGAGCGGAACACGACCGAAGTGCACAGAACCAAGGCTTTCGAGAGTCCCGGGGAAAATTGGACGCGAGAGGGGATCGCGCGGATCGACCGTGAGCAGATCGATACCAAGACGATGCGGACCCCAGCCGACAGCGGGCGCGGAACTCTCAGTCCCGGTCAGGAGTGGTACCGCGTCGGAACGACGACCGAGTACGACACCGAACGGCGAACGACGAGGAGCACGGATCATCCCGGCGGTGAATGGGAGATCGCGGAGCAGAATGTCGACCAACGGCGGGTGTTCGACGGGTGGGAGTACACCACAATGCCACAGCGTGACGCTTTCGGTGACGACTGGGAGTACGTCGAAGCCGTCCCCCGAACCGTCGAGCGGGGCGAAACAAAGCGGTCAGCGGACCGGCCCGCCGGGAGTGGTTGGGAGCGAGGGGACCGAGTCGGTCGAACACTAGCTGGCTACCACACGCAGTGGGTCTACTCCCACTACCGTGCACCAGAGCACTGGGAGTACCGCCGGTCCGATAGATACGTCAGTGGATATGATGAGACGGAGTACTGTGTCGAGCGCTCGTATCGGTTCGATCCGCCAGTCTGCATCAAGTCGGAAACCGAGCGTGATCCGCAGTACGACTATCGGTACGAGTACCGCGTTCCCGAGTACGACGCAGTTTACGAGTGGGAACGAACCGTCGAAGAAACGGAGTACTCTCATCGGTACCGCCGCGCGACGTACGAGCAGGAGGCAGTCCACGAGTACGAGAAGCAGGTGCGGGTCGGCACCGAGTACGTGCAGTGGAAACGCCCAGTGTTCGAGACGACAGAGGTCTACCGATGGCAAAAAATTACGTACACCTGGGAGCAAGTCCGTGCATTCAGCGAACCGACGGGAGACGTTCGAAACGTGACCAAGATCGTGAAGGAGTGTGGCGCAGATCCGAACGCGGACGAACCGACAGCCTGTAACGGTGAGACCTGAATGAGGGTTCTGGTCGTCGCCGTTTGTGTGGTGGTACTCCTCGCCGGTTGCGGAGGGGCTGGGACTGTCCCTGACGCCATCGACGGGACCGAGCATACGACAGCCGATACGGAGTCGACACCCCGACAGCCGACGACACCGTCATCGGAGCGGTACGATGTCGATGTGGAACAGATCGAGGAACTCATCCACAAGAAGATGAACGAGCGTCGGGTCCAGAACGGTGTAGAGCCGCTTGAGCGGAACGAAACGCTGGACGCCGTCGCTCGGTATAAGTCGTGGGACATGGCACAGCAGGATTACTTCGCGCACACTGGACCAAACGGGACGACCCATGCGGAGGTTCGATCACAGTATAAGTTGAAGTGCAATCATTCAGGACAGAATATCTACAAGCATACGACTCGACAGATAGTCGACGATACCTATGATTTTCTTAATAATGAGAGAAAGGTATCTACCGGAGCTGTCGATTTTCTACTTGACTCACCCTCTCACCGCCAAAACGCCCTCTCTTCGAACTACGACACCCAAGGAATCGGCGTCTTCGTCGACGAGAACGGAACCGTGTTCGTGACGCAGGAACTCTGCGGTTAGTCGTTCCGTGGACTGCTCGGGTGGTACGGCGTGTCGTACTCGCCCGGGTTGTCGTCCAGTCGATCCGGGTTGATCCGGCCGCCGAGCAGCATGAAGTCGAGCACCGTCAGGTAGAGCATCGACTCGACGACGGGGACCGCCCGCGGCGGGAGCACCGGGTCGTGCCGGCCGACGACCTGAATGTCCTTCTCCTCGCCGGTTTCCCAGTCCGCAGTTCGCTGGGTCTTCGGAATCGACGTCGGCGCGTGGAGCGTGAGTTCGCCGTAAATCGGCTGCCCGGTCGTGATCCCGCCTTGAAGCCCGCCGTGGTCGTTGCCGACCGGCGTCGGGTCCGGATCCGCCTCGTCGTCGGGGAACTCCCAGTCCTCATTTCGCTCCTTCCCGGTGACCTCACGCGCGTCGCGGCCGAGTCCGTACTCGAAGCCCGTCGACGCCGGGACGGCGAGCAGCGCCTGCCCGAGCCGGGCCGGAAAACTGTCGAACCGCGGCGCGCCGAGGCCTCGCGGGACGCCGCGAGCCTCGAACGCGACGCTGCCGCCGATGGAGTCGCCGGCCTCCTGGTACTCGTCGATCAGCGCCCGCATCTCCTCGGCGGTCTCCGGGTCCGCACAACGGACCTCGTTCTCCTCGCTATGTTCGAGCATCTGCTCGAAGCTCACTTCGGGCGCCTCGATGTCGCCGATCTGGTTGACGTGTGCCTTGATCCGCACGTCGTGCTCGCTCTGTTCGAGCACCTGCTTGGCGATCGCGCCCGCGGCGACCCAGTTCACCGTCTCGCGGGCGCTGGATCGGCCGCCGCCGCCCCAGTTCCGCGTGCCGAACTTCGCGGAGTAGGTGAAGTCGCCGTGACTCGGTCGGGGCGCGGTGACGAACGGCTCGTACTTGCCCGACCGGGCGTCCTTGTTCTGGATCGTCATCCCGATCGGGGTGCCGGTCGTATAGCCGTCCTGCAGTCCCGACTGGATCGACACCTCGTCCGGTTCGCCGCGGCTTGTCGTGATCATCGACTGGCCGGGCTTGCGCCGGTCGAGGTCGCGCTGGATGTCCTCCTCGTCGAGTTCGACGCCGGCGGGGACGCCGCTGACGGTGCAGCCCATCCCCGGACCGTGGCTCTCACCGTAGGTGGTCACCTGAAACAGGCGACCGAAGCGATTGCCGTTCATGGGTGGTGGTAGTGAGCCGTGCATTTAGTCGTTGCAGAAGCGGCCGCCCGAGCGCCGACGCTGTCGAAGTCAGCCGAGCGGTGAGGTCAGTCCCGCAGGTCGCTCCCTCGCGCCGCGGCGAAGGGGACCAGCATCTCCTCGGGAGTCATTCCGCCGTGGACGCCGATCTTGTCGTCCGGTTCGTACCACATCACGTGATCGCGGTGGACCGCCAGCAGGTCCGGGGCGCGGCGGTCGAAGGTCGCGCTGGTCGCGGCGTGGTTGCTGCCGAACAGCCCGCGATTGCGGTACTCGGCTTCCGTGAACGTCAGCACGTCCCCGCCGGCTTCGGTTTCGACGTGTTCTCGAAGCTCCTCGACCCGCCCGTCGCGGACGTGGAACTGGACGTTCCGCGGGCCGCCCATCGGTGGAATCGGCTGGCCGTCGTTGTTTCGGGCGAGGTAGTCCTGCACCTCGGGGACGGAAAGATCGACCGCGACACCTTCGTCGACGTTGGTGTGGCCGTGGTCGGCAGTGAGTAGGACGGCCGTCTCCTCGGCGGTTTCGGGGTCGAGGTTGTCGAGGAATCCCGTACGGAACGCCTCGGTCACCATCCGCACTTGGGCGTCGTACCGATCGGCCTCGGTCCCAGTCACGTGGGAGATGCTGTCGACGTTCGGAACGTACGCCGTGACGTGGGTCGGGCCGCCCTCGGCGACGGCGTCGCGCACCGTGACGGCCATGTCGGCGACGTTCCAGTAGCCGTGTGTCTCCGCGCCGGCGGTCGTGAGTTCGGAGGAGACGGAGCCGGCGATGTGCTCGGGCTGAGTGACGTGGGTGTCGATGCCCGCCGCCTCGGCGTCGCCGTAGATGGCCTCCCCCTCGAACAGTTCACGCGGGTCCGCGAGCGGGTACTCGTCCCGAACCGGGGTGCCGTCCTCTAGCAGGAACGGGAGTGTCTGGACCGACTCGCCGACGGAGTCGAGGTACTGGTGCCAGCCGAGCAGTCCGTGTTCGGCCGGGAGCAGTCCCGTGTGGAGCGTCGTGATCGCCGCGGCGGTCTCGGAGGGGTAGGTGGAGGTCAGCGGCGTGACGGTCCCGGCTGCCTCGAAGGCGTCGAGCAGCGGGAGGTCGTCGCGGAGCCGCGTCCACTGGTCCAGCCCGAAGCCGTCGACGACGAGTAGGACGACGTTCTCGACGCCCGCCGGGAGGTCGCCGAACGCCTCCTCGGGGAGGTTCCGCTCGAAATCCGACGACAGCAACGAGAGGGCGCTCTCGGTCGCGTCGGCGAAACAGCGGTCGCGGTACGCCGGGAACACGTAGCCGTCCTCCTCGTACTCCTCGCGGAGGTCGGGTGCGAACTCGGTCACAGAGGCAGTCCCGCAGGGACCGACAAAGCGGTACCGACACCGACCGAGCGCGGGTTCTCAGGCGTCGGTAACGTTCGCGCCGAGGCCGTCGAGAACCGTCCAGAAGTCGGGGAACGACACGTCGACGTGCTCGGCGCCCGCGATCGTGGTCGTCCCCTCGGCGACGAGG
>NZ_JBHUDH010000047.1:3305-11699 GCF_042678005.1 Halolamina salina | reverse complement strand
CTTCGCGCCGGACCAGTCGTACTACGAGGACACGCTCGCCGCCGCCGGCGACGAAGCGTACGGCCAGCGCCCGCCGACGGGCGAGTCGGTCGTCGTCGAACACACCTCCGCGAACCCGACCGGCCCGGTCCACGTCGGTCGCGCGCGCAACCCCATCATCGGCGACGCGATCGCCAACGCGCTCGACTACGCCGGCTACGACGTGGAGCGGCACTACTACGTCAACGACGCCGGCCGGCAGATGGCGCTGTTCACGTGGGCCTACGAGACGTTCGACGAGGACGAACTTCCGGAGCCGGAACGCGAGAAGCCCGACTACGACCTCGTTCGCTACTACCGCAAGGGGAACAGCTACCTCGAGGAGGCCGACGAGGCCGCCACCGCGACCGCCGAGGAGGAGATCGAGTCGATCATGCAGGGACTCGAGGCGGGCGACGAGGAGACGTACGAGCGCGTGAGCGAGGTGGTCGACACGGTGCTCGACGGGATGACCCAGACGCTCTCGCGGCTCCCCGCGGAGTTCGACGAGTTCGTCAAGGAGACGCGGTTCATGCGTTCCGGCGCCACCGACGACGTGGTCGACCGCCTGCAGGCGCTGGACGAGGCCGTCTACGAGGAGGAGGCGTGGCAACTGGACCTCTCCGAGCACGGCATCGAGAAGAACTTCGTGTTCCTCCGCTCGGACGGGACGACGCTGTACACGACGCGGGACATCGCCCACCACGAGTGGAAGTTCGACAACTACGACCGCGCGGTGACGGTGATCGGCGAGGACCACAAGCTCACGTTCGAGCAGCTGAACGAGACGCTCCAGCTACTGGGTCACGACACCGACCAGCTCGACCAGCAGTTCTACTCGTGGGTGAACCTCCCCGGCGGCGAGGGGATGAGCACCCGCGAGGGGACAGGGGTCGATCTCGACGACCTGCTGGACGAGGCCGTCGCCCGCGCCCGCGAGGAGGTCGAGGACCGCATGGACGACCGCATCCGCGAGGACGAACTCACCGAGGAGGACGTGGATCGGATCGCCCGACAGGTCGGGATCGGCGCCGTTCGCTACGACATCGTCGCCAAGCAGCCCAGCAAGGCGATCACCTTCGAGTGGGACCGCGCGCTCGACTTCGAGGCGCAGTCGGCGCCGTACGTCCAGTACGTCCACGCCCGCTGTCGCGGAATCCTCGACGGCGAGTCGGTGCCCAGCGAAGTGGACGGCGACCTGCTGGAGACGCCCGAGGAGCGCGACCTCCTCCGGACGATCGCCCGCTTCCCCGCGGTGGTCGAGGGGGCAGCCGAGGACCTCGAACCCCACCGCGTCGCCACCTACACCCGGACGTTCGCCGAGCGGTTCAACGCGTTCTATCGGGAGTGTCCGGTGCTCGAAGCGGAGAGTGAGGAACTGCGGGACGCGCGGCTGGCGCTCGTGGCTGCGGCGGCACACACCGTCGGGAACGCGCTCGACGTGCTCGGCGTCGCCGCGCCGGAGTCGATGTAGCTCCGGGCCGATAGAGGCAGCCGACCGTCTTTTCGCAGGATCATCCCTGTCCGTCGGCGTCGCCGGGCGCGTGCGGCGAATGGACCAGTCAACAGGTACTTACACGCGATAGCGCCTATCCTGAACTAATGAGTACCGACGCCGAAGAGACAAGCGAGGACAGGCGGAAGTACGAGTTCCGCAAGGTCCTCGAAGAGTTAGAGGAGTACGAGGGATCAGGAACGCAGCTCGTCACCATCTACATCCCCGAGGACCGGCAGATCTCCGACGTGGTCGCCCACGTCACTCAGGAGCACTCCGAGGCGGCCAACATCAAGTCCAAGCAGACCCGGACGAACGTGCAGGACGCCCTCACGTCGATCAAGGACCGCCTGCGTTACTACGACACCTACCCGCCGGAGAACGGGATGGTGATCTTCTCGGGCGCGATCGACTCCGGCGGCGGGCAGACCGAGATGATCACCCGGACGCTGGAGTCGCCGCCGGACCCCGTCGAGTCGTTCCGCTACCACTGCGACTCGGACTTCCTGATCGAGCCGCTGGAGCACATGATGGCCGACTCCGGCCTGTTCGGCCTGATCGTGCTCGACCGGCGGGAGGCCAACGTCGGCTGGCTCAAGGGCAAGCGCGTCGAGCCGGTGAAGTCCGCCTCCTCGCTGGTGCCGGGGAAGCAGCGCAAAGGTGGCCAGTCAGCCCAGCGGTTCGCCCGACTGCGGCTGGAGGCCATCGACAACTTCTACCAGGAGGTCGCGGAGATGGCCGACGACCTGATGGTGCCCAAACGGCACGAACTCGACGGGATCCTCGTCGGCGGCCCGTCGCCGACGAAAGACGAGTTCCTCGACGGCGACTACCTCCACCACGAGCTGCAGGACAAGGTGCTCGGGAAGTTCGACATCGCCTACACCGACGAGTCCGGGCTGTACGACCTCGTCGACGCCGGGCAGGAGGCGCTGGCCGATCAGGAGCTCGTCGAGGACAAAGAGCAGATGGAGGAGTTCTTCGAGAACCTCCACACCGGCGGCGAGGCCACCTACGGGCTCGAGCCGACACGGGAGAACCTCGTGATGGGGTCGGTCGACCGCCTGCTGCTCTCGGAGGACCTCACCGAGGACGTGGTGGTGTACGAGTGTCCCAACGGCCACACTGAGTACGAGACCGTCGAGCGCCGGCACAACACGGCCGACCACGAGTGCTCGGAGTGCGGCGAGGTCGCCGAGGTGCAGGAACGGGAGGACGCGGTCGAGCACCTGATGGAGATCGCCGACCAGCGCGGGACCGAGACGAAGTTCATCAGCACCGACTTCGAGAAGGGCGAACAGTTGCTCAACGCCTTCGGCGGGATCGCGGGGATCCTGCGGTACGAGACGGGCGTCTAAACGGTTTTTCGGCGTCGGTCGTCCTCCGGTTTCCGTGTGTCCGGGCGTGGGCGCGGAATCCGGGGCGCTTCGAAACCCTTACCACCGAATCCCGAATACTCACGGCTAACTCGCTGGTCGACGGGACGCCAGCGGGCACCCGATAGCTCGGGACGAAATGTGGTCGGCCGAGACGCGACGCGTCTCCACCGACTGAATCGCAAGCGCCCGCAGAGAACCATGGCACGAAGTTTCTACTCCCACATCAAGGACGCGTGGAAGCAGCCCGGCGACGGCAAGCTCGCCGAGCTGCAGTGGCAGCGAAAACAGGAGTGGCGCGAGCAGGGCGCCATCGAGCGCATCGAGCGCCCGACCCGGCTGGACAAGGCCCGCGAACTGGGCTACAAGGCCAAGCAGGGCATCGTCGTCGTCCGCATCGCCGTCCGCAAGGGCGGCGCGCGCAAGCGCCGACACAAGGCCGGGCGCCGCTCGAAGCGACAGGGCGTTAACCGCCTCGGCCGCCGGACCTCGATCCAGCGGATCGCCGAGGAGCGCGCGACGCGCAAGTACCCGAACCTCCGGGTGCTGAACTCCTACTGGGTCGGTGAGGACGGCTCCCAGAAGTGGTTCGAGGCGATCCTCGTGGACCCCGAACACGCCGCGATCCAGAACGACGACGACCTCAACTGGATCTGCGACGACTCCCAGACCGGCCGCGCGTTCCGCGGCCTCACCAACGCCGGCAAGTCCAACCGCGGCCTGCGCACCCGGGGCAAGGGTGCCGAGAAGGTCCGACCGAGCGTCGCGTCGGGCGACCGCGGCGGAAAGTAACAGCAATCACCGGTCCGTTTTCTTTCGATGCAGACCGAGTAGCTGCTGCTGTGCGGTGGCGCGAAGCGTCGGCGCCTCCGTGCGCCGACCGAGCGCGAGGGACGAGTGAGCGACTGAAAGGAGCGAACGAGTCGGCTGGGGAGGTATGAGGGCTGTGCGGAGCGGTGCGGTCACAAGTGGACATGCTCGCTCCGCGGTGCTGTTCGCAGCTGTCGTTGCCTCCTCAACGACGAAACCACCGTGCCGACCTTACTCGACTCGGACCACCTGCTTCCCGATGTTCTCGCCCTCGAACAGCCCCAAGAAGGCGTCGGGGGCGTTCTCCAGCCCCTCCGTGACCGTCTCGCGGTACTCGATCTCGCCGGCGGCGACCCACTCCGCCAAGTCCGCGGTCGCCTCCTCGAACCGCGGCGCGAAGTCGCCGACGAGCAGCCCCTGCACGCGGGCGCGGGTCTCGATCAGCTTCCCCAGCTTCCGCGGGCCGGTGGGCATCTCCTCGGCGTTGTACAGCGCGATCTGGCCACAGACCGCCACGCGGGCGTCGACGTTTAGCTGCGTGAACACCGCGTCCGTAATCGGGCCGCCGACGTTGTCGAAGTAGCCGTCGACGCCCTCCGGCGCGGCCTCGCTAAGCGCCTCAATGTAGTCGTCGGTCGCTTTGTAGTTGATGCAGGCGTCGAAGCCGAACTCCTCCTCGACCACCTCGCACTTCTCGTCGCTGCCCGCGAAGCCGACGACGCGGGCGCCCTGCAGCTTCGCGAGCTGGCCGACGACCGATCCCACCGCGCCCGCGGCGGCGCTGACGACCACCGTGTCGCCGGCGCGGGGTTCGAGCACCTCGCGCGTGCCGAAGTACGCCGTCCGGCCCGGCATGCCCAGCACGCCCAGCGCGGTCGACACCGGGAGCGCGCCCGTCTCGATCCGCTGGAGGCCGTCGGCGTCCGCGAGGTGGTACTCGGACCAGGACATGTTGCCGACGACGGTGTCGCCGGGCTCGAACTCCGTCCCCGCCTCGTCGACGACTTCGCCGACCGCGCCGCCCTCCAGCGGCTCGTCGACTTCCCACGGCTCGGCGTAGGACTCGCCGGCGTCCATCCGGCCGCGCATGTACGGGTCGACCGAGAGGTAGCGGATCTTCACCAGCACCTCGCCGGCGGCGGGGTCCCCGAGGTCGATCGTCCGCAGGTCGAACGTCTCGTCGTCCGGCACGCCGTCGGGTCGCTCCGCGAGGAAGTACCGCTCTGTCGTAACCATACAGGGAGATGGGGCGCCGGCGGGAAGGGGGCTACGACGCCGACACGCTAAATCGCACAGCCCACGTCGCGGTAGAGCCAGTGGGTTATGACGTAGACGCCCGCGAGGTTCAGCAGGTAGCCCGCCCAGCGCGCCTCCGGCCCAGTGACGCCGACGATGGAGACCTGCGGGAACCAGACGACCGCGAGCGCGTGATCTCGGCCGCGGAGTCGCGAGCAGGGTTCGCCACCGACCGTACGCTTAACCCTCGTCGGACCCGAACACGGCTTCATGACCGATCTCTCGCTCGACGCTACCCAGCTCGACCGCTACTCCCGACACATCATCCTCGACGACGTGGGGCCGGAGGGGCAGAAACGTCTGCTCGAAGGTAGCGCGCTGGTCGTCGGCGCCGGCGGCCTCGGCGCGCCGGTGATCCAGTACCTCGCGGCCGCGGGCGTGGGCCACCTCGGCATCGTCGACGACGACGTGGTGGAGCGCTCGAACCTCCAGCGCCAGATCATCCACCGCGACGCCGACGTGGGGCGGCCCAAAGCCGAGAGCGCCGCGGAGTTCGTCGCCGAACTCAACCCCGACGTGGAGGTGGAGGCGATGGAGCGCCGGATCGCCCCCGACGAGGCCCGGGAGCTCGTCGCCGACTACGACGTGGTCGTCGACTGCACCGACAACTTCCCGACGCGGTACATGCTCAACGACGCCTGTTCGATCGAGGGCGTCCCGCTCTGTCACGGCGCGATCTACAAGTTCGAGGGGCAGGTCACCACGCTCACCCCCGACGGGCCGTGCTACCGCTGTCTGTTCCCCGAGCCGCCGGAGCCGGGCACCGTGCCGGACTGTGCGACGACGGGCGTGCTGGGGGTGCTGCCCGGCACCGTCGGCTGCCTGCAGGCCACCGAGGCGGTGAAGGTGTTGCTCGGCCTCGGCGACGCGCTCTCGGGCCGGCTGCTGTTCTACGACGCCCGGGAGCTCAGCTTCGAGACCGTCCCGTACCGCGAGAACCCCGACTGTCCGGTCTGTGGCGACGAGGGGATCGACTCCCTCTCGGGCGTCGACTACGACGGCGGCTGTCAGATCGCCGGCGACTGATCCTTCCCCCTCCTTCCCAGGCAAAACCCCGGCCCAGCGTGGCGTCCGTGTGAGACTTACCCAAGGTTATACCACCTAAGAAGCTATCGATCGGGCTGTATCGATTCTACACGCCGAAATCGAACGGTAGCAGCGTGAGAAGCCGTATCGAGGTTGGCGAAAGATTTATATACTTTTCTCTCCTACCCTAGAGTGAAGACAGCCCGGCACCGAGCCGGGTATCACTTCGGTTCCAATCCAATGAGCACCAACACGACCCACCGCGAAACCGAGACCGAGCGGGCAGAGAACGAGCAGGAGCACCACTGCCCCGAGTGCGGTGGCAACCTCGAGACCGACGAGTCACAGGCCGAGACCGTCTGTGCGGACTGTGGCCTCGTCGTCGACGAAGACGCCATCGACCGCGGGCCCGAGTGGCGTGCGTTCGACGCCGGCGAGAAGGACAGTAAGTCCCGCGTCGGCGCCCCGACGACGAAGATGATGCACGACGACGGCCTGTCGACCAACATCGGCTGGCAGAACAAGGACGCCTACGGCAACCAGCTCTCGGCCAGCCAGCGCGAGAAGATGCAGCGCCTGCGGACGTGGAACGAGCGGTTCCGCACCCGCGACCACAAGGAGCGCAACCTCAAGCAGGCCCTCGGCGAGATCGACCGCATGGCCTCCGCGCTCGGGCTGCCGGAGAACGTCCGCGAGACCGCGTCGGTGATCTACCGACAGGCGCTCGATCAGGACCTGCTGCCCGGCCGCTCGATCGAGGGGATCGCGACCGCGAGCCTCCACGCCGCGGCCCGGATGGGGAACGTCCCCCGCAGCCTCGACGAGATGAGCGCCGTCTCCCGCGTCGATCAGGCGACGTTCAAGCGCGCCTACCGCTACATCGTGCGGGAGCTGAAGCTCGAGGTCCAGCCCGCGGACCCGCTTGAGTACCTCCCGCGGTTCGCCAGCGACCTCGACCTCGACGACGAGACCGAGCGCCGCGCCCGCGAGCTGCTCGAGACCGCCAAGCGCCAGAACGTCCACTCGGGCAAGTCGCCCGTGGGGCTGGCGGCGGCCGCGATCTACGCCGCGGGCGTGCTGACCAACAACGCGCTCACCCAGAGCGAGGTCAGCGCGGCGACGGACATGAGCGAAGTCACGATCCGGAACCGCTACCAGGAGCTGCTGCAGGCCGCGGAGACCGGACCGACCGCCAGCGCGGCCTGAGTGACTGACCGACTCGACGACGTCGAACTGGACGGCCGACGGCGATAATCGGTGATTTTGCGGCTTTTTGCGGGCGGTTTCCGCGACGTTCGGCCCCAGAGGAAAGTACCTTTCTCGCGGGAGCGCGAGTACGGTGGTAGTGTATCTCGTCACGTTCCGCCTCGACCCGGGTGAGTACGACGAGGAGTTCCACGAACTGAACGACGCGATACAGGCGACCGCCGAGGAGACGGAGGGGTATCGCGGGAAGCGGACGTGGCACGACCCCGAGAGCGAGGAGGTGCTCGTCGCGTACTACTGGGAGTCACTGGACGCGCTCGAGTCGTTCGGCGCGGCGTCCGTTCACGAACGAGCGAAACAGCGGTGGACGGAGTGGTACGACGCCTACGAGGTCACCGTCACGGAGGTCGTCGAATCGTACGGAAGTGGGTTCGGCGACGACGCCGACCCGCCCGCGTAGACGGTCGGTCGTCGACGGACGCAGAAACGTCGGGGCGTCGCCGTCTATCGAAGCCCGCCGAGCAGTTCGTAATCCTCGTCGGGGTCGTACCGCCGGAACAGCAGGCTGTTCGTCAGCACCGACACGCTCGAGATCGCCATCGCGCCCGCGGCGAGCACCGGCTGGAGCAGCCCCAGCGAGGCCAGCGGGATCATCGCCGTGTTGTAGCCGAGCGCCCAGACGAGGTTCTGCTTGATCTTCTGCAGCGTCGCGTCCGAGATGCGGATCGCCTTCACCACGTCCACGGGGTCGTCGCGCATCAGCGTCACGTCGGCGGCCTCGATCGCCACGTCGGTCCCCGAGCCGATCGCGGTCCCGACGTAGGCGACCGCGAGCGCGGGGGCGTCGTTGACGCCGTCGCCGACCATCATCGCCTGCCGGCCCTGCTCCTGAATCGCTTCGACCGCGTCGGACTTGTCCTCGGGCAGCACCTCCGCGCGGACGTTCTCGGGGTCGATGCCGACCTGCTCGGCGACCGCGCGGGCGGTCCGCTCGTTGTCGCCGGTGAGCAGCATCACGTCGAGGCCGCGCTCGCGGAGCTGGCTCACCGCCGACTTCGCGCTCTCCTTCACGGTGTCGGCGTCGGCGACGACACCCACGAGATCGCCCTCGTAGGCGACCAGCATCGCGGTCTTCCCCTCCCCTTCGAGCCGTTCCATCGTCTCCGC
>NZ_JBHUDH010000047.1:0-3216 GCF_042678005.1 Halolamina salina | reverse complement strand
CTCCCCTTCGAGCCGTTCCATCGTCTCCGTGGCGGGGTCGGGATCGACGCCGTTGTCGCGGAGCAGCTTCCGATTGCCGACCAGCACCTCGCTACCGTCGACCGTCGCCCGGACGCCGTGCCCGGGGACGTTCTCGAACTCGGCGGGCGAGCCGACCTCGATCCCGCGGTCCTCGGCGCCGTCGACGATCGCGCGGGCCAGCGGGTGCTCGCTGCCGCTCTCGGCCGTCGCCGCGAGCCGGAGCACGTCGTCCTCGTCGAGCCGCTCGCGTTCGGCGAGCTGGCCGCCATCCGGCGCCGCGTCACCGCCGTCAGCGCGAGCTTCCGCGCCGTCGAACACCACCACGTCGGTAAGCTCCATCTCGCCCTCGGTGAGCGTCCCGGTCTTGTCGAACACGACCGTGTCGACGTCCTTCGCGCGTTCGAGCACGTCGCCGCCCTTGAACAGCACGCCGTTCTGGGCGCCGATCGTCGTGCCGACCATCGTCGCCGCGGGCGTCGCGAGCCCGAGCGCGCAGGGGCAGGCGATCAGCACCGCCGACGCGAACACGACGATCGCGAACTCGAACACCGAGACGGTGCCGCCGGCGATCGCCGGGCCGCCGGCGACCAGCCCCCACAGCGGGAGCGAGTTCACGAGGCCGGCCAGCGTTCCGGGGAACAGGTACCAGACGACGCCCCAGAACAGGGCGTTGCCGATCACCGCCGGCACGAAGTACGCGGAGATGCGGTCCGCGAGGTTCTGGATGTCGGGCTGGCGGGACTGGGCCTCCTTCACCGTCCGGACGATCTGCTGGAGCGCCGTGTCGGCGCCGACTTTCGTCGCCTCGACGACCAGCACGCCGTTCTCGTTGATGGTCGAGCCGACGACCTCGTCGCCCTCGGTCTTCTCGACGGGGACCGACTCCCCGGTGACCATCGACTCGTCGACCGCAGATTGCCCGTCGACGACCACGCCGTCGGTGGGGATCTGCTCGCCCGGCCGGACTTTCATCCGATCGCCGACTTCCACGTCTTCGAGGGGGATCTCCTCCTCGTTGCCGTCCTCGTCGACGATCGTTGCGGTGTCGGCCTCCATCTCCAGCAGCGTCCGCAGCGCCTCGCCGGCCTGTCCCTTCGAGCGGGCCTCGAGGTAGTTGCCGAGCGTGATGAACACGAGGATCAGCGCCGCGGTGTCGAAGTAGAGGCTCCCCGCGATCAGGTCCAGAAGCGCCGCGACGGAGTAGACGTACGCGGTCGACGACCCGAGCGCGATCAGCACGTCCATGTTGGCGCGCCCGTTCGTGACGAGCGCGTTGTAGGAGTTCCTGTAGAACGACCGGCCGAGCACGACCTGTACGGGCGTCGCGAGCCCGAACATCACCCAGCCCAGCGGCACGCCGAACAGCGAGTCGGCGAGCAGACTGTCGAAGAAGAAGTGTTCGAACAGGAAGAACAGCAGCGGCGCCGACAGCGCGGCGCCGAACAGCGTCAGTCGGAGCTGTTTGCGGATCTCCTCGTTCCGGGCGGCGTCGCGGGCGGACTCGCCCTCGTCGTCGCCGCCCTCACGGACCGGCGTGTACCCCGCGTCCTCGATCGCGTCGTACATCGCCTCGAGCGAGGCGTCCTCGGGGTTGTAGGTGACCTGCGCCTCGTCGGTCGCGTAGTTCACCTCGGCGTCGACGACGCCGGGCACGCCCTCGAGCGCCTCCTCGTTGGCGTCGGCGCAGTTCGCACACGACATATCGGAGATGGCGATCGTCGCCGTCTCCGAGACGACGCCGTAGCCGGCCGCCTCGACGGCGTCGTAGATCTCGCCGAGCGATACCTTCTCGGGGTCGTACTCGACGCTGCCCTCGTCGGTGGCGTAGTTGACGTTCGCCTCGACCACGCCGTCGAGTTCGTCCAGCGCCTCGCCAACCGTCGCCGAGCAGTTGGCACAGGACATCCCCGTGACGTTCAGTTGTGCTGTGCGTGTTCCCATGGCTATCTACGTGTAGGGGCTCCTCCCTTAGTGCGTTTGTGCCTTCAGAACCAATGTACGATAGGTACTCGATTTTGGAAACCAAAGCAATAGGCGATCTTTGACTCACGTCGCCGTGTCGCTGCAGTGCGCCGAGGCGTCGGCACGACCGCCGAGTCGCCGACGCCCCCGCCGAGCGAAACCCGTATCCCCGGCGGTCGGCTACCGCCGACAAATGGACTGTGACCGGTGCGGCTCCGAGGCGGTGATGCACGCCGCCTACTCCGGGGCGCATCTCTGTGAGGAGCACTTCACGCGATCGGTCGAGAAGCGGGTCCGCCGCCGCGTTCGCGAGGACGGCCTCGTCTCCCGCGAGGCGACGCCCGACGACCCCGAGACGTGGGTGATCGGGCTCTCCGGCGGGAAGGACTCGGTGGTGCTGACGGAGATCCTCGCTGAGACGTTCGGCGAGGACCCCCGGATCGAACTGGTCGCGCTGTCGATCCACGAGGGGATCGAGGGGTACCGCGACGAGTCGCTGGCCGCTAGCGAGGAGCTGACCGAGGAACTGGGGATCGCCCACGAGGTCGTCGGCTACGAGGAGGAGTTCGGCGTCCGGATGGACGACGTAGTCGAGGACGACCCCGAGAACATGGCGCCCTGTGCGTACTGCGGCGTGTTCCGCCGGGACCTGCTGGAGGACTACGCCGAACAGTTGGGCGCGGACAAGCTGCTGACGGGCCACAACCTCGACGACGAGGCCCAGACGGCGCTGATGAACTTCCTCGAGGGCGACGTAAAGCAGGTCGCCAAACATTTCGACGCCTCCATCGGCGGCTTCGACGACCGCGAGGAGAGCGACTCGTTCGTCCCGCGGGCGAAGCCGCTGCGGGACATCCCGGAGAAGGAGGTGGCGCTGTACGCCCACGTGAACGACCTGCCGGCCCACATCACCGAGTGTCCCCACGCCAGCGAGGCGTACCGCGGGGAAATACAGGAACTGCTCCTGAAGCTGGAGGAGAACCACCCCGGGACCCGCCACTCGATCATGTCGGGGTACGAGGAGCTGGCGGAACTGGCAGCGGAGGCGTATGGCGGCGACGACGAGGGGAACCTCGGCGAGTGCGAGGAGTGCGGCTCGACGACCTCGGCGGACGTCTGTCGGAAGTGTCGGCTGCTGGCGTCGATGGAAGCGGTTTGAGTTGGGGGCGACGGATTTGGTAACTGCGACAGCTTCTGCAACCGCGACAACTTCTGCAACTGCGACAGCAACTC
>NZ_JBHUDH010000046.1:11977-15933 GCF_042678005.1 Halolamina salina | reverse complement strand
CTATCAGCCAACAATCGAACCATGCCTACCACCCGACCAACGAACCGCCCTCAGAGCTCCCGCTTCTCCTTGCTCACGACCTCCACGCCCGAAATCTCCGTCCCGGGGTAGCCGCTCGCTTCCACCTCGTCGGACGCCTCGACGACCTCCTTCTCGGCGGCCTTCACCATGTCCCAGACGACGTTCAGCCCGGTCGTCACGCCCTGCAGCGCCTCCATCTCGCAGCCGGTCTTCCCGGTCGTCTCGACGGCGACCTCGAGTTCGATCCGGTCCTCGCCCACCGAGAACTCCGTCTCCACGTTCGTGATCGGGATCTGGTGGCACATCGGGATCGTCTCCCAGGTGTGCTTGACCGCCTGAATCGCGCCGATCCGGGCGGTCGCGAGCACGTCACCCTTCCCGATTTCGTCGGCCCGGACGGCCGCGATCGTCGACTCGGTGAGGCGGATCTCCCCGCGTGCGACCGCGCGCCGGCCGGTATCGGGCTTCTCGCCCACGTCAACCATCTGCACATCGCCGTCGTCGGTGGTGTGGGTCAGTTCGTCGTCGGAGTCGGCGTTCTCACTCATCGTCGCCCCCTTCGAGCGCCGCCGGGATGGTCTCTTGGAGTTCGGTCGCGCGCAGGCCGTCGCCCCGATCCAGCATCTCGGCGGCGCGGCCGTTGACGTAGCTGCCGACGCAGGCCGCCTCGAACGGCTCCGCGCGGGCGAGCAGCGCCGCGACCACGCCCGCGAGCGTGTCGCCGGTGCCGCCGACGGTCATCCCCGGCGTGCCGGCCCGACAGCGCCGGACCGTCTCGCCGTCGGTGATCACGTCCACTTCACCCTTCGCGAGGATCGTGTGGCCGAGATCGGCCGCGAGCTCGCGGATCTCGTCGGCGTGCGCCACGAGGTCGTCCGCCTCGGGGCCGCCCAACTCCGCCAGTTCGGAGCGGTTCGGCGTGAGTACCAGCGTCGCGTCGGTGTCGACCTCGGGCACCAAGGGGAGCGCGTCGGCGTCGACGACTGCGGTGCCGGAGAACTCGGCGAGGAACTGCCGGGCGGCGTCTTCGGTCTCGGGATGTCGGCCGAGGCCCGGGCCGAGGATCACCGTGTCGTCGTGGCGCTCGGCCGTCTCGACGAGCTCCGGGACGTGTTCTGGTTCGAGGTGGTCCGTGGCCGACTCCTCACCGTCGCCGTAGGGCTGGACGATCAGGTCCTCGGAGTAGCCCGCGATCGGATCGAACACCGACGCGGGGCAGGCGACGAACGCGAGACCCGCGCCGGCCGACAGCGACGCGCCGGCGGCGAGTGCGGGCGCGCCGGTGTAGGGGCCGCCGCCGATCACGAACGTCCGGCCGCCCTCGCCCTTCCTGCTTCCCCCGTCGCCCAGCACTGCCACGTCTCCGGGACCGACTACCTCCTCGGCAGCTTCGGGGATGCCGATATCCGCGACGGTCACGTCCGCGTGCTCGGCGAGCCCCGGCTTCAGGTCGTGGAACGTGACGACGTGCTCGGCCTCGACGACCCCGCCCGGAGTCGCGCCCGTATCCGCATCGACGCCGGAGGGCACGTCCACCGCAAGGACTGGCGCCGCGCTGTCGTTGATCGCGCGGGCCGCGCTGGCTTCCGGCTCCCGGAGTTCGCCCGTAATTCCCGTCCCGAGCATCGCGTCGACGACCAGGTCCGGATCGTCGAGGTCGAACGCGCGGGAGTCCGTCACGGTCTCGACGTCGATGTCGGCTGCCTTGAGCGCGTCCCAGTTCGCCCGCGCGATCTCGGTCGTGATGCTCTCGGGCCGACCCAGCAGTTTTACCGTGGCCTCGCGGTCGTCGAGGAAGCGTGCAGCGACGAGCGCGTCGCCGCCGTTGTTCCCCCGGCCGCAGACCAGCGTCACCGAGTCGCCGGGGGCCGTCAGTTCCCGGACTCGTCGGGCGACGGCGTTGCCCGAGGACTCCATCAGCACCCGGAGCGGCACGCCCAGCGCCGCGGCGTTGCGGTCGACCGCGGCCATGCGCCTGCTCGTGATCATGCCGACGGCTTCGGTGTGGGCCGGATTAAGGGTGGTGGGCCGCCGGTCGCCGCCGGAACCCATACCCGGCCAGCCGTCCGATCGCACGTGTGCAGCAGTATCCGCCCATCCCCGCCATCGACGACGAGGCCGTCCCCGAGTTCGCGGGCCACCTCTGGCTGCTGGAGGCGGTCGAGGGGTCGCTCCTCCGGTTCCGGATCGGGGAGTCGGGCGCGATCCGCTTCGGCGGCGAGCAGCGCGTCTACCGCGACGACGACGCGATCCCGCGACAGTGTCGCCGCGCGGTCCGGCACGTCCGGGAGCGACTGGACCGTGCGGCGCTCCGAGATGCCGTCGACGACGTGAGCAGCGTCACGTTCGTCGGCTGGGCGACCCACCGCGAGCGGATCGACTACGACTGGGACAGACTGCCGCCGTTTCTCGGCGCCGATGTATCCGCCGGCGATGCCGACACCTTCCGGCCACCGGCCGCTGCCGAAGCCATCTTCGACCGCCTCGGCCTCGACCCGGCTAACGCTGTTGAACGCGAACTCCACAGCCGGGACTTCGACCCCGAACGCTACCGGTTCCCCGAATCGGCGTGGTACGACGGCGCCGCCGCGGGCGTCGTAATTCGCGACAAGCGTGGCGGGCGCGCACTGCTCAGAAATCCCGAAATTTCTGGAGAGTCCGAGAATCCGATCGACGCCGAGGGCGGGGACTCGCTGGCGGCCGCGGTGGCGACGGATCGCCGGTTCGAGCGCGTCGCGACACGACTCGAGGAGTGCGGGCAGGCGCCGACCGTCGACGAACTCCGGGAGCGCGTGCTGGAAGACGTGTACCGCGAGGAGCACGGCCGGCTGTTCGGGGGCGGACGAGCGATCGACGAGTCGGCGTTCCGAACGGCGGTCGCGCGGCAAGCCCAACGATTCCTGCGCGGATAGCCGCAGTCGTCGCCCGGCGCCGCGCAGTGGTAGGCGCGAAGGCATCGCCGCCCGGCCACGCCGTGACGAACTCCCCCACCCCGTGAACTATCGGTCCGGGAGCGCCGCCGTTCGATCGAAGCCGCGGCCGGGGCGCTCCAGCGGCGGGCCCGACGGACCAGCGACGCAGCGCGACCGCCCCGGACCGGACCGCGGCCGCGGCTGACCCTTCTCAGAACGCGATATCTCCGTCTGGCAGCGAACTTCTCCCCCGGGCGGGTACTGGCGGGGGCGTCGGCTACTCCCCCCTCGTCCGGCGAGTGACGGTGCCCTCCGACCGTCGATCAGACCTCGACGACGGGGTTCACCAGCTCCCCGATCCCCTCGATGTCGATGCGGACCGTGTCGCCGGGCTGGAGCGTGAACTCGCCCTCGGGGACGAGCGAGGTGCCGGTGAGCAGTACGCCCAGTTCCGGCACCGCGTTGTGGGCGCGCCAGCAGTCGGCGAGTTCCTCACAGGTCCGGGCCATCTCAGCGGTCGAGGTGGCGTCGTCGTACACGGTCTCGCCGTCGCGCTCGATGCGCATCGACATCCCGAGGTCGTGGGGGTCGGGGACGCTGCCGGCGCCGACGACGCAGGGACCGATCGAGCAGCAGCGGTCGTACACCTTCGCCTGTGGGAGGTAGAGCGGGTTCGCCCCTTCGATCTCGCGGCTGCTCACGTCGTTGCCGACGGTGTAGCCGACGATCTCGCCGTCGTACAGCACCAGCCCCAGTTCGGGCTCGGGGACGTTCCAGTCCGAGTCGCCCCGGACGCCGATCGCGCCGCCGGGGCCGACCGTCCGGCTCGGGGTCGCTTTGAAGAAAATCTCCGGGCGTTCGGCGTCGTACACGTCGAGGTAGACGTCGGCCATCCCGCTCTCCTCCTCGCGAGCCTGCTCGCTGATCTCGTAGGTGACGCCGGCGGCCCACACCTCCTCGGGCGCAACGGGGCGTTCGAGTTCGACGACGGAGAACTCGACGACCGGCGCCTCCGCGAACAGG
>NZ_JBHUDH010000046.1:11115-11840 GCF_042678005.1 Halolamina salina | reverse complement strand
GGCATAAATCTCCGGGGGGAAGCCGCAGCGTAAAGGGTTATCCGCCGACCGCTACAACGGTCGGACATGGCGAGCAGATCGAACCTCATCGACGGCGAGTGGATCGACGCCGAGAGCGGCGACACGTTCGACACGCACGACCCCGCCAACCCCGACGAGGTCGTCGGCACCTACCCCAAGTCCAGTGCGTCGGACGCCGAGCGTGCGGTCGAGGCCGCCGCCGCGGCGACCGAGGAGTGGGGCAACACGCCCGCTCCGAAGCGGGGTCGGATCCTCTCGCGGGCGAGTCAGATCCTCGCAGACAAGAAGGAGGAACTGACCGAACTGCTGGTCCGCGAGGAGGGGAAGACCGAGGCCGAAGCCGGCGGCGAGGTCCAGCGCGCCATCGACATCTTCGACTACTACGGGTCGAAGGCCCGCGACATCGGCGGCGAGGTCAAGAGCGCCAGCGGCGGCGACACGGTGCTCCGAACGAAGCAGGAGCCGGTCGGCGTCGCGGGCCTGATCACGCCGTGGAACTACCCGATCGCGATCCCGGCGTGGAAGATCGCGCCCGCGCTGGCGGCCGGCACGACCGCGGTGATCAAGCCCGCGACGCTCGCGCCCGGCCCGACCCACGAGATCGCCGCGGCGCTGGACGAGGCCGGTCTCCCCGACGGCGCGCTCAACGTCGTCACCGGTCCCGGCGGCGAGGTCGGCAGCGTCGTCGCCGGTCACGAGGCCGT
>NZ_JBHUDH010000046.1:9440-11098 GCF_042678005.1 Halolamina salina | reverse complement strand
TCGACGCCGCCGTCTTCCCCGGCAGCGCCGAGGTCGGCGACATCGTCTACGACACCGCGACCGAGGACGGCAAGCGCGTCCAACTCGAGATGGGCGGGAAGAACCCCACGGTCGTCTCGGACTCCGCGGACGTCGAGAAGGCGGCCAAGATCGTCTCCTGGGGCGCCTTCGGCGTGACGGGACAGGCCTGTACCGCCTGCTCTCGGGCGATCGTCTACGAGGACGTGTACGACGAGTTCGTCGACGCGATCGTCGAGCAGGCCGAGGCGATCGAGCCCGGTAACGGTCTCGAGGGCGGCGACATGGGCCCGCAGGTCAGCAAAGACGAACTCGAGAGCACGCTGGAGTACGTCGAAGTCGGGCAGGAGGAGGGCGCGACCCTCGCGACCGGCGGCGACGCGATCGACCGGAAGGGGTACTTCGTCGAGCCGACGGTGTTCGCCGACGTGGACAACGACAGCCGGCTCGCACAGGAGGAGATCTTCGGGCCGGTGCTGTCGGTGATCCCCGTGAGCGGCTACGACGAGGCGCTCGAGGTCGCCAACGACGTGGAGTACGGGCTCTCGGCGGGCATCGTCACGGACGACCACACCGAGGCCAACAGCTTCGTCGACGACATCGACGCAGGCGTGGTGAAAGTGAATCAGCAGACCACCGGCGTCGAACTCCACGTCCCCTTCGGCGGGATGAAGGCCTCCTCCAGCGAGACGTTCCGCGAGCAGGGCGAGGCCGGCCTCGACTTCTACACCATCTCGAAGACGGTGTACGACAGCTACTGAGTCGGCCGCGGGTAGCTCCCGTCCAGCCGTACAGTATTTCGACTGATAACGAGGGACGAGCTTTTTTCAATGGTCGGGCGGCAGCCGACGAGTGTGACCGACGACTACGATCTCGAGCGGATCGAACTCGCCGATGACAGCTACACCGTCGAACAGGGCCTGATCCGGAACAAGTTCCGGGCGCTCGACGCCGACGGGGACGTGGTACTGCGCGGGAAGCAGAAGATGCTGAAGCTGAAAGAGCAGTTCCCGTTCGTCGACGCCGACGACGAGGAGGTGTTCGAGGTCAACGCCGGAAGCATGCTCGACGTGGCGGGCGACTACACGCTGACCGACGCCGCGACCGACGAGGAGGTAGTGATTCTGGACAACGACTACTCGCTGCTACAGGACACTTGGAAGATCCGTGACGCCGACACGGAGGCCAAGCTCGCGGAGATCAACTCCCGCGGCGCGCTCACGACGATGGCGCGAAACTCGCTCCCGTTCGGCGAACTCATCCCCCACAAGTACGAGATCACCGACGCCGACGGCGACCACGTCGGGACCATCGAGGGGCAGTTCTCGCTTCGGGACCGCTACGACGTGACGATCGACGACGCGAGCGACGTGCCGACCGAACCCGTCGTCGCCGCCGCGATGGTGATCGACGCGATCCAGGGGAACTGAGCGCCGCCCGTCTGCCCCGTCCGGCGCCAACGATTTGCCCTCGCCCACCGAACCCCCCTGCCATGGTTCACTCGACGTGGGACGACTGGTTCGTTCGCGAGGAGATCGAGGCGACCGACCCCGGCGACGGCGTCGTCGGCTGGTATCTCGGCTGTAACGGGTTTGTGTTGAAGGGGAGCGAGGGGACGACGCTGTTCGTCGATCCCTACG
>NZ_JBHUDH010000046.1:3393-9369 GCF_042678005.1 Halolamina salina | reverse complement strand
CCGTACTTCGGCGACGGCGACCCGCCGAACATCGTCCGCATGATCCCGGTGCCGATCGACCCCGCCGACGCCACCGACTGCGACGCCGTGCTCGTCACCCACGAGCACATCGACCACATGCATCCGCCGTCGTACGGGCCGCTGGTGAACGACCTCGACGCGTCGCTCTACGCGCCCGAGGCGTCCTACGAGTCGCCGGACTACGACGGCGACCTCGACGCCCCCGAGGACCGACGGAACGTGATCGAAGCCGGCGAGACGTTCGAGGTCGGCGACTTCACCGTCCACGTCCGCGGGGCGAACGACCCAGACGCGATCGAGCCGGTGAGCTACGTCGTCGAACACGAGTCAGGAACGTTCGTTCACGCCGGCGACAGCCGTCCGGCGGCCGAGGCGTTCCCGGAAATTGCCGCGGAGTTCGACGTCGACGTTGGGGCGCTGGCGTTCGGATCCGTCGGGGAGATCTACAAGTACGACCTCGGCCGCGGGGAGCGGACGCGCTGGTACATGGACGAGAACCAGATCGTCGAGGCGGCGAACCAACTGGAACTCGACCGGCTGCTCCCCACCCACCACGACATGTGGCAGGGCGTCGGCGCCGACCCGAAGGTGCTCCACGAACACGCCGCCTCGTTCCGCTACCCGCGGGTGCTGGAGGTGCCCCACGTCGGCTGCTCGTTCCGGCTCGACGAGCCGGGGATCTGGCGGATGGGCGCGCTGGAGGGGTAGCCCCCCGTCGGGTCGGCCTCGGGGGGATTTTTACGCGCCGCCCCCACAGTGGGCGGGCATGGCTCCCACCATCACGAAGATCGAGAGCCGGGAGTTCGAGTACCCACTCGAGGACGTGGGGACCGACGAGCACGGCTTCAACCTCGTCTACGAGCCGGGCGAGACGACCTACCGCAAGCTGTTCGGCGTGAAGATCCACACCGACGAGGGGATCACCGGCGAGTACGTCGGCGGGAACTCCCCGGCGGCGGCGCAGTACAACATCATCGCGGAGTACCTGATCGGGAAGGACCCGCTCGAACGCGAGAAACACTGGTCGGAGATCAAGCGGGCGCTCCGGAAGTACGACCGGATGGGGATGGGACCGATCGACATCGCGCTGTGGGACTTCGCGGGCAAGTACTACGACGCGCCGATCCACGAACTGCTGGGCACCTACCGCACCGAGATCCCCGCCTACGCGTCGACGTACCACGGCGACGACGCCGGCGGGCTCGACTCGCCGGAGGCGTTCGCCGACTTCGCGGAGGAGTGCCGCGACGCGGGGTTCGGCGGCTTCAAGATCCACGGCTGGGGCGGCGGGGACGCCTCCCGCGACCTCGGCCGGGAGGTCGAGGCGGTCCACGCGGTCGGCGAGGCCGTCGGCGACGAGATGGACCTGATGCACGACCCCGCCTGCGAACTGGAGACGTTCGCCGACGCGCTCGAACTCGGGAAAGCGTGTGACGAACAGGACTTTTTCTGGTACGAGGATCCGTTCCGCGACGGCGGCATCTCCCAGCACGCCCACCGGAAGCTCTCCCAGAAGCTCGACACGCCGATCCTGCAGACCGAGCACGTCCGCGGGCTCGAACTCAAGTCCGACTTCGCCGCGAACGACGCGACGGACTTCCTCCGTGCGGATCCGGAGTACGACGCCGGGATCACGGGCGCGATCAAGGTCGCCCGCGTCGCCGAGGCGTTCGGGCTCGACATCGAGTTCCACGCGCCCGGGCCGGCACAGCGCCACTGCATCGCCGCCTGCCGCAACTCCAACTACTACGAGATGGCGCTGGTCCACCCGCACTGTCAGAACACCCAGCCGCCCGTGTACGAGGGCGGCTACTCGGACATGATGGAGGCCGTCGAGGGGGGGACCGTCTCCGTCCCCGAGGGGCCGGGGCTGGGCGTCGACTACGACTGGGGGTACATCGAGGAGAACACGACGGGCGAGGTCCACACGTACCAGTAGCGGGCGTCGCCGCCTCCCGGTTCGGGGGAGCCGCCGACGGATATATCGCCCGTTAGGTACAAATCAGGCTGCATGAGCTCCGAGAAAGTCATCGACCTGCTGCGGAAGGCGTACGGCGACGAGATGGAGACGGTGATGAACTACCAGACCAACGCCATCGTCCTCGACGGCGTCCGCGCCGAGGAGATCAAGGAGAGCCTCAAGACGGACATCCAGGAGGAGTTGGCCCACGCCGAGCAGCTGGGCAACCGCCTCAAACAGCTCGACGCTCGGCCGCCGAGCTCGGCGGAGTTCGTCTCGCGGCAGGACTCCCTCCAGCCGCCGGAGGACTCGACCGACGTGCTCTCGGTGATCCGGGGGGTGCTCGACGCCGAGGAGGACGCCATCGACACCTACCGTGCGCTCATCGACGCCGCCGAGGCCGCGGACGACCCGGTGACCGAGGACCTCGCGGTCACGATCCTCGCCGAGGAGGAGGCCCACCGCACCGAGTTCCGCGGCTTCGAGAAGGAGTACCAGCAGGACTGAGAGGGGGAAGCGGCGCACGCGTCACCACTTTCGTTTCACTCGATCGCCGTCACTCGACGGAGACTTGCGGGTCGAGGTAGCCGTACAGCACGTCCTGCAGGAAGCTCCCACCGATTCCGAGGAAGACGATCACCAGCGTCGTCCACGTGATCAGCGACATGTCGCCCTGATCGACCGCGACGAGGCTGGCCCGCGCCAGCCCGTCGATCGGGAGAATCTCCTCGATCACGTAGATGTTCAACACCAGCACCGCCAGCAGTTCGCTCAGCGACAGCGAGACGATCGGCAGCGCCGCGTTCCGGAGCACGTGTCGCACGAGCGTGAGCCGGGAAACTCCCTTCGCCCGGAGCATCTTCACGAACTCCCGACCGGTCTGATCGAGCACGGCCGAGCGGCTGAACCGGAGTTGCCCGGCCAGCAGGCTCGCCGCGACCGCGCCGGCGGCGATCACCTGCGGGTGGACGTACGGCCCGTCGCCGGCCAGCGGGCCACCCCGAACGGGAGAGACGACCGCGAGGAGGTACGTGATCACCATGAACACCGGAATCCCCAGCAGCGCGTACGTGCTCAGCCGGGCGGTCCAGTCGACGGCGCCCTCCTTCTCGAACGCCGCCAGCACGCCCAGCGGGACCCCGAGGGCGACGGCGACGACGACGCCGGGGACGACGTACTCGAGCGTCGTCACCACGCGTCCGTCGAGCACGGCCGCGACCGGCTGGTCGTACGCGATCGACTGCCCCCAGTTCAGCGTCGTGAGGTCGACGAACCAGTCGGCGTAGTGTTCGTACAGCGGGCGATCCAGCCCGCGCCGGGCGAGATACGCCTCCCGAAACTGTTCGATCTGCCACTCCTGTGCGCCGTTGTACCGCAAGAGCGCCAACTGCTTCTGGAGGATCAGCCGCGCCTGAAGCACCGTGAACCCGAACATCACGGACGCGGCGGCGTACACCGAGAACACGGCGAACGCGAACCGCCGGAGGAGGTAGCTGACGTAGCTCACGGGGACCACCCGACCACGGGTCGCTCGTCCGAGGTCATCGCCATCATCTGCAGCAGAAAGTCGTATAAAGTTTCCTGTGACCTCCGGAACCGCAGGGGGCGACACACCCCGGCGAGTTCGGTCGTCGCCGGTCCGGTGAGCCGGGACGGACGTGCCGCGGAACCCCGTTCGTGTTCACTCGACGGAGACCTGCGGGTCGAGGTAGCCGTACAGTACGTCCTGCAGGAAGCTCCCGGCGATTCCGAGGAAGACGATCACCAGCGTCGTCCACGTGATCAGCGACATGTCGCCCTGTTCGACCGCGACGAGGCTCACCCGGGCCAGTCCGTCGATCGGGAGGACCTCCTCGATCACGTAGATGTTCAACACCAGCACCGCCAGCAGTTCGCTCAGCGACAGCGAGACGATCGGCAGCGCCGCGTTCCGGAGCACGTGCCGCACGAGCGTGGTCCGGGAGACGCCTTTGGCTCGCAGCATCTTCACGAACTCCCGGCCCGTCTGGTCGAGCACGGCCGAGCGGCTGAACCGGAGTTGGCCGGCCAGCAGGCTCGCCGCGACCGCGACGGCGGCGACCACCTGCGGGTGGACGGACAGCCCCCCATCGCCGCCCGGTACGTACGGGACGGCGGCGAGGAGGTACGTGATCAGCATGAACACGGGGACGCCGAGCAGCGCGTACGTGCTCAGCCGGGCGCTCCAGTCCACGGGTCCATTCTTCGCGAACGCCGCCAGCACGCCCAGCGGGACCCCGAGGGCGACGGCGATCACGACCCCCGGGACGACGTACTCCAGGGTGGTCACCACTCGCCCGTCGAGGACGGCCGCGACCGGCTGTCGGTACGCGATCGACTGGCCCCACTCAAGCGTCGTGAGATCGACGAGCCAGTCGAGGTAGCGCTCGTGCAGCGGGTGATCCAGCCTTCGCTGTGCGATGTACGACTCCCGGAACCGCTCGATCTCCTGTTCGGTCGTGTCCGACCCCGCCCAGTTCATGAACGCGAGCTGGTGGCGGAAGATCAGCCGTATCTGGAGGACGGTGAACCCGAACATCACCGTCGCAGCCGCGTACACCGAGAACACGGCGAACGCGAACCGACGGAGGAGGTAGCTGACGTAGCTCACGGGGACCACCCGTCGACGGATCGCTCGTCCGAGTCCATCGGCATCATCTGCAACATAAAGTATTATAAAGTTTCCTGAGGGTTTGCAGAACCGCGAACAGCGATGCCCTCCAAGGACTTCGAGTCAGCGGCGTTCACCGAGGTAGACTGGGCGGCCCGCGACCGTGGAGTCACGGTTCGAAAGCGGACGATCGGACTCGTCGGCGCCTTCCTCGCGCTCGGCGCGCTGTACGCGTACGACGCGATCGTCGCCCCCGAGGAGCTGGTCGCGGCCCTGAACTGGGACGTGACGCGTGCGGACTGGCTGCTCCTCGTCGCCACCGTGTTCTTCGCACGCTACGGGCTGTTCCCGCTGGCGGCCGACCTCGATCGGACCCGGCGGCTGCTCGGACGCCTCCGCTCGCACCCGATCGGGCTGGCGGCGCTGCTCGCGCTGGCCGTGCTCACGGCGATCGGACTGCTCGGGCCGGGGCTGTTCTTCGACACGGGCTACCCCAAGCTCAAGTACCGGCTCCAGCCGCCGGTGTACACCAGTGTCTTCGTCGGCGACGTCCACTACTACAACTGCGTCGGGAAGGTCGTCGACGGCTACTGCCACGGGACGTGGCGCTACCCGCTGGGGACGAACCGCTACGGCGAGAACGTCCTCGAACTGCTCGTCTACGGGATCCGCGTCGCGCTGCAGGTCAGCCTCCCGACGGTGGTGCTCATCGGCGTCGTCGGCACGGTCGTCGGCGCGCTGGCCGGCTTCTACGGCGGCTGGGTCGACGACGCGCTGATGCGCTACGTCGACATTCAGCAGACGGTGCCGGCGATCGTCGTCTACATCCTGCTCGCGACGTTCTTCCTCGGGGAGTACTCCGGCGTCACCGACGGCGGCCTGTTCGCGTTCGTCGGCGTGTTCGGCCTCCTCAACTGGGGCGGCGTCGCACGCGTCGTCAGGAGCGACGCCCTCCAGCAGCGGTCGGCGGGCTACGTCCGGGCGGCGCGGGCGACGGGCGCGAGCGACCTGCGGATCCTGCGGGACCGGATCGTCCCGAACGCCCGAGGGACGATCGTCACCGAACTCAGCCGCCGGGTACCGCTGCTCGTCCTCGCACAGGTCGCGCTCGCCTATCTCAGCCTCAGCCGGATCGCCTCGCAGTCGCTCGGTCGGGTGATCCGCGTCGGGCTGGAGTCCGAGGTGATGCCGTGGCACCAGAAGTGGTGGGTGACGACGTTCGCGGTCGCGCTGCTCGCGTTCGCCGTCGCCGCGTTCAACGTCTCCGGGGACAGCCTCCGCGACGCGCTCGACACGCGGCAGGGGGGAAGCTCGTGAGCGACCCGCTGCTCTCGGTGCGGGACCTCCGCACCGAGTTCGACACCGA
>NZ_JBHUDH010000046.1:2355-3338 GCF_042678005.1 Halolamina salina | reverse complement strand
GCGAGTCGATCACGCGACTGATCCCGACTGACAACGGCGAGATCACCGGCGGCGAGATCATCTTCGACGGCACCGACCTGACCGACTGCACGGCGTCGGAGCTGACCGAGTACCGCGGCAACCGGATCGCCCACGTGTTCCAGAACCCACAGGGCGCGCTCGACGACGTATACACCGTCGGCGAGCAGGTCGTCGAGACCGTCCGCGCACACCGTGACCTCGACAGGGAGGCGGCGCGGGAGGAGGCGATCGACCTGCTCGATCGAGTCGGCATCCCCGACGCCGCCGACCGGATCGACGACTACCCCCACTCCTTCAGCGGCGGGATGAAACAGCGCGTCGTCCTCGCGATCGCGCTCGCGGGCGACCCCGACCTGCTGATCGCCGACGAGCCGACGACCGCCCTCGACGTGACGATACAGGCCCAGATCCTCCGCCTGCTCGCCGAGATTCAGGACGAACGCGGGATGGGCCTGCTGTTCGTGACCCACGACCTCGGCGTCGTCGCTGAGATCGCCGACCGCGTGGTCGTGATGTACGCCGGGAAGGTGATGGAGACCGGCGAGGTGTACGAGCTGTTCGAGAACCCCGCCCACCCCTACACCCGGGCGCTGCTCGACTGCCTGCCGGGCCACGGGGAGGCGTTCGACACGATCGACGGCAGCACGCCCGACCCGACCGATCCGCCCGACGGCTGTCGGTTCCACCCGCGCTGTGACCACGCAGTCGAGGACTGTCGATCCGGCGAGCAGCCGGCGTTCCACCCCGTCGGCGACGACCACGACGCCGCCTGCGTCCTGTACGGCGACGATCACCAGCCACCGCTGTCGTTCCCCGACAAACACGATGACTGACGAACCCCTCCTCTCGGTCCGCGATCTGGAGAAACACTACCCGGTCCGGAGCGGCCTGCTGCGGCGGGTGACCGACCACGTGAAGGCCGTCGACGGCATCTCCTTCGACGTCGAGGCCGGCGAGGTCGT
>NZ_JBHUDH010000046.1:0-2345 GCF_042678005.1 Halolamina salina | reverse complement strand
CAGGCTGCGGGAAGCCCACCGCGGCGACGACGCTGCTTCACCTCGAGGAGCCGACGGGCGGGGAGGTCCGGTTCCAGGGGGAGGCGGTGGCCGACCAGTCCCGGAGCGAGCGGAAGGCGTTCCGCCGGAACGCACAGGTCGTGTTCCAGGACCCCGACTCCGCGTTCGATCCGCAGGCGACCGTCGGCGAGTCGATCGCCGACCCGCTCGCGACCCACGGGCTGCGCGACGAGGAGCGCCAGCGGGAGATCGTCGCCGACGTGCTCGAACGCATCGGGCTCTCGGCCGACGACGCCGACCGCTACCCCCACGAGTTCTCCGGCGGGCAGAAACAGCGCATCGCGCTGGCCCGCGCGCTCGTGCTCGACCCGGACCTGCTGGTCGCCGACGAGCCAGTCTCCGCGCTCGACGTGAGCATCCAGGCGGACATCCTCTCGCTGCTGGCGGACCTCCGGGACGAACTCGATCTGGGCATCCTCCTGATCAGCCACGATCTGGACGTGGTGCGGCAGATCTGTGACCGCGTCGCGGTGATGTACCTCGGCGAGATCGTCGAAATCGGGCCGACGGAGGCGCTGTTCGAGGACCCACAGCACCCCTACACCGAGGGACTGCTCGCCGCGATCCCGGACCCGGACCCGCGGAACCGGGGCGGGACGGTCGAACTCCGCGGGGACGTGCCCGACCCGATCGAGCCGCCGTCGGGCTGTTCGTTCCATCCGCGCTGCCCGCGGGTCATCCCGCCCGACGACTACGCGTTCGACGACGGCGAGTACCGGGCGGTGCTCGACTTCCGACTCGCGCTCCGGGACGACGACATCGACACGGAGCGCCACGACACGGCGACGGCGCTCCGAGAGGCGTACGACGTTCCCGAGACGCTCACGGACGACGACGCCGAGGCGGTTCTCGACGGCGCGATCGACGACCTGCTCGGTGGCGACCGTGAGCGCGCGCTCGACCGACTCGAAGCGTTCGCGACGCCGTGTGAGCGCGACGACCCGGTGCTCCGGTCCACGAACGAGCGGCAGTCGGCCGCCTGCCTCCGGCACACGCGGTGATCGGTTTCCGGGGTGAGTAGGTTTACCACGGAACGGTCCGTAGCAATAGACGGCATGACGAGCGTCGAAATCGAGTACTGCGTCCCGTGTGGCCACCGCGACCGAGCACAGGACCTGCAAGGGGCGATCCTCGAGGAGTACGGGCTGCAAGTCGATCGCGTGTCGCTGGTCACCGGCGACGGCGGCGTTTTCCAAGTTCGCGTCGACGGCGACGGGGTCTTCGACATCGACGAGGACGAGTACGACGCCGACGAGATCGTCGAGAGCGTCGGCGAGTACGTGAACTGACCGGCGGCGGGGTACCGAACCGAGATCGCCGTCCGTTTCTCAGTCGAGGATGGCGTCCACGTCGGCGTGGGCGTGGAGCAGTTCCTGCATCCGCTCGACGGTCGCTTCGTCCCGCACGCGGCCGCCGTGGATCAGGGACTCGATCCGCTCGATCGTCGTGATCGTGTCCGTCTGGACGGTCAACACCGGCATCCCTTGCTCCTCGGCCTCGCCGAGTATCGCGCCCGAGGGGCGGTGCCCGCCGGTGAGCACGAGACAGTTGACGCCGGGGGCGTCCAGCGCCGCGGCTTGGACGTCCGCCCGGTCCCCGCCCGTGATGACGGCGGCGTCCTTCGTGCGCCGGAAGTGCGTGAGCGCGCTCTCCCCGCTCATCGCCCCGACGAGCACGCGCTCGATGAGGGCGCCGGTGTCGGCGTCAGTGAGCGATTCGGCTCCGAGTTCGTTCGTGAGGTCTTCGACCGAGACGCCGGCCATGGAGCGTTCCCACGGGAGGACGCCCAGAACCGGGATGTCGCGTGACTCGAGGAACGGGACCACGTCGGTTTCGACCTCGTCGTACGCGGCGCTGGAGACGGCGTTGAACACGACGCCGAGACAGCGGTCGCCGAACTGCTCGGCGGCCGTGAGGATGCGGTCGACGTCGCCGGGTTCCTCGTACCGGGCGACCACCACCGCGCGGGCCTCCAGTAGCTCCGCGAGGTCGGCGTCAGTGAGGTCGACGGCCGCACCCGTGTCGCGGTCGCCGGCGCCCTCGAGGACCATCAGCTCCTTCCCCTCGGCGAGCCCGTCGAAGGCGTCACGCACGCGGTCACGCAGCGCCGACACGTCCTCCTCGCCGCGGATGGCGCCGGAGATGAACGTCGGGGAGTAGACCACCGGCTCCATCTCGTGCATCTCGGCGTCCAGACCCAGCAGCTCCCGGGCGAGCATCGGGTCGGCGTCGAGCGCCTTCCCGACGTTGCTCTGGAGGCGGGTCCCCTTCGGTTTCATGTAGCC
>NZ_JBHUDH010000045.1:7847-13940 GCF_042678005.1 Halolamina salina | reverse complement strand
GGCTTCGACACCGTGTTCGACCCCGTCGGCGACGACCACCTCGCGACCGCGTTCGAGGCGGTCCGACCGTTCGGCAGCGTCGTCACCACCGAGTCCAGCGCCGCCGAGGAGCTCTCGCTCGCGCCGATGCACCAGGGATCGCTGGAACTCGGCGTCGTGCTGGTGATCCTCCCGGTGCTGCTCGGCGAGGGGCAGGAGCGCGTCGGCGACGAACTCGACGACATCGCATCGCTGGTCGACGACGGCGCGATCACGCCGCACATCGACGAGCGATTCACGTTCGACGAGGTGGCCGAGGCCCACGAGCTGGCCGAGTCCGGCGAGTTCGTCGGGAAGATCCTGCTCGAGAACGAGTAACGGCTCAGTCGGCCCGTTCGACGGCGAGCCGGTAGTCCGTCACGGCTCGTGCGGCCTCGCCGCTCCCGCCGAACAGGAGTTCGACCGACCAGCGCCCGCCGGCCGCGAGGTCCGTCGTCGACGCCTCACTCTCGTCGATTACCGCGCCCGCGTCGTCGAGGAAGCGGGCGGTCGCGGTCACGTCGGCCGGCTCCGATCCGCCGTTCTCGATCGTGGCCTCGACCGCGACGAGTTCGTTCTCGCTCCCCTCGTTCGATCGCGAGAGCGTGTGCTCGACGACGCCGAGCGAGCCGTTCTCCGGCGTTCGAACCGTCGACGGCGTGGCCGTCGGGCTGGCAGTCGGTGAGTCGGTCGGGGAGTCGCGCCCGTCGCCGAGGCCGGAGCAGCCGGCCAGCCCGGTGGCGGTGGTCAGGAGGGCGGTGCGCGCGAGGAGGGCACGGCGGCGCATACCGGCCGCTCGGTCCCGAACCGCATAGTCTCTGTGACTATCTCCGGAGCAGCCACGCGGCGACGGCGAGCCACGGCAGCGCGGCCAGCACGCCCACCGGCGTCGGGCCGAGCAGCGTGTTGGGCCGCCCGGCGACGAACAGCACCGCGACGCTCGCGATCGCGTTGATCGCGCCGTGGCCGATGCTGGCGGGCCAGACGCTCCCCTCCCGGACCGTGAGCGTGGCGAGGAACGTCCCCGCGCCGACGGTGAAGACGAGGAAGGCGGCCATTCCGGTCCACGGGAACCCGGGGTAGTCGAAGCCGTAGCTGTGCCCCATCGCGACGATCGGCCAGTGCCAGACGCCCCAGATCACTCCCGAGAGGACGACCGCGCGGCGGTACCCCAGCGGCGTCAGCTTCGGCAGCAGGTACGCCCGCCAGCCGAACTCCTCGCCGAACGCGAACAGCCCGTTGACGAGCGGGGCGATCGTGAGCGCGCTGGCGATCTGAATCGCGGCCAGCAGCCGCGGGTCCATCCCGACGCCCATGCTCGCCACCTGCTCACGGAACGCGGCCATCGTCGGGTCGAACTGCCCGGGGAAGACCGCGAAGTAGAGCGCGGCGCCGACGACGGTCAGCCCCGCGGGCGCGAGCCACGCGGCGGCGTAGGTCCACATCGTCCCCTCGAACTCCGGGTAGAGCCGGTGGCGATCCCACCCCTCGCCGGTCACGAGCCGGGCGGCGACGTTCCCCACCGCGGGGCCGAACATGTAGGCGGTCGGGAGCAGCACCGCCGCGAGCGTGATCCCCTCGGCGATCTCGGGGCTGTCGGCCAGCCCGCCGGTGAGCCAGATCGCGAGTCCCGTCGCCCAGGAGACGCCGAACGCGACGGCGAGGAACACCGCAATCCGGCGGCGTTCGAGCCTCTCGGGCGTCTCGAGTCGGCCGTCCATGGCCGGCGTATCGGCGGGAGGGGAGAAAAATCGTGGTCGTGTGTCGCGTCGATAGCGCGGCTACTGGATTTTGGCGTACTGGTCGCGGAGCTTCTCGGCGGCGTCGTCCATCAGCCCGACCTCGTAGTCGGAGAGCTCCCACTCGACGACCTCCTCGACGCCGTTCGCGCCGAGCTTGACCGGGACGCCGAAGGCGGTGTCCTCGTAGCCGTACTCCCCGTCGAGGACGATACTGCCCGGCAGCACCTCGCCGGTGTCGCGGATGACCGCCTCGGCCATGTGGGCGACGCCCGTTGCGGGTCCCCACTCGGTCGCCCCTTTGCGCTCGATCACGTCCATCGCGGACTGCTGGAGGTCGGCGAGGATCTCGTCGCGCTCGTCGGGGGTGAACTCGGGGTCGCGGCCGTCGACGCGCACCTTCGAGAAGACGGGCACCTGCGCGTCGCCGTGTTCGCCGAGGATCGTCGCCTCGACGTTCCCTACCTGCGTGTCGAAGCGCTCGGAGAGCACGTAGCGGAACCGCGCGGAGTCGAGCCGGCCGCCGAAACCGATCACCTTCGAGCGGTCGCGGTCGCCGGTCTCGTACAGGTGGCGGTTCAGCAGGTCGACCGGGTTGGAGGTGGTGATGGTGACGAAGTCGTCGTTGTGCTCGGCGAGCGAGGCGCCGATGTCGTCCATGATCGGCGCGTTGTCGCCCGCGAGGTCGATCCGGGTCTGGCCCGGCTCGCGGGGGATGCCGGCGGTGATGATGACCACGTCCGAGCCGGCGGTGTCCGCGTACCCGCCTTGGCGGACGGTCGTGTTCGAGTCGTAGGCGACGCCGTGGTTGGCGTCGGCGGCCTGCCCGACGGTCACGTCCTCCTGCTCGGGGATGTCGACGTAGACGAGCTCGTCGACCACGTCACGGAGCGCGAGGTTGTACCCGGCGGCCGCGCCGACGGTCCCTGCCGCACCGACTACGCTGACTTTCGTCATGACGCATACCTGTTGGGCCAGTCCGGGATTAAACGCACCGATGGCGGCGACTGAGTGCTACTCCAGCGCCGCGGCCGGCCCGTCCCACTCGCGTTCGAGCAGGCCGTAGTGGACGGCGTCGACGTGCTCGCCGTCGAGGAACCACGCCTCGCGGGCGGCGTCCTCCTCGGCGAAGCCGAGCCGCTCACAGAGCCGCCGGGAGGCGTCATTACTCCCCGCGACGGTCGCGGAGACGCGGTGGAGTCGGTGGGCGCGGAAGCCGTAGTCGAGCAGGTGGGCGCCGGCGTCGAGCGCGTAGCCGTTCCCCCACGCGTCGGGGTGGAGCCAGACGCCGAAGTTGGCGTAGCCATCGGGCTGCTGGATCGGCGCGAGGCTGACCGAGCCGACGGGTTCGCCACCGAAATCGCCGGACTTCGGCACCACGAGCAGTTCGACCCCGTCGTCGTCGTTCGGCAGCGGCCAGCGGTCCTCGCGGTACGCCGCCTCGGAGACGGGCGTCCGGAAGCGCGTGACGTGGCGCCGGACCTGTGGGTGGTTCTCGGCCTCGACGAGGAGCGGGATGTCGCCCTCGTCTGGCGGCCTGAGTTCGATGCGGTCGCCGTCGATGAACGTCGCGTGTGGCATCGGTGTGTGGTCGATCGGTGTTGCGAGCGATACGTCGGTGACGCCGGCTATCGCGAACGGAGGGAGCCGGAACGGGCGATGGCGTTGGGCACGTTCCGTCGGGTGCGGTCGGCAGCGGTATAGCAGTTCGGAGGGAGTGTGACAGTCCCTCACGGCACGGTCGTAACGGGGTGATGAAGGACATTTCTCTCCATTAGTGGACAACTCCGTGGAATCGGCCGTCGAGACGCCGAGTATATCCCCGCCGGCGTGCTACCGGGACGGGAGAACCGCCCAACTGAGGAACGTTGGACGGACCGACAGCCAACCACTCATCTGCCCCGACTGCGGCGGAGAGATGCGTAACCGACGAACCAGACTCGAGTAACAGTGAGCCCCACGACAGAGGACACGACCGAGCGGGAGAGTAGCGAGGCGACAGAACACGAGTCGGCGCTGGAGACGGCCAAGCGCCAACTCCACAGCGCGGCCAAGCACGTCGACGTCGACGAGAACGTGGTCGAGCGGCTGAAACACCCGAAGAAGGTCCACGAGGTGACCGTGCCGATCGAGCGCGACGACGGCTCCGTCGACGTGTTCACGGGCTACCGCGCCCAGCACGACAGCGTCCGCGGCCCGCACAAGGGCGGCCTGCGCTACCACCCCGAGGTGACCCGCGACGAGTGTGTCGGCCTCGGGATGTGGATGACCTGGAAGTGTGCGGTGATGGACATCCCCTTCGGCGGCGCGAAAGGCGGGATCGCGGTCAACCCCAAGGAGCTGAGCGAGGACGAAACCGAACGGCTCACCCGCCGGTTCGCGGAAGAACTCCGCGACGCCATCGGCCCGAACAAGGACATCCCCGCGCCGGACATGGGGAC
Source organism: Halolamina salina (assembly GCF_042678005.1). Classification (GTDB taxonomy): domain Archaea; phylum Halobacteriota; class Halobacteria; order Halobacteriales; family Haloferacaceae; genus Halolamina; species Halolamina salina. The sequence continues at coordinate 9,742 of NZ_JBHUDH010000045.1, read as the reverse complement.
CAGCCCCCAGACGATGGCGTGGCTGATGGACGCCTACTCGATGCAGGAGGGCGAGACCACCCCGGGCGTCGTCACGGGGAAGCCGCCGGTCGTCGGCGGCAGCGAGGGCCGCGACGAGGCGCCGGGCCGGAGCGTCGCGATCGTCGCCCGCGAGGCCGCCGACTACTACGACATGCCGCTGTCGGAGACCTCGGTCGCGATCCAGGGGTACGGCAGCGTCGGCGCCAACGCGGCGCGCCTGCTCGACGAGTGGGGCGCGAACGTCGTCGCCGTCAGCGACGTGAACGGCGGGATCTACGACCCCAACGGGCTCGACACCAGTTCGATCCCCAGCCACCACGAGGAGCCGGAAGCGGTGCTCAGCCACCCCGCGCCCGAGAAAGTGAGCAACGACGAACTGCTCGAACTCGACGCGGACGTGCTGATCCCCGCCGCCATCGGCAACGTCATCACCGCCGAGAACGCCGAGGACGTGCAGGCCGACGTGATCGTCGAGGGCGCCAACGGCCCGACGACCAGCACGGCCGACGAGATACTCGAGGAGCGCGGTATCCCGGTGGTTCCGGACATCCTCGCCAACGCCGGCGGGGTGACCGTGAGCTACTTCGAGTGGCTGCAGGACATCAACCGTCGCGCGTGGTCGCTCGACCGCGTCCACCGCGAACTCGAGTCGGAGATGGTCGAGGCGTGGGAGACGGTGTGCGACCGCCGCGAGGAACACGACGTGAGCTGGCGCGACGCCGCCTACATCGTCGCGCTCACGCGGGTCGCCGAGGCCCACGACAGCCGCGGCCTCTGGCCGTAAGTCGGGGCCGCCCGCCGCCTACATCTGGCCGCCTTCCTCGTACGGCTGGACGACAACGAACCCCTCCTCGCCGGTGAACTCCATCTGCATCGACTCGCCGGACTGCTGGCCGATCTCGATCATCTTGTTCGTCCCGATCGAGGGCGAGAGGTTCGAGCTCCACGCGACGGTGGCGTCGGGGTCGGTCGTCACCGGCGGCGAGATCACCAGCGGGTCGCCGTGGGTGGAAATCGCCACGTCGCCGGGGCCGGAGAGGAAGACGTTCGTCAGCCCGCCGGCGGCGGCGCCGGAGAGGCTGCCGATCGTGCCGATCTCGTAGTCGATCTGCTCCTCGAACGCGAGCACGTCGGTGCCGTTGACCGAGATCGACTCCCCCTCGTCCAGCGAGAGTATCTGCACTTTCTTGCCCTGATCCGCGAGGTACAGCGAGCCGGTTCCCTCCGCCTCCATCACCGGCGTTCCCTCGTCGGTGACCGCCTCCTTGACGAGCCCCGTGAGCCCGCCCTCCGCGGAGGACCTGCCGGTGAACGTCAGATCGCCGGTGTAGGCGACCATCGTGCCCACCTTGACGGTGGTCAGCCCGTCGACGGGGATCTTCAGCAGACGGTTGTTCTCCTTCTGAAAGCCGTTCGCTTCGGAGTCAGGGCCGTTGGCGTCGATGAACTGCTCCAGCTCCATGGGGACGGTCGGCATTGTGTCGGCATCCGTGAAAAAGCCCGGGCGTCCAGAACCACTAACCGCCGGCCACACGACGCCCGGGTATGGAACAACTGTTCGCCCCGTGGCGGATCGACTGGGTCGAGCGCGACCCCGAGGACGACGAGGTCGACGGCTGCCCGTTCTGTGTACTGCCCGAGCGTGACGACGACCGCGAGAGCCGGATCGTCGCCCGGAGCGAACGCTCGTTCGTGATTCTCAACAACGCCCCCTACGCGCCGGGGCACGTGATGGTCATCCCCGACCAGCACACCGGCGAGTGGGCCGACCTCTCCGACGCGGAGCTACTGGACCACGCGAAGCTGAAAGTCGCCGCCATCGACGCGCTGGAGGCGGCGTTCGGGCCGGACGGCGTCAACGCCGGCGAGAACCT
>NZ_JBHUDH010000045.1:3698-7831 GCF_042678005.1 Halolamina salina | reverse complement strand
GGCGGCTCGATCGACGACCACCTCCACACCCACCTGATCCCGCGCTGGTCGGGTGACACGAACTTCATGCCGATCGTCTCGGACACGAAAGTCATCGTCGAGGCGCTGGAGGAGAGCTACGACAAGCTCCACGAGGCGTTCGCGGCGCTGCCCGATGCCGCCGACGGAGCCGAAAAAACGGACGCGGTCGAACTGCGGTTCGACTGACTACAGGAACGGCAGCCCCGGCGACGCGTAGATGGAGGTGACGCCGAGGTACAGCGTGATGAACACGCCGACGAACACGACGGTCCGCAGCCACCAGATCCAGAGGTTGGCGACGCTCGCGTCGGCGCTACTGCCCTGCTTGATCTCGTCGACCGCTTCCGGCCCGTACACCCAGCCGACGAAGATCACGCCCAGCAGCACCGAGGCGGGCAGGAGGACGCTGTACGCCAGCGTGTCGAACCAGCCCAGCCACGCGGTGTCCCACGCCGCGAGCGTGCCGAGCAGGAACAGCGCGCCGCCGAAGCCGAACGCGGTCGGCTTCCGGTTCCAGTCGTACTTGTCGACGCAGTAGGAGGTGACGACTTCGAGCAGGCTGATCGCGGAGGAGAGCGCCGCGACCAGCACGACGAAGAAGAACAGCGCGCCGACGGCCCGGCCCGCCATCCCGAGGTTCGCGAACGCCTGTGCGACCGAGACGAACAGCGCGCCGGGACCGCCGCCGGCGGCGCTCTCCGGCACCGTCCCGAACTGGACGAACAGCAGCGGGATCACGACCAGCCCCGCCAGCACGCCGATCGCGGTGTTGAGGCCGACGACCAGTCCGCCGTCGGCGGGCAGGCTCTCGTCCTCGCCGATGTAGGACGCGTAGGTGATCATCGCGCCCATCCCCAGCGAGAGCGAGAAGAACGCCTGACTCACCGCGAAGGGGATCACCGAGCCGAGGTTGTTCGCGAGGTAGCCCAGATCCGGCGAGAGGTAGTAGCCGTAGGCGGGGCCGCTCCCGCCGAGGGTGAACGCGTACACCGCGAGGCCGACCAGCATCACGACCACCGAGGGGACCATCAGCTTCGTCGCCTTCTCGATCCCGTCCTCGACGCCGAACGCGACGATCCCCGCGGTCAGCGCCATGAACACCGCGTGGAACGCGATCGCCTCCCAGCCCACCGACACCGCGCCGAAGTACGCGGCGGTGTCGCCGAAGTAGCCGCCGGTCAGGCTCCCGATCACGTACCGGATCACCCAGCCGCCGACGACGCTGTAGTACGACAGGATCCACAGCCCCGTGAACAGTCCCAACCCCCCGACGACGGTCCACGCCGGGTGGTCGAGCCGGTCGAACGCCTCGACCGCGTTGATCTTCGCCCGACGGCCGATCGCGAACTCGCCGAGGATCGTCGGGAGGCCGATGAGCACGGCGGCGAACAGGTACACCAGCACGAACGCCGCACCGCCGTTCTCCGCGGTCTTGAACGGGAACTGCCAGATGTTCCCGAGGCCGACCGCGCTCCCCACCGCAGCAAGGATGAACCCCGCACGCGTCGTCCACGTCTCTCGTTGTGCCATATGTCCGCAAGCCGTTCATCCGATACAAGTTTTTATCGGTTCACCCCGCAACGAACGTGAGAAGTCCGACAGAACGGGCCGAACGCGACCACTCAAGTCAAGTACCGGCGCGCCCCGAATCCGGCCGCATGGAGCGCAAGGGGGCAGTCCGCCGGGTCGGCGTCGTCGTGCTCGCCGCCAACCTCGCGCTGGCGCTGCTGAAGACGGGGGTCTGGCTGGAGACGGGCAGCCTCGCGCTCGTCAGCGAGGCGGTCAACAGCGCCTCCGACGCCGTCTACAGCGCGGTCGTCGTCGCCGGCCTCTACCTCACCACCCAGCCGCCGGACTTCGAACACCCCCACGGCCACGAGCGCATCGAGCCGTTCGTCGCGCTGTTCGTCGCCGCGGGCCTGCTCGCCGCCGGCACCGGGGTGGCGTACTCGGGGGCCACCTCGCTGCTCGCTGGATCCTACTCTGCCGTCTCCCCGGTCCCCGCGGTCGTGCTCGGCGTCGGCGCCGTCGCGAAGTACGCGCTGTATCGCTACTGTCTGCGCGCCGGCGAGACTCACCGCTCGCCGGCGTTGGTCGCCACCGCGAAGGACAATCGGACCGACGTGTTGACCGCGGTCGCGGCACTCATCGGCGCGGGCGGCGCCGCGGTCGGCTACCCCGTGCTCGACCCGATCGCCGCGCTGGTGGTCGCCGTCGGCATCCTGCTGACCGGCGTCGACATCGTCCGGGACAACGTCGGCTACCTCGTCGGCGCCGCGCCGCCGGAGGACCTCCGGGCGGCGATCGTCGACGCCGCGCTCGCCCACCCCGAGGTGCGGGGCGCCCACGACGTGGTCGCCCACTACGTCGGCCCCGAGGTCGACGTGAGCCTCCACATCGAGGTCGAGGGCGAACTGACGGTTCGGGAGGCCCACGACATCGAGACGGAGGTGATCAACGCCATCCGCGACCTGCCCGAGGTCGACGACGCGTTCGTCCACGTCGATCCCAAGGAGCTCGGCGAGTGGAAGGAGGACGACCGCTGGCGCGACGAGCGCGTCGGCTGACCGGGCGAGCGCTTATTCGGCTCCGCGCCCCAGCACCGCCATGGCCGGCTACGAGGCGGGCTTTCACGATCTGACCGAGGGGGTCCGCGACCGCGACCTGCCCGTCGAGGGCGACGTGCCGGCGTGGCTCGACGGCGCGCTCTACCGGAACGGCCCCGCACGCTGGACCGTCGGCGACGCCGAGGCCGACCACTGGTTCGACGGGCTGGCCCACCTCACACGCTTCTCTTTCGACGACGGCGCGGTGCGGTACACTAACCGCTTCCCGCGGACCGACGCCTACCGCGCCGCCGTCGAGGACGGCAGCTTCGCCGGCCAGTTCTCCTCGACCGACGGCTACCTCAGCCGCGTGAAATCGATGCTCGCCGGCGATGCGACCGACAATGCCAACGTCCACGTCGCCCGCATCGGCGGCGACCTCGTCGCGCTGACGGAGACGCCGAACTGGCTCCGGATCGACCCGGAGACGCTGGAGCGCCGGGGGGCGCTCGACTACGACGACGAGGTGACCGCCCACCACGTCACCGCCCACCTCCGGCAGGACCCCGACAGCGGCGCCCACTGGGGCTACTTCACGAAGTTCGGCAGACACAACGAGTACGTCCTCTTCCGCATCCCCGAGGGAACCACGCGCCGGGAACGGGTCGGCAGCGTCCGCGTGGAGAAGCCGGCGTACATGCACAGCTTCGCGCTCACGCCGACCCACGCGGTGCTGGTCGAACCGCCGCTGGTCACCCGCCCCGCGAGGTTCCTACTGCCCGGCTCGGGCGGCTTCATCGACAACTACGACTGGGAGCCGTCACGCGGGACGCGCTTTCTGGTCTTCCGGCGCGACTCCGGCGAACTGGTCCGGGAGGCGACGGTGCCGGCATTCTTCACGTTCCACACCGCCAACGCGTTCGAACGCGAGAGCGACGGCACGACCGAACTCGTCGTCGACCTCGTGGCGTACGACGACGACAGCGCGGTGACGGACCTCTCGATGAGCGCGCTCCGGGGCGGCGACGCCGGCTTCCCCTCGGGCGAACTCCGGCGCTACCGGCTCCCGCTCGATGGCGGCGAACCGGGCCACGACCACCTCGCCAACGAGGTGGAGATGCCGCGGTTCTCCCCGCGGGTCCACACCCGCGAGTACGAGCACGTGTTCGCACAGTCGACGGAGATGGACGGCGGCAACGCGCTGGTCCGCGTAGACGTGGCTGGTGAGAACCCCGGCGTGGCTCGCCGCTGGGAGGAACCGGGGGTGTTCTCGGGCGAGCCGATCTTCGTCCCCCGCCCCGAGGGCGACGCGGAGGCCGACGGCGTCGTGCTCTCGCTCTGCCTCGACGCCGACGCCGAGCGGTCGGTGCTGCTCGTTCTCGACGGCGACCTGACCGAACTCGCGCGGGCGCCGCTGCCCCACGCTGTCCCCTTCGGCTTCCACGGGGAGTATTTCGTGTCGGGCTGACGATCAGGCGGTGCTGGTCCCGCCGACCCCGTCGTTCTCCCGCTCGGCGTCGACGCGCTCACGCAGCCCGGCGAGGGGAAGCTCCTCGTCGTCATCTT
>NZ_JBHUDH010000045.1:3339-3629 GCF_042678005.1 Halolamina salina | reverse complement strand
CTCGTCGGCGTGCGTGTACTCGGTGTCGATCGAGAGCGACGCCGTCACCGTCCCGCCGGCGTCGACGGAGCGCTCGATCAGGTGGGACTCGTCGTCGTCGGCGATCCGTGTCGGCCAGTAGGCGGCCGCGAGGAAGCGGCCCGCGGTCTCCGTGGTGTTCGTCGCCGTCAGCTCCACCTCGAGTGTCTCCCCGCGGTCGACGCTGTCGGGCACCGAGAGCGAGTCGAGTTCGAACGACGGCGCCGACGCCGCGAGCGTCTCGCGGACGTCGTCGGGCAGTTCCCACTCCC
>NZ_JBHUDH010000045.1:0-3202 GCF_042678005.1 Halolamina salina | reverse complement strand
CGACTCGCCGCCGGCGCGGAGGCTGAACGCCTCCGTCTCCAGTTCGGCGTCGCTGCGGACCGAGGCGACGACGAACTGCCGTCCCTCGGGGGCGACGACGCCGCCCGAGCCCATGATCGACTCGTAGGTCACCGCTTTCTCCGCCACCACGTCGAACACGGCGACGGTGGCGCCGCCGACGGTTCGCTCGGACGCCGCCGGCGGCGGAACCTCGGTGTCGGACGGGGACCCCTTCGGTTCGGTGGGCGAGTCGGTCGGTGAGTCGGTGTTTCCCGGCGTGTCGCCGATGCAGCCGGCGGTCACGAGCGCCGCGGCGAGGCCGAGGCTCCCCGCGAGGAACTCTCGTCTGTTGGAGGGCATCGGCCGAAAATCGGGGCGGCGAGCGTAAGAAGCCTTGTGGGGGCAGAACGGGGCGGCGTTAGGTCAGACCGGCGTCCCGAACGCGTACACCGTCTGGTGGCTGTCGACCTCGACCTCGGCGAAGTCGCCGGGTTCGAGGCCGTGCTCGCTGGCGTTCTGGACGACGATCTGGCGGTAGGCGGAGTCGCGGCACTTCACCGAGTCGCCGGTCCCCTCCTCGACCACCAGCACCTCACGGGTGGTGCCCACGAGCTCCTCGTACGCCTCGGCGACGATCTCCCGCTTGAGTTCGCTCATCGCCTTCGAGCGGTCCTTCTTGGTCTGCCCGCCCAGTCCCTTCATCTCGGCGGCGTCGGTGCCGGGGCGCTTCGAGAAGCGCGTGACGTTCACCTTCTCCGGGCGGACCTCGCGGAACAGCGCCATCGACTGCTCGTGGTCGGCCTCGGTCTCGGTGGGGAAGCCGACGATGAAGTCCGTCGAGAGCGTCCAGTGGTCGAGGGTGTCGTCGAACGTCTCGACGATGTCGACGAACTTCTCGACGCGGTGCTGGCGGCGCATGTCTTCCAGCACGTCGTCGCTGCCGGACTGGACCGGTGCGTGGAGGAAGTCGTACAGCTTCTCGTTCTCGGCGTACACCTCGGCCAGCTCCTCGCGGATGCCGTGGACGCCGCCGGGGTTGGCCATCCCCACCCGGACCCGGAACTCCCCGTCGATGTCGCAGATGCGGTCGAGCAGTTCGGGCAGCTTCCGCTCGCCCTCGTCCCAGCCGTAGACGCCGGTGTCCTGCCCCGTGACGCGGATCTCCTTCGCGCCGGCGTGGACCAGCGCGCGGGCCTTCTCGACGTTCTCCTCGACGCTCGGGGAGTCGATCCGGCCGGTGGCCTGCTTGGTGATGCAGTACGAGCAGTTGCTCATGCAGCCCCGGGCGATGGGGAGGATGCCGACGACGCCGTCCAGCACGGGCTCGACGCCCGGGCCGGGCGTGGGACACTCGCCGTTGGTGACGGCCTCGGGCACGTCGTCCCAGTGGAGCACCTGCGCGTCAAGGTCGGCCTGCTCGAACTCCTCGCTCTGGGCCAGCGCCATGCAGCCGGTGACGATCAGGTCGGCGGTCTGCTCGTCGAGTTCCTGCGCCCGGCGGAGCATGTTGCGCTCGGTCTTCTCGACGACCGTACAGGAGTTGAGAATCGACACGTCCGCCTCTTTCGGCCCGTCCACCCGGTAGTGGCCGGCGTCGCGCAGCGCGCTCTCGATCGACCGACTCTCACCCCGGTTCGACGTACAGCCGTACGTCTCGATGTGGTAACGGGCCATCTTCGTCGGAACTGGGCGAGCGGCGCGCAAAAGCCCGACGGTTCCGTGCCCGTTCGACAGCGAGTCCCGACCGGGAGGAACAGAGGTACTTTCTTGCGCGTGGCCCAGAAATCGAGGGAGTGATGCCCTCCAGACGCGCGTTCCTCGCGGCAGTTAGTACCGGCGTCGCCGGCGGCCTCGCCGGCTGTATCGACGGAGCCAGCGGCGACGGCGCTCCCTCGCCCGGCAGCGACGGGAGCACCGAGTGGCCCGTCCGGAACTACGACCGCTTCGGCACGGCGTACGCCTCCGACGCTGCCGTCCCCCGGTCGGGACCGAGCGAGCGCTTCAGCACGCCCCTCGACGGGACCCCGCGCGGGCGCCCGGTCCTCGCCGGCGGGCGGGTGTTCCAATCCACGTGGGCCGGCATCGAGACGTTCGACGCCGAGAGCGGCGAGAGGCTGTGGACCTTCCGCGAGACGGACGACGAGGGGGCCAGCTACTACACCTCGCCGGCGGTCCACGACGGGATTGCGTACCTCGGCACCGAGTCCGGTCTCGTCGCCGTCGACGCCGAGAACGGCGAGGAGCAGTGGCGGGTCGAAACCGACGGGCGGGTCAGCGCGTCGCCGGTCCCCGGCATCGAGTGGGGGGCGCTGTACGCTGGCAGCGACCGCGGGGAGGTGCTCCGGATCAGCCCGGACGGCGACGTCGAGTGGCGGACCTCGGTGTACGGCGAAGTGACCCATCTGGTCTCGGCCCAGATGGCCGGCGTTACCGCGGCGACCAGCGGGGGCGAACTGTTCACCCTCTACGACGGCCGCGGCCTCTGGCGGCAGAAGGTGCCCGGGAAGGTAACCGCTGTCGCCGGGCGATCCGGGAACGACCTGTTCGTGGCGACGTTCGGCGGCGGCGTCCTCTGTCTCCCGACGGCCGCCCACGCGGGCCGAGTCGCGTGGCACGCCGAGAACGGCCCGGTCGCCGACGGGGCGCTCGTGCTCGCCGACGGCGCGGTGTTCGGCGGCGATCTCTCGGGCGTCGACCGACTCGACGCGGACGACGGGAGCCGAGGGTGGGAACTCGGCGACGACACCTACTCCGTCGCGGCCGCGGGGGACACGCTGTACACCGGCGCCGACGGCGCGGTCGTCGCCCGGCCGCTCTCGGGCGGGACTGGGGTCGGCTCCGCCCGCGTGAACGCCGAGCGGTTCCGGTACGGTATCGGCGAAGAGGCCTCGGCGATGGGCGTGACCCCGGCCGACGGCGCGCTGTTCGCCGGCGTGACCGACAGGGGGGACGGCGAGGAGCGACTGATCGCGTTGGAGTGAGGATCCTGTTTACTCGGGCGCGCCCTCGACGATCTCGACACCCGAACTCGCGCCGATGCGTTCTGCGCCTGCCTCGATCATCGCCATCGCCTCCTCGTAGCTCCCGACGCCGCCGGAGGCCTTGACGGGCAGGTACTCGCTCATCAGCTCCACGTCGGCCACCTCGGCGCCGCCGTCGGCGAAGCCCGTCGAGGTCTTCACCATCTCGGCGCCGGCGGGCT
>NZ_JBHUDH010000044.1:0-8731 GCF_042678005.1 Halolamina salina | reverse complement strand
GTTCTCGTCGAAGCCCTGCCGACCATGGGGAAGTCCTACGGTTCGATCAAGGCGGCCGCCGACACCGGCGAGGAGATTACCGTTCTCACGGGGCGCGGACACAAAGAGCAGTACGGCCAGCTCAAAGAGTGGTGCGAGGAGCACGGGCTGACCTACAAAGTCCTCCCGTCGTTCACCCGGGACTGTAGCACGGCCAACGGCGAGCACGGCGAGGAGTGGGCCGACACCGTCACTACCTGGTACCACCAGGGAGCGTCGCCGAAAGCGATTCACAAGTTCGCCGAGGACGTTCTCGGCCGCCCGCTCCCCTGCCAAGAGCACGACGGCCAGCGGTGTCCCTACGCCGCCAAGTGGGACTTTGACCCGGACACGGACGGGAGCGCCGACGCCGGCGAGGACGTCCCTGTCGACGTGTTGATCGGCCACTACGCCCACGCCCACAAGCAGAAGGTTACGACCGGGCGGACTGTCGTGTTCGACGAGTTCCCCGGGGGCGCCTATCAGACAGTCCTCGGGCCGGAGCTCCAGGGGGCGGTGTCCTACTGGTTGGACACCGTCGACGCCCTCCCGTTCGACAGTTACACCGACCTCGTCGAGAACCGGAGCGACGAGGAACGCCGGGCGGACGCCCTACTGTGGTTCGACGAGCACGGTGTCGAGCCGGACGAAACCCACGTATTCGACGACCGGAGCGCCCACGCGGACGCTCCCCTGGCGGTGTTTTCCCTGCTCGCCGGCGACGACCTCGGGAACGGCTTTGAGACGGCGGACCTCGGCGACGGTGTCCGGGCGACGTTCGACCGAAGCCGTGGGAGTGTGTCCGTCCTCCAACCCCCGGCGCTGGAGTACGCGAGCGGTGTCGTCGCTCTCGACGGGACGCCCACAAAGCGAATGTGGGAGCTCTCCCTCGGCGAGCGACTGAACCACCGCGAGATCCTCCACGGGGGGGAGCGGGCCGAATACGTCCGGGACGCCCTGAACCTGAACCTCGTCCGGACCACCGAGTACATCAAGCCCTACAACTCGGCCGACCACGTCAACACCGAGCAGGACGCCGCCCTTCTCGAAGCGATTACCGAGGAGCACGGCGAACGCCCGGCCGTGATTACGACGACGACGGCCGAGGAGGAATACGCCGCCGAGGAGGTTCTCGACCACGTCGCCGACACCAAACACTACGGGAACGTCCTCGGGAGTAACGAGTTCGACGACACCCGGCTCGGGGCGGTGATCGGGAGCAACCACTACGGCGACGACTACATCAAGAAGTGGGGCGCCTACGCCGGCGAGAGCGTCGAGCGGAACGACGAGAAGGGGGCGGGACTCTCCTACGGTGGGTTCGGCGACGCCGTCCTCCAGCATATGCGCGAGCACGACACCCTACAAGCGGCCATGCGGTTCGGCCGGGACGGGAACGGCGCCGTCGTCTATGTCCATACGAACACGCTCCCGGAGTGGGTCCCTGTCGCCGGCGAGGGGCGGGTTCTCAAAACCTGGAGCGACGGCATGAAGGACGTCCTCGCGGCGCTGGAGGACCTCGGGGAAGCGACCACCGAAGCCGTCCGGGAGCACCCGGCCGTGAGTCTCTCGCGGCAACAGGTATTCGCCCACCTGGAGGAGCTCCGCGACCGGGGCGTTCTCGACCGCGAGCAGGACGCCGAGGACGGGCGCCGTGTTGTGTGGGTCGACGACGGCCTCCACCGAGTAAGCGACCACGGGGAGGCGGAGCTCGACCCGGTCGAACTGGAGGAGCTCGACGACGGCGAGGTTCGTCAACTATCCCGTAGTAGTATCTATACGTGGGACTTTACGAACCTCTCCGGTTCACCGGGGCCGGACACGTCCGGCGCCGGTTCCACCCCGTCGACGACGACAAGCGACGCCGATACAGGGGGCGGCCGGCCACCGGACCCGGCCGACTGACGCCGAGATCGGGCGGACGTTCGCCCGGCGAGCAGCGACGGCTACACCCACCCGGCGAGTTAGTCATTAATTAGTGTTTTCTGGAGTTTTGAGCCTTCTACCGCCCGTTCACACTGAAGTATAAGTGTGTGTCGCACACATTTCACAGCATGGATCGGACAAGCATCCCTCTCGGTACAGCCACCCGCGACGCCCTGAAGGAGTACAAGGAGGAGCACGACCTGGAGAATTACAACGCCGCCGTTCAGGACCTCCTCCCGGACGAGAAGGGCCTGGGCGGTTCTACAATCAAGTAAAACCGCATGACTACGAGCGAATCCGGGGTAGTAGACGGTAGTGATACCGGGCGGGACGCACCCGACTACACGACCGTCGACGTCCCGACGACCAAGCCGCCCGAGGAGTTCACGTACCAAGAGCGGCGCGCGGACCTCTTGGGACAGATCCGCGACCTCGGCCACCCGTCCATGCTCCACCAGGGGGAAGCGGCCGAGCGGTACGGGGTCAGCCAACAGCAAATCAGTAAGGACCTCGACCGGATCGCCGAATCCTGCCGCGAGCACCTAACACAGTCCCGCGACCGGCGCGCGCTCCAGTTGGATAGTGTCGTGCAGCGGGCTATCCGTGGGATGCTCGCGGACGAGGAATGGCGGGCGGCCGCTCGCACGGCGATCAAGTACCAGGATTTTCTCCAGGATTGGGAGGACGTCGAGCAGCTGGAGGGGAAGGTAGCAGGACTACGCGAGGAGCTGGAGGAGAGCGAAACGCACCTTACGGACGTCATGGGGGCAGACAAATGACCGGCAAACGCGACCTGGAGAGAGAGCTCGAGGAATTGGCCGACGGCCTCGCCGACCACTCGACCGACGACGGCGACCCACCCACGAAAGCCGAGCTCGGTGTGACGGCGGGGTTCGTTCGTTTCGACGGCGACGACCCTCCCGAGATTCCCGAGGGTTGGACCTGGGAACGCGAGGAGGACGCGACGAACGGGGGGGCGGACCTCAACGTCGCCGTCCGGGAGGAGAGCGACGAATGAGCCGGCGGAGTTACGCCGAGGTGGCGGAGAAGATCGAGCGGCTCAAAGAACTCGCCGAGGACTACGCCGAGAACGACCACCCGGACCCGTGGGACGACCCCCCGGAGGTAAGCGACTAACCCCGAGTGCTGATGACCCCCGCTTCTCGGTCGGGCGGGGCGAGGCACCAATTGTCGTCTCAGTCAGGGGCGGCCTTGTCACCCGCCCTTCGTTCATACTCATACTCATACGATGCACACCAACACCAACACCACCGACGCGGAGGGACAGTATGCACACTAAAGCGGCGCTCGGGTTCGACCTCGCGCTCCAGATACGGGAGGAGAGTTACGAGATCGAGGAGGACGCTCGGGGCGTCGCCCATGCGTTCGCGCTCGACGACGACACCCGCGAGCAGCTGGAGAGTGGCGTCGAACGCGCGTTCGACCGTGGGACCGTTTCGTCCGTCGACGTCCAACCCGGCTACCTTCGCGCTCGCGTGGAGCCAGGGAGGCCGGCGGAAGTGTCGCCGGCGGACCTCGTCGGCGCCCTGGAGAACGTCCCGAAGTGGTACAACCAGACCCACGCGGACGGGGGCGAGCGCATCATCCCGGGCGACACCTACGTAACCGTCTACCTGCCGGACGGGGCGACCACGCCCGAGGAGTTCGTCGACACCGTAACGGGCGACGACCGCGCTCCGGACGCGGACGGTCCCATATGCTCACTCTCCCGCGACGGGGACCCGTCGATCATGCCCGACCGGTACTTCTCCTACCACGTCGTCGTCCCGCTCGACCCGGAGATGTACGACGCCGGTAACAGGCACCCCTTCGAGTGGGGGGAGTTCGAACGCGAGCGGTTCGCCGAGCTCGTCGTCGACGACCCGGTCCTTTGGCCCGGTGGGGTTCAGTCGGTCCGCTCGCTCGAGCTCCACCCCGAGCACGTGACCGTCCGGCTCGACCTGGGGAACGTGGTCAACACCCCGGAGAGTGTGTGTGAGACGGTCGGGGAAGCGCTCGACAGGTACAACCGGGCGCCTGGGGTGCACCCCCGGCTCGGTAAAGGGGGGCAACAAGTCCTCCCGCCGGATTTGGCCCTGGGGGCGCCCGTGTATATCGGGGCGGTCGAACCCGAGCGGACCGTCGACGACTGGATCGCGACGCGCGAGCTCGACGCCGTCGACGGCGAGCCGATAGAACCCGAACCCGAACCCGAGGAGGACGGCGAGAGTGGCGGGCTGCTCTCTTGGGGCGGATAGCGTGGGGGGCAAGAGCGCCCAATCCCGGTTGGTGATTGAAGGCCTACACACCGACCACGGTGTTAGGTACCAAATTCGGGGGGATCACCCAATCGGGGCCGACTTTGGTAGTGAATCGGGAGAGTCAGCTATCGCCCGACTCGAAGACGTGGGGAGGAACGTCGACGTAACGCGGTTTGAAGATGGTCGAACGGCCGTGCATCTCAAACTCTTTCCCGAGGTAAGAATCCGGTCGGCTATCTCTTTGCGCGACCTGGATGGGGTAGTTGTTGATACCTTCCGGCTACACCTTCCGGAGTCACTTGTCCCGGAGGGGCCGCATAGGGAGGCGGTGGAATCCGTTGGGCAGCTCGTCGAAACGGCAAACCCCCCAACCCATCTTGAGGTGTCGGTCCCTGCGCCGGGAGAACCCCATGCCGGCGTTCCCCATGTCGTGTTCGATCCGGAGGAATCCCGCCCGAGGAATCTCCGGTTCCTTCCGGTGTCTCACTTGGCCGCGTTCATGGCCGACCTCAAACGATTACCGGAATAGCCCGGAGTTGGTCCCGGGAGCGAAGATTACGACGCGAAGCGACGTTTCCGGTACGACCCCGAACCGCCGGACGGCGGTACGATAGGGCAAAAAACACCGTCGAACCACCCACATACCCGGCGAGACATGCCGGTAATTGGGTAATGGATCTGGTAGGTGGGCCGAGCGTTAACCAACACGGACGTCCTCGAAACGCCGGCTGTTGGTTAAGACTGAATGGGGAGTTTTGCAAGTCGCCCAACGCGCGCGCGACGGCGGTGCGGAAATCGAAAAGAAGCGGCTGGCGGTCCCTACTCGTCGACGCCGTCGCACCCGTCCCGGTGGCTCGCGTGTTCGCGCTCGCCGGCGAGGACCTCGACGCCGCAACCAGTACACCGGACGTAACGGGCGCCGGTGAGCTCGCCGTATTTGTCCCGTTCGGTAAATGGTCCCTTCCACCGAGCGGGAGCGTCGACGACAACGGCATGATCGGTTTCGGTGGCGGTTCCTTCTTCAGTCGGGGTATCGTATGCGGACATGGTCGTTCTCTCCAGAAGGACCGGCTCGCGTGTTCCTACCACGCGGGCGCTTTCACGCCCCGAGGACCCCGCCCTTCCTGTTCCTACCTTAGAAGGCACTAACCATAAACCCACCGGAGAAGGTACTACTCCCGGGTATGCCCGTGTTCGTTCCCTCGAAGGCACTACCTTTTAGGGCATTAATGCCGTAGTGGGCACTATGGACCCACCCGATACGGGCGGCCGAAAGCCGAGAGTGACCGACAGGGACCTGCTCGACGTGTTCCGCGACGCCGAGGACCCCGTCCTTTCGACCGCCGAGGTGGCGGACGCCGTCCCGATCAAGCGCCGAGGGACGCTAAACCGGCTCCGGGGGCTGGAGGACGCCGGCGACCTGGAGAGCAAACAGATAGGCGGGCGAAACACGGTGTGGTGGCTCGCGGACCTCTTGGACGTCGAGAGCGACCGGAGCGAAACGCGGGCCGACACATCGGCCACGGACACCGGCGCCGAGAGCGCCGACACACGCCCCGAGAGCGATACGCTCCCCGAGGACGTCCGCGACTACCTGGAGCGGGAGGACGTTCCACCAAAGACCGAGCACGGCCGTTCGGCCGTCGTCGACGTGTTCCGGTTCCTCCGGGAGCACGGGACGGCGAAAACGGGCGAGATCCAGGACGCCGTGTATCCCGACTACACCGAGGAGTGGGGGAGCGCCCGGACCATGTGGAACGCGCTCGACCGATACCTCCCGGACGTCCCGGGCGTCGAGAAAGGCGGTTACGGGGAGTGGGAATACACCGGCGACGACGACGTTCGCGAGGAGCTGGAGCCATGACCGAGGACGTCGACCCCGAGGACGCCCGACCGGAGGGGCATTACCCACGGTTTCGGTCGAACACATGGCACTACGTCCCGGCGGACCTCGCCCGAACTCTCTCCCTCGGGCCGGCCGGCGACGGCGAGCCGGGGCAGGACTGGGTTCTCTCCTACACGCCCGAGCGTCGAGATCCCGACGACCGGGAGAAGGTGTTTGTCCGGCTCTCGCCCCCCGCCCTGGAGGAGCTATACGTCGAAACGGTGGGACTGTCGCCCGAGGACCGCCAAGCCGGACACACGGCCGAGTGTGACTTTTGCGGGGAGAGTGTCGCCCTGGAGAAAGCCGTCCCGAACAAACGCGAGGAGCCGGTACACAAGCGCTGTTACCGCGACGCCTACGGCGGGCCGGAGTGGCTGGAGCACTACTAACCATGCACAAGAAGGGCCATATCGGCGCCGCTCTCCTCGCGACCGCGCCGGTCGTGTTCGTAGTGACGGCCGCCGGGTTCTCGACGCTCGCCCTCGCCGGCGCCGGTGTCGTCGTCGCCGGTTCCATGCTCCCCGACCTGGATATGCGGCTCCCGTTCGTGACCCACCGAGGACCGACGCATACCGTATGGTTCGCCGGCGGTGTCGGTGTTGTGTATGGTGTCGTCGGCGCGGTCCTCGGGAGTGGGACCGGCGCCCTCGCGACGCTCGCCCTCGGCGCCTACGGTGTCCTCCTGGGGGTGGTTACGGTCGGGGCGCACCTGCTCGCGGACGCTTTGACGCCCATGGGGATCCAACCGTTCGACCCCGTCGACGGACGGGACTATTCGCTTAGTGTGACCCGAGCAGCGAACCCGATAGCGAACTACGCCCTGCTCGCCCTGGGGAGCGTCGCCGTCGCCGGTGCGTTCCTGGCGGGCGGCATGATCACATGACCGAAAACGAAAAACGGCGGAATAGAGGTTCTACCCCACACACTAACGGAATAGTCACGAATCTTTAACCTCTCGGGTAACATGGTTCCTTCCATGGCAGCAACCGAGGCGCAAATCCCGCTATCGAAGGAACGCCGGCGCGAGCTCAAGGTTCTCAAAGCGGAGGAGGACCGGCGGAGTTACGACGAAACGCTCGCGGCGCTGCTCGACGCCTACGATACCGAGGACAACGACTAAATCCCATACCCGTAACTATGGGAGTAGTTGAATCAGCCGACACCAAAACCGGGCTCTTTGGCCAGGGACCGGTTCCGGTGTCGAACTAAATTGGTCTGCCACCGTAACGCGAAGGCACCGGGCGGCGGGCCTTCTGCTTGGACCTACGGGGTCCGGGTTGAAGGCTTTTACTCTCGGTGCACGGCGCGGAGCGGGGGCAACACGCCCGCGAATGAGCACGACACCCAACCCTAACACCGAACGAACCGACGCACCGACCGACGAGAGTTCCCCGAGTTGTGGGGCCGAGGAGATGCCCGAGATCATGGGCTGTCCGTTGGCCCACACCGTCGACACGGGGGAGGGGGGACTATGACGCCCACCGAGGACACCGACCGAGTGGAACAGCTCGCCGAGTACCTACGCCTACACCCCGACGCGAGCGCTCCCGGAGTGATCGGCGCGACCGGCGCGGACCCGAGTGTGTGGCTCGACGCCGTCGCCGACGCGCTGGAGACGGACACGCCCGCCGAGGCGCTCCGGAACGCCGAAACCACCGAGCCGGAGGGTGGTTCTCGGGACACGAACCCCACCCCTGAGGCGGACAAAGCGGGTTCGTCGACGCCGGACATGGACACGGACGCCGAGGACACCGGCGCGTGGGCCGAGGCGGACTTTGCCAACCCCGAGCCGGACACCTACCCGCCGGCGCTGCTGGAGCGGGAGAAGTGGATGGGCCGGCTCGCCGGTGAGAAGCTCCCGTTCGCGCCGTGGGGGGACGCCGACCACCCGGACGGCGAGGACGGGAAGGACGCCCGTTACAAGTGGGGGATTAGCGACCACTACACGGACGGCGAAACTGTCGCTCTTGCCGAGGAGGACCACCGGCTCGGGGGGCGCGTGTTCATCCAAACCGAGAGCGACCCGTTCGCGTTCGTCGACGGCGACGACGTTCGGGACCCGGACACCGGCGAGGTACACCCGGCCTTTGTCGCCCTGCTGGAGCAACTCGGGCGGACCTACGCCGACGTTTCGACCTCCGGGAGCGGTGTCCACGCCTACTACCAGGGAGAGCTCCCGCTCGCCGGCCACGGACAAGCCGTGTTCGACATAGACACCGAACCGTGGGGAGCGAACGATAGCGTCCCGACCGTCGAGATCTACGCGAATAAGCACGTTTGCGTTACGACCGGCGAGCACGTTCCGGGGACCGGCCTGGACGTCGTCGAGTGGGACGCCGACGCCCTCCGGTCGGTTCTGGAGGCCAACGGCTACACGGACAAGGAACCGATCACCCACGACACCGACCGGGACCGTCCCGAGCTCGAGGAGTACGACCCCGTCGCCGTCGACGCCGAGGAGAAGGCCGACGACGTCCGGGACGTTCTCGCGGGCGTCGAGCGTCTTACCCCGCGCGACCTCCCCCTCCGGACCCGGAAAACCGGGACCGATAGCACGGGCTGGAGTACGTGGGACCCGAGTTACCGCTCCAGCGAAAGCGGGGAGAGCCTACACTCCCCCCCCGACGACCCGGTCTTTCAC
>NZ_JBHUDH010000043.1:657-4971 GCF_042678005.1 Halolamina salina | reverse complement strand
CGTGGACCTCGACGCCGTCGCGGCGTCGATGGCGGGGTACACGGGCGCCGACGTGGCCGCGGTGGTCCGCGAGGCGACGCTGCTGGCGGTCGAGGACGTGACGAACCGCTACGCGGGCGAGGAAGCCAACGATCACGCCGAGGAGATTCTGCTCACCGGCGAGCACTTCGAGCGGGCGCTCGACGCGGTGGAACCATCGATCTGACGCTGCCCCATCCGCCACCTTCGGGTCGTTTATGCCTGTCGCGTCGTACTGTCGGGTTATGGCGTTCGGCCTCAGCAGGCGTGCGACGGCCGCGGCGGTCGCAGTCGGACTGACAGTGATCGGGATGACCGTCGGGACGATACTGTTGCTGGCGACCGGCCGGACCCACGTCGGCTGGTTCATGTTCCTGCTCTCCTTCGGCGGGTGGATGTTCGCCGCCGTGGCGGGGATGCTACTGGTGTGGGACTCCGGCTACTTGGACCGGTGAGCGCGTCGTTCCGATAGGCCAAAGTACGCGCCGGCCACAGTCGCCCGTATGGACGACCACGATCACGACGACGGCGACGAGGGGCGCGTCACCGCACCGATGCAGGAGTTCACGACCGGGGAGGCCGGCGTCGGCGCCGCGGTGCTCGTCGTCGGCCTCGTGCTGACGTTCGGGCTGGCGCTGGGACTGGTCGGGTTCTAAGCCGGCCCGCTTCGGCGGGCGCCGTCCGACGGGAAATCGATTCGCCGGCGGACCGCCGGCGATGGATTTTACTCCCATGTCGAACAGCTTACGGGTACGTGGGCGAGCACGAGACGTCGACGCCCGACAGCCCCGGGGCGAACTGAGATGGGAGAGTTCGAGGACCACTACGCGGCAGGGAGTCGTCGCTTTCCGGTCGCCAGCCTGTGGCTCGTGGTCCCCGTCTACGTGGGGACGAACGACCCGACGCTCGTCGTCCTGACGCTGGTGCTCGGGAGCCTGATCGTCCGCGCGGGTGCGGTGGTGCCCGACATCGACAGCCACGACTCGATCCCTCGCCGGAAGCTCGGCCGTCTGCTCACCGTCTGGGTGCTGCTCGTCTTCTTCCTCGCGTCGGTCGATCTCGTCGTGCCGGGACCGCTGCTCGCGGGCGTGCTGTCCGCGCTCCCGGTGGGGTTCACTCCGTCGGCGCTGTTCGTCCTCCTGCTGCTCTGGACCGGGCTGGCGTCGCGCCACCGGAGCATGACCCACTCGATCGTCTGGGGGGCGGCGCTGTCGGTCGCGTTCGGGGCGACGGGCTTTTTCTCGATCTATCGCGGGGGCGTCGCCGCGGCGGCGACCGTCGGCACCGCGCTCGCGGCGTACTGCTTCGTCGGGTTCTACAGCCACCTCGATATCGACGACGAGGAGGACCAGGTCGTGCCGTCGCCCGACGAACGCGAGTTCGACGGCTACGAGCAGTACGTCCGGGACTGGACCGCGCAGTATCGGTGGCTGAGCGTCCCGGCGCTCGTCGCCGGCCTCGTCGTGACGGAGTCGGGGCTGCTGCTGCTCGCCGGGCTGGCGCTCGTCTACTGCGGGCTGCTCGCCGGGCTCACCCTCCCGAACATCGACCGAAAGCGCTCGGAGCCGCGCCGGGTGTTCGACCTCGTCGGCATCGGCGTGTTGACCGGCCTGTTGCTCCAACAACTGTTGGCGACCCGGGCCCGACTCCTCGCCGAGGGGGCCGAGCGGGCGCTGGCGCTCCCCTCGGGGACCGTCCCGGCGTTCTACCTGTTCCTGCTCGTGCTGTGGCTCGGCCGCGAGGGGAACCTCCTGCGGCGGCTCGGGCTGGGTAGAGTGACCCACACGCTCCACTGGCCGGCCGCGGTCTGTGCGTCGTTCGTCCTCCTGATCGTCGCCGGCACGTCGGGGCTGCCCCGCGATACGACCGTCTTCCTCGCGGCGGTCGGGACCGGTTCGATGCTGTACGGCTTCTACCACCACCTCAGGGAGGACGAGATCATCGCGGCGCCCGAACACGGCGTCGACTGAGCGTCCGAGGCGTCACACCGCGGGGACCGACGGACCGAGGTGAAACGTCCCGCCGCCCACCGGAGTTAACCCCTGCGGGCCGCTTGCTCCGACCATGAGCGACAGCCACGTTCCGGCCGAGTACCGCGCGATCGCGGCGCTCCCGCTGACGGTCGACGGCGTCGGCTACGAGCAGTTCGAGCAGGACACCTCCTCGGGGTTCACCCGCGTCACGACCGTCCTCGAACTCCGCGGCGACGGCGCGACCGGCCGCGGCGAGGACGTGACCTACGACACGGCGGACCACGAGCGCCTCGCGAGCGCGCTCGACGCGGGCGAACTCTCGCTCCCGACCGGCTCGTTCACGTTCGAGGAGTTCTCGGCGTCGCTCGACGAGGTGGAGCTGTTCCCCGGCGAGGGTCCCGAGCGCGAGGACTCACACGACTACCGACGCTGGGCGGTCGAGTCCGCGGCGCTGGATCTCGCGCTCCGACAGAACGACACCGACCTCCCCGACCTGCTCGACCGCGAGCACCGGCCGGTCCGGTTCGTCGCGAGCACGCGGCTGGGCGAGCCGCCGAGCGCCGACCGCGTCGACGAAGTCCGGTCGCGCACCCCGGGGATCGGGTTCAAACTGGACCCCACGCCGGAGTGGGACGACGACCTGATCGACGATCTGCGGGCCCGCGACGCCGTCCGCGTCGTCGATCTGAAGGGCCACTACGAGGGGACGGACGTGGACACCGAGGCCGACCCGGAGTTCTACCGCCGGATCGTCGACGGCTTCCCCGAATCGGTGGTCGAGGACCCGCTCGTGACCGAGGAAACGCGGCCGGTGTTCGAGGGGGAGGAGGGACGCGTCTCGTGGGACAGTCCGATCCACGGGCTGGACGACGTGCGCGCGCTCCCCTGGGAGCCGTCGTGGCTCAACGTCAAACCCTCCCGCTTTGGCACCGTCGAGTCGCTGCTCCGGACGGTGCGCTGGGCGCTCGACAACGGCGTGACGCTGTACGGCGGCGGCCAGTTCGAGCTCTCGGTCGGCCGCGGGCAGGCTCAGGAGCTCGCGTCGCTGTTCTACCCCGACGGGCCGAACGATCTCGCGCCCAGCGTCTACAACGAGGCGTCGCTCCCGCCGGAACTCCCGCGGAGCCCGATCGCCGTGCCCGCCCGCGGGAGCCACGAGGGGTTCGGGTTCTGACTGGCCACGGCGGCGACGCTACGACGCCGAGGCGTTCCCGACCGTGACGCGTGGACCGTCCGCCGCCGTCACGTTCGCCGCCCGGACGAACGACTCGTTGCCGAGGTAGACGACGACGGTCCGTTCACTCGCGCGCTCCAGCCGGTAGGTCACGTTCCCGTCAGGCCGCGTCCAGACGCTCCCCGCTCGCGTCGCTTTCGCGTCGAGGTAGCGCTCGAACGCGCGCTCGAACTCGGTGGCGTTCGCGGCGTCGTCCCACCGCAGCACCCACGCCGTCGCGGTCGCCTCGCCGCGCTCGTAGGTCACTCGTCGGTCGTTCCCCCAGCCGGCCGCAGCCTCGGCCGCGGCGGACCTGTTCAGCTCCGTCCGGAGCGCGACCCGGAGGAACAGTTCGCCCTGCGTGGCGCCGGCGGTCCGCTCCCAGTCGCCGACCGCGCCGGCGGTGACGTTTAACGGGGCGATCGGGTCGTCAGTGCCGTGGAGCACCTGTTCGGTCGAGATCGGCGGGTCGGTGTGTATCGCGGCGAGATCGTCGCCAGCGGCGAGTCGCTCCTCGACGTAGGGAGCGCCGTACCGATAGGGAGCCAGCAGGAGTCGGTTCCACGCCGAAGCGTTCCGGTAGCGATCGGTGTAGGTCACAGGCTCGGTCGACGGCATGTAGGCCCGCTGGTACTGGCCCTCGAACTCGGTCGCCGCCCCCTCCATCACGAGGCGACTGGTCTTGCGGACGTCGTAGGTCCACTGGCGGTCCTCCGAGAGCGTGGAGAGGAGATCGCTCTTCCACCCCATTCCGAACTGGACGGTGTGGACGAACTCGTGGGCCAGCGTCCGCTCGGTGACTGCCTCATCGCGTAGCGCCGGGTCGAAGAGGTAGACGGTCGAGGGGTCCGTCGCGGCGCCGGCCGCCCCGACTCGCTCATCGGGGGGCGTGATTCCCAGCGAGGCGTAGAACGGCGAGGCGTCCTGTGGCGGGAGATCGCCGCTCTCGGCGGTGTACACCGTCGGCGGCTCCACGTCCTGCCCCGTGAGGTTCAGGACGCGCTCGAACACCGGGTCCGGATCGACGGGCAGCCCGTCGTTGGGGATCAAGACGCCGTCGCCGTCCGGCGTCACTCCGGCGGTCGGTGTCGGCGTGGCGGCCGCGTCAGT
>NZ_JBHUDH010000043.1:0-636 GCF_042678005.1 Halolamina salina | reverse complement strand
TTCGTACTCGGGTTCGTCGCCGCTCAGCGCCGCCTGCGTGGCGCCGTCGCCGGCGTTCCCCCCGCCCGCACAGCCCGCGAGCACGAGCAGGAGCGCACAGGCGATCGGGACGAGACGCATACGGCTCCCGGATGGAACGGGAAAGTGAAAATACTGTCGACAGGTTTTTACTTCATTTAAATATTAAACGGACAGTTAGCCGTGTTATTACGATCTAAACACACGATTCGACAAAACCGACGTAGCCGGGGCGTCCGCGAACCGTTCCGGCTCTACGCCAGCTCCCGGGCCAGCACGCCGCGCAGATCCCGGATCTCGTCGGCCGCGTACTCGATCGATCGGTCCCCGATCGAGAGCGACAGCGATCCGTCCTCGGTCGCGGTGCCCAGTTCCGTCACCGCCGCGTCGTCGCCGGCCGCGTCACGGAGCGCGTCGGCGTCGGTCGTCTCCACTACGACCCGACCCGGCGTCTCGGCGAACAGCGCCGCCGCGTCGTCGAGTTCGGCCGCGACCCCTGTGTCGTCGGTGACCATCTCCGCGAGCGCCACCGCGAGCCCGCCGTCGCTGGCGTCGTGGGTCGCGAGCGTCGAGTCCAGATCGGCGACGCGAACGAGCGCGTCCACGAGCGCGCCCGGC
>NZ_JBHUDH010000042.1:4915-7519 GCF_042678005.1 Halolamina salina | reverse complement strand
CTGGCGCCGACGGGGATCCAGCTCCCGCTCAAACCCTACCGCGTGCAGGCGCTCGTCTCCCCCGCTGCTTACGACGGCCCGATGGTCCACGACGCCGACGCGGGCGTCTACTTCCGCCCCCACCCCGCGGGGCTGCTCGCGGGCGACGGCACGGTGCCCGAGGAGTGCGACCCGGACCGCTGGGATCCAGCGGGCGATGACTGGTTCGTCGACGGCGCGCTCGACGCGGTCGCGAACCGGACCGAGTTCGACGCCGGTGCGGACGCGGCGTGGGCGGGGCTTGCGACGGCGACGCCCGACGGCGAGCCGCTGCTGGGCGAGGTGGAGTCGGGGCTCTACGTCGCGACGGGGTGGCACGGCCACGGCTTCCTTCGGGCGCCGGCGACGGGCGAGGCGCTGGCCGAACAGGTGCTCGGGGAGCGCGACGCGATCCCGGCGTACGACCCCGGGCGGTTCGACGGGGTTCCCGAGTTCGCCGTCGAAGAAGGGATGTCGCTCTGAGCTACTCGTCGCTCTCGTCTGACTCGTCGCTCTCTTGTTCGTCGTCCTCGCTCGTCTCCGCTTCGGCAAGCGGCACGTCCGTCGAGTCGGCCGCCTTGGGGATGCGGACTTCGAGCGTCCCGTTCTCCGTCAGCGTCGCGTCCGCGCCGTCGGCGTCGACAACGGCGTCCGGCGGGAGGTTCGCGCGCCCGGAGAGCGCCAGCCCGCGGCCGGGGAACCGCGTCTCGAACCCCTCGTGGAACGCCCGGAAGCGGTCGGCCCGCACCTGCACCTCGCCGTCGACGAAGCGTACCTGTACGTCGGTCGGCTCGACGCCCGGCGCGTCGAACACGACGAGGTAGGCGTCCTCGCTCTCCAGCAGGTCGTAGGGGAGCGGCTTGCGCTCCTGGACGCGGCTCACGCCCCGTCCGACCCGCTCCAGCACCGCGTTGACGGCCGAGCCACCGATGTCGCCGAGTTTCGTCATAGCTCGATCTCCTCGAGACAGTCCGTCCCGCCGCAGAGCGGACAGGACAGGTCCGCGACGGAGTGGTCGTCGGCGATGTCGTACGTGTAGTGGTTCTCGAACATGTCCAGCTCGCAGTCGTCGCTCGTGCACTTGACCTCCTTCGTGGCGGGCATCGTACCCCACGATTGGGGCGCCGCGGGCTTAAACGGGGCGGGCACCGGCCGTCCGGAACGGGCGGGGTCGTGGCTCTCACGCCCACAAAGCCGAAACCGCTGCCCGCCGAAGAACGCGTATGGCCAAACCGCGGCTGGTGTACGACGACGACTGTGGGTTCTGTACGTGGTGTGCGGCCGTCGCCCGACGGTTCGGCGAGGTGGAGCCGGTCGGGTTCGCGTCGCTCTCGCCCGATCAGAAGGCTCGGCTCCCCGAAGGCTGGCGGAACTCGGCCCACCTGCTGACCGACGACGCGGTGTACTCCGCCGGCGCCGCGATCCAGGGCGTGTTAGTCCGGACGAGCCTCGTCTTCGTGGCGCTGTTCTGGCTACTGGAGAAGGTCCCGGGGTACGACCGCCTGCGCGAGCGACTCTACCGCTGGGGCGCCGACCACCGTGACTGGTGGGGGAAGATCGTGAGCCGCGACGCGCTATAGCTCGTCGCGGACGTCCGCCAGCACGCTCCGGCAGGTCGCCCGGTCCCGCAGCGGCGCGCCGGCGAGGTACTCCGAGAGCAGTTCCCGGACGAGCAACAGCCCCCCGCGGTCGAGCCGCAGCGGCTCGTCGTCCTCCAGCGCGTCGAGCAGTTCGAGGGCGGCCTCGTCGTCCGTGTCCGTCTCGCGGTCGAGCGGCGCGGGCGAGGAGCCGGCGTCGCCGCTCGGCTCGTCCGCGCGCCGGTCGAGGTAGTCCAGGAGGGCAGCGTGGAGAACCCACTGTTCCTCGTCGCCGAGATCGAGGCGGGCACCGTCGTCGTGTCTCGGGTCGGCCATCGGCCTTGTCGGTCCTGCGTCGTCCAGACGGGTATAGTTACGCATCGGTTCGACGGGGACTTTCGTCTCGGAGCGCGGCGAGTCGCTCCCGGATCGAGGCGGCGAGACGATGGCCGCGCCGTGCGACGGCGTGGTCCGGGTCCTGATCCCCGCGCTGGAGGTGGAGCGACCGGAGGTAGGAGAGGCTGATGCAGAGCACCAGCGCCTCGCGGCGGCGTTCGAACCTCGCGGGCAGCGGCCGGACCGACTCGTACGCCTCGCGGAAGACGCGCTCCGGCACGTCGTGATCGGCGCCAGGACCGAACACCGGGAGCGCGGTCCGGAGGTAGTCCCACTCCGCCGGCGCCGCGAGCGCGTGCTCGAAGTCGATGACTGCTGTGACATTACCGTCGTCGGTAGCCATGTGCTCGCCGTCGCCGCCACTGCCGACAGCGACGTGTACGCGCTCGGCGTCGCTGCCGAGTGCGACGTGCTCCCCGAAGTAGTTCCCGTGACACAGCACCGCGTCGCCGGCCGCGTCGAACAGATCGCGGTTCGCCCGGACCCAGTTGATCACCGCCCGCGCGAGGTCGCCGTAGCCGACGCCGTCGAGGAGTCGCCGGCGGTCGTCGAGCAGCGCGAGCAGGGTGTCGCTCCAGCACGGCTCGCTCTCGATCGGCGGGACGGTCGGATC
>NZ_JBHUDH010000042.1:0-4898 GCF_042678005.1 Halolamina salina | reverse complement strand
TCGCCGGGCGGAGCTTCCCGGTCCACCCGATCTCGCTCGTCTCGGCGTGGAGCGTCGCCAGCCCCCGGCCGAGCGCGCGGATGCGTGCCTCGTCGCGGGTCGGCGGATCGTCCGGTACGGCGTCCATCCAGCGCGCGACGAAGTGGTCGTCGCCGACCGCGAGCAGTTCGGGCACGGGAACGCTCGTGGTTTCGGCGACGTACCGCATCGCCGCCGCCTCGCGGCCGAGTTCGGCTTCCGGATGGGTCTCGACCTTACAGACCGCGCGTTCGCCGCGGTACCGGACCTCGTAGGTGGCGTGCGGGCGGACGCGGTGGAGTTCGCGAACGATCTCGTACTGGTCGGTGTGGGTCGACAGCGCGTCGTAAACGTCGGTTTCGGTCATGGTGAACGTCGCGTGACGGGCGACGGCCGGCCGGGAGAGTGCTGCGGCTCCGGCCGGGAGAAGACGGGTTGGTAATTAGTGATATTGGATAAGTAGTTTCTGTTTCACGGAACGCCTGTGATCCTTGGGTGCTGACTACAGCAACAGCATCTCGATCGTTGGCAACTGAGACTACGACAGCACCAGCACCTCGTTCGTAGACCACTTGTAACTGCAGGGCGCCGAACACGAGGTTCGGCGCAGCGCCGAGTCCCCACCCCTCCCCCCGCGCTCGCCGACCGCTGGCGAGCGCGAGGCGTCCACCGCTACCGCGCCGCTGTCACCGTCGGCGCGAAACCGGAGCGCCCCTTGTGGGCGCGACCAGCGGGAGGGACGAGTGAGCGACTGAAAGGAGCGAACGAGTCGGCTGGGGAGGTCTGAGGGCTGTGCGGTCGCAAATGGTCCTGCTCACTCCGCGGTGACGTTCACACCGGTATCAATGAAATCAGATCGATGACGACCCCGCCAGCAACTCGAAACGACTACTCGAAGGCCGGAATCCCCGTCAGATCCTCGCCGAGGATCAGCGTGTGGATGTCGTGGGTCCCCTCGTAGGTGTACACCGTCTCCATGTTCGCCATGTGCCGCATCGGCGAGTGGTCGGCCGTGATCCCGTTGCCCCCGAGCATCTCCCGGGCGACGGGCGCCTGCTCGCGGGCCATCCGGACGTTGTTGCGCTTGGCCATCGAGACGTGCTGGGGCCGCAGGTCGCCGCGCTCTTTCAGCTCCCCGAGGCGGTAGGCCAGCAGCTGTGCGGTGGTAATCTGGGTCGCCATCTCCGCGAGCTTCTCCTGCTGAAGCTGGAACTGTCCGATCGGGCCGCCGAACTGCTCGCGGTCGGTCGCGTACTGCCGCGCGGTCTCGAAGCAGTCCCGGGCGGCGCCGACGGCGCCCCACGCGATGCCGTACCGGGCCTGCGTCAGACAGGAGAGCGGCCCCTTCATCCCCTCGACGCCCGGCAGCACGGCGTCCTCGGGGACGCGGACGTCCTGCAGGCTGATCTCGCCGGTGATCGACGCCCGCAGCGACAGCTTCTCGTCGATCTCGTTCGTCGTCACGCCGTCCCGATCCGTCTCGACGAGGAACCCTCGGACTGGATCGCCGTCGGCCGAGCGGTCCTTCGCCCAGACGACGGCCACGTCGGCGATCGGGGAGTTGGTGATCCACGTCTTCGAGCCGTTGAGCACGTACTCGCCGCCGTCTTTCACCGCGTGGGTCTCCATCGCGCTGGGGTTCGAGCCGTGTTCCGGCTCCGTGAGGCCGAAGCAGCCGACCGCCTCGCCGGCGCCGAGGGCGGGCAGCCAGCGCTCCTTCTGTTCTTCGCTGCCGAACGCGTGGATGGGGTACATCACCAGCGCGCCCTGCACGGAGGCCATCGAGCGCAGCCCGGAGTCACACGCCTCCAGCTCCTGCATCAGCAGGCCGTACGCCGTCTCGGAGACGTTCGGCGAGCCGTACCCCTCGAGGTTGGGCGCGTAGAAGCCGAGTTCGCCCATCTCCTCGATCAGGTCCGTCGGGAACGTGCCGTCGAGCCAGTGTTGGCCGATGTCGTCGCGGACTTCCTCCTCGACGAAGCGGCGTGCGGTGTCCCGGATCAGCCGCTCCTCCTCGTCGAGGTCGCCCTCCAGTCCGACGTAGTCGAGCATGGCGGAGGTCGGACGGGCGTCGGCAAAAGCGGTTCGCTATTCGGGAATCCGACAGCTACGCGTCGGCTTCAGCGCTGACGCCCTCGTTCGCGACCCGCTCGGCGTAGCGGGCGAAGTTCTCGAACAGCCGCTTCGCCTCGCACGCCGCTTCGTAGTTCGCGGGCGTGATCTCTTCGAGCACGCCGTCGACGCGCTCGTCGCCGATCTGGTCGCGCTTCCCCTCGGTCACCTCGCGGGCGGTCGCGACGTCGTACTCGGGGTGGAACTGCACGCCCCACGAGTGGCCCGCGCGGAACGCGTGGACGCCGTACTCGTTCTCCGCGAGCAGTTCCGCGTCTGCCGGCAGGTCGACGACGGCGTCGCCGTGGGTCGTGAACGCCGTGAACGAGTCGCCGAGACCGTCGAGCAGTTCGTCGCCGTCGGCCTCGGGCCGGCGCTGGATCTCGTTGTAGCCGATCTCGAACCCGTCCATCCCGGCGACGCGGCCGCCGAGCGCCTCTGCGAGCACCTGGTGGCCGTAGCAGACGCCCAGGATCGGAACCCCCCGTTCGTGGGCCTCGGCGACCCAGTCGATCAGCGGCGGGATCCACGCCTCGTCCCAGTACACCGAGGATCGGGAGCCGGTGACGACGACGCCGTCGAACGCGTGATCCGCGGGGAGCTGTCCCTCGGTCACGTCGAACTCCGCGAGATCCGCGGGGATCTCCCGTCGGAAGTTCCGGCGGGTGTTCTCGCCCTCGTGGGCGGCGTTCAGAAGCGCGAAGCGGAGCCTGCTCATACGTACCGGTGAGCGGTGCCGCGGAAAGACGCTTTCGGCGGTGTGTGACTCAGGCCTCGCCGTCCTCGGAGACCAGCCGCCACTGCTCCCCCTCGCGTTCGAGGTAGCCGCGGTGGACCATCTCCGACAGCACCTCCTCCAGCCGGTCGGGCTGGGCGATCTCCATCTCGATCCGGTCGATCCCGTGGTGCTCGGCGAGCAGCGCCCGGATCTCGTCCTCGTCGAACGCCTCGGCGTCGTCCTCCTGGGCCATCGCGCCGGAGATCAGGTCGACCATGTCCTCGATGAAGTTCCAGGGGTACACCATCCACGTCCACTCCGAGAGGTACTCGCCGACGTAGTCGGGTTCGAACTCCGAGGTGCCGAGCAGTTGGAGCGTCGCGGTCCGCACCGTCCCTGGGTTCCGTTCCCGGACGTACTCGTCGGCGCGCTTGATCGAGCCGCCGGTGTCGGCGATGTCGTCGATGATCAACACATCCTTGCCCTCGACGCTGCCCTCCGGCATGGGGTAGCGCACCTCCGCGCTGTCGGATTTCTCCGCGGTCCCGACGTAGTGTTCCATCTTCAGGCTCGCCAGATCGTCGAGCCCGAGGAAGTCACAGAGACACCGCCCCGCGAACCAGCCCCCGCGGGCCAGCGCGACGACGACGTCCGGCTCGAACTCGTCGTCGCGCACTTCCTCGGCCACGTCGCGGCAGAGCCCGTAGATGTACTCCCAGTCGGTGATCGTGCAGTCGAAGTCCTCGGGGAGGTCGCTCATCGGTCCGTACGTCGGACGGCCGGCAGTTAAGGGTTCAGAACCCCGAACGCCGCGGGCCGCGCCCCGACCCATCCCTTTTTGCGTCACGGTGGGAACGGTTCAACGGATGCTGGAGTTGGAACACGGCTTCCGGGTCGCCGACGTACACACCCGCCTCGACCCGGACGAGGAGGCCGTCGCGGTCCGCGGCCGGCAGGTGTCCCCCGAGCGGCTGGAGCGGGAGATGCACCAGGCCGGCGTCGAGCGCGCGGCGGCCTCGCCCGGCCGCACGCCCGCCGACGAGGGGTACCTCCGGGCGAACAACGCGGTCGCGCGGCTGAGCGTGGACCGCCCGCTGCTGGCGTTCGCCCGCCTCGGCGGGCCGCGCAGCGTCCACCGCGTAGTCGGCCCGCTGGTCAACCCCATCGTGCGGCCGAAGTCCCACCACACCACCGCGGGCGACGTGGAGCAGTACGCCTACGACGACCGCTACCACGGGTTCACGCTCGACCCCGCTCACGACGGCCTCCCGACCGAGTCCGTCGTCGACCAACTCGCCGCCGTCGGCGACGCGGTGCTCGTCCACGCGGGGGCGGACTGCCCGCCCGACGCCGTCGCCGACGCGCTGGTCGACCGGGGGTTCCCGGTCGTGCTCACCTCCTTCGGCGGCTACCCGCTGCAGGAGGAGCTGATGACGTCGGCGCTGGAGATGCTCGACGCGTACGACGATCTCTACCTCGACACCGCGTACGTCCCCGACCGCGACATCTTGGAGCAGGGGCTGCTCGAACACCCCGACCGGATCCTGTTCGGCAGCGGCGCGCCCTCGGTCCACCCGAACGTCGGCGTCATGGGCGTCCTCACGCTCGACGTGCCGGAGGATTCGATGCGCCGCGTGTTCACTAAGAACCCCGCGCGGGTGGTACCGGGGCTGTTACCCGACCTCTGAGTGTGGAGTCCGGCGGCTGCCCCTCGCCGCCTTCCACTTACGAGTCCGGCGGCTGACCGTTGCCGCCTCCTACTTACGAGTTCGGCGGCTGACCGTCGCCGCCTGCCACTTACGAGTCCGACGGCTGTCAGCCCCTCCTACCGCCGATCGTACGTCGCGACCGCCCGTTCCGTCTCGACGGAGAGCCCGTGAGGGTTGCGCCTATCGCTCCGATCCCGTGCCCGCGCGACCAGCCCGTCGACGCTCCCGCGGGCGATACCGGTGATCACGTCCCGGCCGCTCCCGAACCACGAGGAGGGGGTGCCTTCCCCGCCGAGCACCCCCCGGGCGGCCGCGGCGGCGTCGCTGGCGGCGTGTGCGAG
>NZ_JBHUDH010000041.1:0-6347 GCF_042678005.1 Halolamina salina | reverse complement strand
GGCGAGCACGCCGCCGACGCGACCCACATCCAGGAGTTCCTCGCGGCGCCGGTCGGGGCACCCTCCGTCGCGGAGGCGGCCTTCGCCAACGCCGCGGTCCACGAGACCGTGGGCGAACTCCTCACCGAGCGCGGCATCCCCGCCGCGAAAGGCGACGAGGGCGCCTGGGCGCCGTCGATCGACGACAGCGAGGCGTTCGAGATCGTCGCGACGGCCTGCGAGCAGGTCGCCGAGGACGTCGGCTTCGAGATCGAGTTCGGTCTCGACATCGCGGCCTCGGAGCTCTGGGACGGCGACGCCTACCAGTACGGCAACGTCTCTCGGAGTCCCTCGGGGCAGATCGACTACGTGGCCGAACTGGTCGACGAGTACGACCTCGCGTACGTCGAGGACCCCTTAGAGGAGAACGACTTCGAGGGGTTCGCCGAACTCACCGACCGAGTCGGTGAGGAGACGCTCGTCTGTGGCGACGACCTGTTCGTCACCAACACCGAGCGACTCCAGCAGGGTATCGAGCGGGGCGCGGGCAACAGCATCCTGATCAAGCCGAACCAGATCGGGACGCTCTCGCTGGCGGTCGACGCCATCGAGACCGCGACCCGCAACGGGTTCACGCCCGTGATCTCCCACCGTTCGGGGGAGACCGAAGACACGACGATCGCACACCTCGCCGTCGCGACCGGCGCGCCGTTCATCAAGACGGGCACCGTCGGGGGCGAGCGAACCGCCAAACTCAACGAACTCATCCGCATCGCGGAGGACGCTGTATGAGCGAAAGCGAGAACGACGACACAGAACCCGCCGAGGAAGAAGTGGCCGACGAGGTCGCCGACTCCGACGCGGCGGCAGAGCCCGCCTCGGACGACGAGGCAGAGACAGAGCAGGCCGACGAGGCCGAGGAAGAGGAGTCCCGGTTCGACGAGAACGTCATGCCGGACGAGGAGGAAGCAGACCTCCTCATCCCGGTCGAGGACTACCTCTCCGCTGGGGTCCACATCGGGACCCAGCAGAAGACGAAGGACATGGAGCGGTTCATCCACCGCGTCCGGGACGACGGTCTCTACGTGCTCGACGTGAGCCAGACCGACGGCCGCATCCGGACCGCGGCGGAGTTCCTCTCCAACTACGACCCCGAGCAGGTGCTCGTCACCTCCTCGCGGCAGTACGGTCGGTTCCCGGCGGAGAAGTTCGCGGACGCCATCGGCGCCCGCGCCCGCACGGGCCGGTTCATCCCGGGCACGCTGACCAACCCGAAGTACGACGGCTACATCGAGCCGGACGTCGTGGTCGTCACGGACCCGATCGGCGACGCGCAGGCGGTGAAGGAGGCCATCACGGTCGGCATCCCCGTCATCGCCATGTGTGACTCGAACAACGCCGTCTCGAACGTCGACCTGGTCATCCCGACCAACAACAAGGGTCGGCGCGCGCTGTCGGTGGTCTACTGGCTGCTGGCCAACGAGACGCTGGACCGCCGCGGCGCCGAGCCCAGCTACGCCCTCGAAGACTTCGAGGCCGGGCTGTAGGCCCGTCGAGATCCTTTCTGCGTCCAGTTCTGTGGCGGGTAGCGGCGGCGCTGTGTCGTCTGACGTGGTTTCACTTCGGTTTCGTGAAGCGGACTCGTTTTCGTAGGTAGCATCGTGATTCCGCTCGACGACAACCGCGCCAGTGGCTCGATCGCTGGCAACTGAGACAGCGACAGCAACAGCAACTCGATCGTTGGCAACTTGCGACCGCAGAGTGCCGGACACAGGGTCCGGCACAGCACCGATTCCCCACCCCTCCCCCCGCCGGCGCCGACCGTCGGCGCCGGCGAGGCGTCCACCGCGACCGCACCGCGGCGGCGGTGGCGCGCGACGTGAGCGCGTCCCTGCGCGAACGAGCGCGCGAGGGACGACTGAAAGGAGCGAACGAGTCGGCTGGGGAGGTATGAGGGCTGTGCGGGGCGGTGCGGTTACAAGTGGTCTAGCCTCGAGTTGCTGCCAGCGTTGTGGTTGCTGTCTCGGTTGCCAACGATAGAGCTGCTGTCGCTGTCAGCCATCAATAACGCTCAGGATGCTCTCTCCACTACTCTGACGACGGGCTTTTCCTGACTCTCACCCAGATGCAGCCATGGGCTACCGAACCGTGCGAACGCAGGACGTGGAGCCGACTCCCGATCGACCGTGCGAACTCCGGCGGCTGACCGAGGCCGCTGGACTCGAACAGGTCGCGCTCAACCGCTACAGCGTCGAGCCGGGCGAGGAGATTCCGCTGGCGTACCACTACCACGACGAGCAGGAGGAGGCGTTCTACGTGATCTCGGGGACGATCGAGGTGGAGACCCCCGAGGGGACGTTCGAAGTCGGCGACGACGAACTGTTCGCGGCCGATCCCGAGAGTCCCCACCGGGCGTACTGTCCCGAGGACGCCGAGGGAACCGCGGAGGTGCTGGCCGTCGGCGCGCCGCAGGTCGACGGCGACGTGCACGCCTACGAGCCCAACGAGTAGCAGTCGGAACGACTGTAACGATCGAGAGCGAGCGTTCGGACATGACGACTTCGAGCGCCCCCGGCAAGGTGTACCTGTTCGGGGAGCACGCCGTGGTGTACGGCGAGCCCGCGGTGCCCTGTGCGATCGAGCGCCGGGCGCGGGTCAGCGTCGAGCCACGCGACGACCACCGCGTCCGCGTCGAGGCCGACGAGCTCACCCTCGACGGCTTCACCGTGGAGTGGGGCGGCGAGACCGACGAGCAGCCCGACGTGGACGTGCCCTCGACCCTCGTCGAGGCCGCGACGGGGTACGTCGACGAGGCGCTGGGGCAGGCCCGCGACGCGCTCGACGACCCCGAGGCGGGGTTCGACGTGACCATCGAGAGCGACATCCCGCTGGGCGGCGGGCTGGGCTCCTCGGCGGCGGTCGTCGTCGCCGCCATCGACGCCGCGGTGCGCTCCCGCGGAGAGTCGATCGATCCCGAGGAACTGGCCGACCGCGCCTATCAGGCCGAATCGACCGTGCAGGGCGGGGAAGCCTCCCGCGCGGACACCTACTGCTCGGCGATGGGCGGGGCGGTCCGCGTCGAGGGCGACGACACCCGACCGATCGAGGCGCCGGAACTCCCGCTGGTGATCGGCTACGACGGCGGCGCGGGCGATACGGGCGAACTGGTGGCGGGCGTTCGGGCGCTCAAGGAGGAGTACGAGTTCGCCGCCGACACCGTCGAGACGATCGGCGACCTCACCCGCGAGGGTGAGCAGCTACTGGCCGAGGCCGACCCCGGCGAGGAACCCAGCCCCGTGTTGCTCGACGAACTCGGCGACCTGATGGACTTCAACCACGGGCTGCTGTCGGCGCTGGGCGTCTCCTCGCGCTCGCTGGATCGGATGGTCTGGTCCGCCCGCGAGGCGGAGGCGGAAGGCGCGAAGCTAACGGGTGCGGGCGGCGGCGGCTGTATCGTCGCCCTCGATCGGACGCAAGCGACCCGGCGAGCGCTGGAGTACTCGCCGGGCTGTGAGCAGGCGTTCCGCGCCGAGCTCGCGACCGAGGGGGTGCGTGCGGAGGAATGAACCCGACGATCCTCAAGCTCGGCGGCTCGGTGATCACCGAGAAGGACCGCGCGGAGACGCTGGACGGCGCGGCGCTCGACGCGGCGGCCGACGCCGTCGCCGAGGCGATGGAGGGCGGCGACGTGTCCGAACTGGTGCTGGTCCACGGCGGCGGGAGCTTCGGCCACCATCACGCCAGTGAGGCGGGCGTCACCACGACCGACGGGAGCGGCGACGCCGCCGACGCGATCGCTATCCACGGCGCGATGAAGACGCTCAATCAGTTCGTGCTCTCCCGACTCCACGAGCGCGGCGTGCCCGCGCTCCCGGTCCACCCGCTCTCCGCGGGCGCCCGGGACGCCGACGGCGACCTCGACCTCCCGATGAACCAAGCAGCAACGATGCTGAACGAGGGGTTCGTCCCCGTCCTCCACGGCGACGTGATCGCGACGGCGGGTGAGGGCGTAACGGTGCTTTCCGGCGACGAGATCGTCACCACCGCCGCGGAACACCTCTCGGCGGACCGCGTCGGCCTCTGTTCGACGGTGCCGGGCGTGCTCGACGGGAACGACGAGGTGATCCCCGAGATCACCGCGTTCGAGGACGCCGCCGACGCGCTCGGCGGGAGCGACGCCGACGCCGACGTGACCGGCGGGATGGCCGCGAAAGTGCGGCAACTGCTCGATCTCGGCGCGCCGGCGTCGGTGTTCGGCCCCGAGAGCATCGGGGCGTTCCTCGCGGGCGAGCAGCCGGGGACGACGATCCGCGGGCGGTAGCGTTCGGCAGCCCTTTACCCCTCCCTACCCCCCGTCCCAGTATGCACGAGATCACCGGGAGCGGCTTCGTCGAGGTGATCACCGGATCGATGTTCTCGGGGAAGACCGAGGAGCTGCTCCGGCGTCTGCGCCGCGCGGAGATCGCCGGACAGGACGTGGCGGCGTTCACCCCGGCCATCGACGATCGGTACGGCGAAACCACGATCGGCTCCCACGAGGGGCGTCAGTGGGACGCACGGGTCATCGACAACGTCGGCGACGGCGTCTGGGAGCTTCAGGAGTACCTCAACGGCGAGGAGGTGGTGGCGATCGACGAGGCGAACTTCTTCGATCGCGACCTCGTCAACGTCTGTAACGTGCTCGCCAACGACGGCCGGCGGGTGATCGTCTCCGGCACCGACATCACGTTCCGGGGCGAGCCGTTCACGCCGCTGCCGGAGCTGATGGCGATCGCGGAGTACGTCGACAAGCTACAGGCGATCTGTACCGTCTGCGGCGAGCCGGCGACCCGGAACCAGCGACTGGTCGACGGGGAGCCCGCCCACGTCGACGCCGAGACGATCGTCGTCGGCGCCGAGGAGTCCTACGAGGCACGGTGTCGGAACTGCCACACGCTCAGGACCGACTGAGAATGTCCGAGACGGGGGCGTACCGATGACCCAGTGGATCGCCGACCCGGAGGGCGGCCGCGACCGCGGCCCGCGGGCGCTCGCTCGCGCGTGGGCGGAGGTGCTCGTCCGCCCGCGGCGGTTCTTCCGGAACGGGGTCGCGCCCGCGGATCAGGCGCCGGGACTGGTCTTCGGCGTGCTCGTGGCGCTGGGCGCCGTCGCCGGCCGGCTGGCGACGGGCGACATGCCGACCTTCGAGACCGGCGGCGTTGCACCACCGTTCGGACTCGGGAGCGGGCTGGGCGCGGTGCTGGTGCTGTTGGGCGTCGGCCTGTTTCTCGCCCCGGCGGCGTTTCACCTCTCGGCGGCGATCGAGACGGTGGGGCTGTCGCTGCTGGCGCCGGACCGCGGCGGCGTGAGCGAGACGGTACAGGTGATCGCGTACGCGACCGCGCCCTGCCTGCTGACCGCCGTGCCGTGGGCGCCGCTGCGGGTCGTCTGCTGTCTGTACGGGGCAGTGCTGCTCGTCGTCGGCACCGCAGTCCGCCACCACACGTCGATCCCGCGGGCGGCGGTCGCAGCGGCGCTGCCGGCGGTCGTCCTGTTCGGCTACGGCTACGGCGGATTCGCGGCCGCGGGCCTCTGAGCCGGGGTCGTTCCGGCCGATCGCGGTTGGTTTCGACAACGCCTTTAGGGCGGACCGAGTTTGTCCTCACAAATGGGCAACTGTATCATCTGTGGCGCCGATACCGAGGGCCACATCTGCCAGTCACACGAAGAGGACGTCGTTTTCGAGTTCCGGGGCAACAGCCCGGACCAGCTCGTCGAGAACCGCTTCTACCGCGGCGTCGTCGACGGCTACGCCGACTTCGGCGTGTTCGTCGACCTCTCGTCGAACGTCACAGGGCTGCTCCACCGCTCCGAACTCGACGGCCGCCTCGAGAGCCTCGACTGGGAGGCCGGCGACACCGTCTTCGTGCAGGTCAAGAACGTTCGCGACAACGGCAACGTCGATCTGACCTCCTCGATCCGGCAGGCCGACCGCGAGTTCCGCGGGACGCTGATCCAGGACGGGACCGAGGAGCTGCTCCCCGAGGACGAGGAAGAGGAGGTCGAAGAGGGAAACGGGCGTGAGCGGGACGTAGAAGCGACGACCGAGGAGGACGAGGAGTCCGCCTCGGCCGAGACCGACGGCAGCGGCGCCGAGGCCGCGGCGGGGACCGCCGACGAGACGGCGGCGGAGCCTGCCGAGTCCGAGCCCGCCGAGGCCGAATCTGCGGAGAGCGAGCCCGTCGATGCCGATCCGGCGGAGGCTGACACCGAGGAGACGCCCGCGGGCGCCGAGCCGGAGGAGCCGACCCGCCGCGACATCGGCGAACTCTCCGACCGCGTCGGCGAGGAGGTCCGCATCGAGGGCGAGGTCGTCAGCGCCCGACAGA
>NZ_JBHUDH010000040.1:11468-13786 GCF_042678005.1 Halolamina salina | reverse complement strand
GTGCCGGCCATGAGGTCCGCGACGGGGCCGGAGAACGCCTCGTCCTCGCAGAACGGCGAGACGGCGACGACCGGCGTTTCCCCGAGCGCGGCATCGACGCCCGCGAGTGACCGGATCGGGCCGACGGACGTGACGGGGTTGGAGGGACCGATCACGACGGGATCGGCCAGCGCGGCCTCGACTTCGGGCGTCGGCTCGGCCGTCTCCGCGCCGCGGAACTCTACGCCCTCGACGCGCGGGCCGGCCCGGTTCGCGACCCAGTACTCCTGAAAGTGCATCTCGCCGTCGGGCGTGTGGACGATCGTCGCGACGGGATCGTCGCTCATCGGCAGGAGGTCGATCTCGAGGTCGAACGCGTCGGCGAGCGTGCGGGTGGCCTCGGTCAGCGAGTGCCCCTCGTCGAGCAGCGAGGTCCGGGTGATGTGGACCGCGCGGTCGCGGTCGCCGATCGTCATGAACTCCGCGATCCCGGAGAAGCGCCGCCAGCGAGCGATCTCCCGGCCGGCGGTCTGGGCGTCGTCGTCGAGGTAGCGCGGCCCCTCCTCGAGACCGGCCGCGTCGGCGAGCCGGAACAGTTCGGCGTTCGTCTCGTGGCTGTCGCCGTCGATCCCCCACCACGTCTCGCGGTCGAGCACGCCGCCGCCGTCGAACAGCACCGTGTCGAGGTCCGGGCAGACCAGCAGCCCGCCGAGTTCCACGTCGTCGCCGGTGTTGCCGACGACGGTGACGGAATCGCGGGCGAAGACGGGCTCGTCGCCCGAGAGCAGCTTGGGGGTGCCGGTCCCCCCGGCGAGGAACGTGACCATACGCGGCGTTTCGGGGGCGCGGGGTTGAAGCTTCCTCTCCCGACGGCGCACCGGGGCGACTTTGAGGCTCGCCCACGGGGGTCCGGTATGAACGCGATCAAGGACTCCGTCCACGACTGGATCACCCTCTCCCCGGTCGCGACGGACCTGCTCGACACGCCGGCGTTCCAGCGGCTCCGGCACATCAAGCAGCTCTCGACGATCCGGCTCGTCTACCCCTCGGCCTCCCACACGCGCTTCGAGCACTCGCTCGGGGTGTACCACCTCGCCGAACAGGCCCTGTCGCATCTGCGCGTCGACGGCGAGCGCGCGGACCACGTCCGCGCCGCGGCGCTGCTGCACGACGTCGGCCACGGTCCCTACGGTCACCAGACCGAGGAGGTGATCATGCGCCGCGCGGGCCGCCACCACGACGAGATCGGCGACGTGATCGAGGACACCGGGATCGCCGACGTGCTCCGGCAACACGACCTCTCGCCGTCCCGCGTGGCCGCGCTGGTCCGCGGCGAGGGCGAACTCGGCCAGCTCGTTTCGGGGGAACTGGACGTGGACCGGATGGACTACCTCGTTCGGGACGCCCACCACACCGGCGTCCCCTACGGCTCGATCGACCACGGGCGGCTGGTGCGGTCGCTGCGCTACCGCGACGGCGAACTGGTGCTCGCGGAGGGGAACGTCCGGACCGCGGAGTCGCTGCTGCTCGCCCGCGGGCTGATGAACGGGATCGTCTACCGCCACCACGTCTCCCGGATCGCGGGCTCGATGCTCGAACGCGCCGCCGATCGCCTGCTCGACGGCGAGAACGACGTGGGAATCGAGGAGTTCGCACGGATGGCCGACCACGACCTGCTGGTCGCGCTGGGCGAGCACGTCCCCGACCTCGGCGACCGGATCGAGCGCCGGGACCTCTACAAGCGGACGGTGTGGGCAGACCTCTCCGACACGCCCGCACACCTCCTCGAACTCGAACACGAGGACGAGCGTGCCGCCGAACGGGACATCGCGGAGCGCGCGGGCGTCGACGAGTCCGAGGTAATCGTCGACGTGCCCCGTCGGCCGTCGATGAAGGAGTCGAACGCCCGGGTCGTCGTCGACGGCGTGGTTCAGCGACTGGAGGAGGCCTCGGGGCTGGTCACCGCGATCCGACAGGCACAGCGCGACGGCTGGCGGCTGGGCGTGTACGCGCCCGAGCAGGAGCGGGAGGAAGTGGCTTCGGCTGCGGTGGACGTTCTGGGGCTACCTGACCGAGTGCGACGCTGACCGCTATCGGCGCCGCTCGACGGGTAGAACGGGCGGCTCGGGAGAATCCATCGTCACACGGGGCTCGGTGGGGGTAACCCTCGTCACTGCCGCCCGGCGGGACGTTCGCTCCGGATCTGTATCAGTCGTTCGCTATTTGTCCAACTCTAACCACGGCACCTCGATCAGCGGCGGGATGTGGGTCTCGATGTGGTGCTCCCAGACGCCCTCCTCGCCGAACGCCTCGCCGTGGTCGGCCGTCACCACAACGTC
>NZ_JBHUDH010000040.1:2678-11421 GCF_042678005.1 Halolamina salina | reverse complement strand
GCCGAGTTCGTCGACGAACTCGGCGATGTCCTCGAGTACGATCCGGAGGTTCTCCTCGTACAGCCCGAGCGCGGCCTCCTGCGTGCCGTTTTTCATCACGTCCGCGGGATCGAGTTCGAGCCAGAGTCCGGCCTTCTGGGCCAGTTCGCTGCCGTCGAGCACGCTCTCGACGTTGGTCCGGAGCCGGTCGCTCATCGACGCGAGCGTGCCGCCGTCGGCCTCGGCGTCGCCGTTCTCGGCCTCCTCCTGTTTGCGGATCCCCTTCTGGATCTGCTTGAGCTTCTGGCCCTTCCCGCGGGAGAGGTAGGGCGCGTGGGGCTGCATGTAGTGCAGGACCGTGCGTTCGGCGGCGTCGACGGCGTCGCGGTTGTTCCGGAACGCCTCGGTGATTCCCTCGGGTGGGACCGTGCCTAGATCGTCGTCCCAGCCGGTCTTCCACACGTCGAACACCTCGGAGATGTGGTCGGAGGCGGTCCACTCGTAGTCGCAGCTCGCCCCCCACTTCAGCTCGTTCAGCGGGATCCCGAGGTCGTTGATGAACGGATTCCCGGAGAAGTAGGCGATGTCGTGGTGGCCCGTGAAGTTGCGGTACGCCCACTCCGGCGTCGAGGATCCGGCGCTGCGTCGCTTCTCCAGTCGCCCGTCCAGATACTCGTCGTAGATCTCGCTGAACACGTCGTAGCGGCACGCGTCGAGCACCAGGCAGTAGTCCCATTCGGACTCGAGGAAATCCTGATCCCGCATCAATTACGGGGGGGTTCTCAGTCGTTCTACGTATTCCTGTTGTTTTGATGCCCCTCCAACGTGTCGCTCGCCCCTTCGGCACGACTTTTGTGTGCCGGCCCGGAGTGGCGGGTATGGAGCTGTTCGCCGTCCCCGACCTCCCGGAGATACGGGCGGGCGACGATCTGGCCGCGATGATCGCCGAACGGGTCGACCTCCGCCCCGACGACGTGGTCTGTGTCGCCTCGACCGTCGTCTCGAAGGCCGAGGGCCGCACTGCCGACCTCGAGGAGTTCCCCGCCGGCCCGCGGGCCAAAGAAATCGCCCGGAACTTAGAGGAGATCTCCGGTGACGAGAAGGACCCGCGGTTCGCGCAGGCCGTGCTCGAGAACAGCACCGACGTGGTGATGGAGGAGCCGTTCATCCTCACCGAGGCGCCGTTCGGCCACGTCAGCGTCAACGCGGGCATCGACCGCTCGAACGTCCCGGATCACGACCTGCTTCTGTTGCCCGAGCGCCCGAGCCAGTCGGCCGAGCGCATCCACGAGAACCTCCCCGAATCGCCGCCCGTGATCGTCACCGACACCTCCGGCCGGTCGTTCCGACACGGCCAGCGCGCCGTCGCGATCGGCTGGGCGGGGATGCCCGCCTCGCGAGACTGGCGCGGCGAGACCGACCGCGACGGCCACGAACTACAGGTGACCGTCCAGAGCGTCGTCGACGAACTCGCCGGCGCGGCCAACCTCGTCTCCGGCGAGGGCGACGGCGGGAACCCCGTCGTCGTCGTCCGAGACTGGGACTTCGGCGATCACGACGGCAGCGACAACATGTTCCGCGAGATGCGCAGGGATTTCGTCCGCCAAGCGCTGCGGGACTGGGAGTACGAGCCATGAGCAAGCCGATCCGCCGCG
The DNA here is from genome assembly GCF_042678005.1 of Halolamina salina. GTDB lineage: Archaea > Halobacteriota > Halobacteria > Halobacteriales > Haloferacaceae > Halolamina > Halolamina salina. The sequence continues at coordinate 9,787 of NZ_JBHUDH010000040.1, read as the reverse complement.
GGATCGAGCTCACGCCCGAACACCCGATCTCCCGACTCGCGGATCTCGGCGCGTCGGCCGAGGCGGCGGGGTTCGACGCCGCGTTCGTCTCCTCGCACTACAACAACCGCGACCCGTTTCAGTCGCTCACGGCGATCGCCGAGCGGACCGACTCGATCCGGCTCGGCCCGGGCGTCGCCAACCCTCACGAGAGCCACCCCGTCGCGCTCGCGTCCCGGATGGCCACCCTCGACGAGCACTCGGGCGGCCGCGGCGTGTTCGGGATCGGCCCGGGCGATCCCTCGACGCTGCGGAACCTCGGCGTCGACGGCGACGACCGCGGTCTGCGCTCGGTGCTGGAGGCGTTCAAGGTCGCAAAGCGGCTCTGGAACGGCGAGCGCATCGACCACGAGGGGACGTTCGTCGCCGACGACGCCGGCCTGAACTACGAGCCGTCCGGCGAAATCCCCGTCTACGTCGGCGGCGAGGGACCGCACATGTGCCGGATGGCCGCGAAACACGCCGAGGGACTGCTGTTCAACGGCTCCCACCCGCGGGACCTCTCGTGGGCAGCCGACCGCGTCGCGGAGGGGCTGGGGGAGCGCCCGGACCACCGCGGCGAGTTCGACTTCCTCGCGTACGCCAGCGTGAGCGTCGCGGCCGACCGCGAGGCGGCCCGCGAGGCCGCACGGCCGCCCGTGGCGTTCATCGCCGCCGGCGCGCCCGAGCCGGTGCTCGCACGGCACGACATCGATCCCGAGCGCGCCGCGGCGGTGGGCGAGAAGATCAGCGAGGGGGCGTTCGTCGAGGCGTTCGATCGGGTCTCACCCGCGATGATCGACGCCTTCGCCGCCGCGGGTACCGTCGAGGAGGTGGCCGACCGACTGGCGGCGGTGTTAGAGCACGCCGACGGGGTGGTGTGTGGGTCGCCGCTGGGGCCGGATCTCGACGCGGCGGTCGAACTGGCGAGTAAGGCGCTCGAACGGGCGGAGAAGCGGGACTGACCGACGATTACCGCGTCGAACTCGCGCCCAGCAGGTCGAGCAGGCCGCCGAACGCGAGGTAGCCCAGCGCGCCGCTGGCGGCGATCACGAACAGCGCGCCCACGGCGGCGGAGACGGCCGACAGCGGGTCCTGCGTCACGACGCCCTCGAACAGCCGGCCCATCTCGGGCAGGTCGGTGACGATCCGGGTCACGAACTCCTGCAGCGTAGCCATAGGTCGACGTTGTATCGGGGGTCACTTCGCTCTTCCGAGAGAGGCGAGGGAGTTTTCCCACCTCGCGCCCCACCGACAGCCAGTGACGCTCGACCCTATCCACGTCGACACAATTGCCCGGATCGCGGCCTCCATCGCGGGCACCGTCGACGACTCCGACCACGACGACCACGCCGCCCGGGCGTGGGGGCTGCTCGACCCGCTGCGCGAGGACGGCCGAGTCGTGGTCGAACCGCTCGACGAGCCGGCGCTCCGGGCTGCCGCCATCGACGACGTGGCGCTCGCGGACCGGCCATTCGAGACAACCCACGGGCTCGACGCGGGGACGCTCAACCCCACCGGGTTCAAGAACGGCCTCCTGCTCGACGTGGCGCAGGCGGCGATGGCCTCGTCGCCGACCGATCTCGACCTCCACCGCTCGCGCTCGATGGTCGCGACGGTCCACGCCAGCGACGCCACCCGGGAGTACGGCGAGGAGTGGCGCAAGTACGACGAGAGCTACAGTCGACGGAAGGTGCTCCAAGTCCCGGCGGTGAGCGAGTTCGCCGACGAGGTGACTCACGAGCTCGCGCTGTACCTCGCGGAGTCCTCCCACGCGCTCGAACACGCCGACGCGGTGGAGGAGCTACTGCTGCTCGACGGGCCGCTCTACCCCAAGCGGCTGTTCAACTGGGAGTCCCGCGACCCCGCGCTGGCGGAGGCGACGAAGGAGGCGGCGCCGCAGGCGATCGTCGAGAACTACGTCCGGCTGGTCGAGCAGTTCGTCGAGCGCGGGATTCCGATCGCGGGGTTCGTGAAGAACCCCACCTCCCGGTTCATCGTCCGGACGCTCGACGACCGCGTGCCGACGCCGTGGACCGATGACGCCGCGCTGTTCACCCGGCTGCTGGAGCAGCGCGACGAGGGGATCGACGAGACGAGCGACGACCCCGCCGCCGCCCGCGAGGAGTCCGATCTCACCTTCACCTCGTGGTTCCGCTCCCGCGGCTCCTCGGACGAGCCGATGTCCGTCGACGGCGACGCGATGGGAATCGAGCGCCGACTGGAGCCGGAGTGCTACGAGGTGACGTTCTGCTACCTCTACGACCCCCGGACCGACGTGACGTACAAGATCGAGGCCCCCTACGCCGTCACGCGGGATCCGGAGACTCGCGAGGCGCTGACGACCCAGCTACTGAGCGAGGTCGCGACCGAGCGCGGGCCGCCGGAGGCGATCGACAAGGCGGACGAGCTCGCGAAGATCGGCGCCGGCGAGAAGGCGGCGATCCGCCGGAAGTTCGAGGAGACGTTCGGCAGCGAGTCGCGGTCGACGTACGACGGGCTGCGCTGGGGCGAGGAGGAGTAGTCCCGGTTTTCGGTCGGGTTTTGGTTGTTGGTAACTGGAGTAGCGACGGCGACAGCGGCTCTATCGTTGGCAACTGGAACAGCGACGGCAACCGCAACAGCACCTCGATGCTTGACCACTTGCGACCGCAGTGCGCCGGACACGAGGTCCGGCGCAGCACCGAGTCCCCACCCCTCCCCCGCGGGCCGGCGACCGGTGCCGGCCCGCGGCGTCCACCGCTACCGCACCGCGGCCACGGTGGCGCGAAGCGCACGCGGCCTCGTGCCGCGTGTCAGCGCGAGGGACGAGCGACCAACGGGAGCGAGTCGGCTGGGGAGGCTCGTGGGCTGTGTGGGGCGGTGCGGTCACAAGTGGTCATGCTCGCTCCGGAGTCACGTTCGCGGCTGCTGTTGTTGATTCGCCACCCAAGTACCACAAAATCGTTCGCAGGTATCGTTCTCGATCGACGATGTCGAACACTCCGGGAAAAACGACGACTCCACCTACGCCGGCGTTTCCTTCTCCACCTCGATCTCCACGTCCTCCACGCCGATCCGGGCGAACTGCGTGCGGATGTGCTCCCGCGCCGCCGAAAGCGCCTGCTCGCGGGTGTCGAACCCCCGGGGCATCGGCGACTCGAACGCCACACGGATCTCCTCGCCGTCGACCTCGATGGCCGAGCCGCCGCTCTCGACTTGGTAGAACGCGTCGCACACCCAGACGTAGGCGGCGTCCTCGTCGGGGGCACCCTTGTACGTCGGCGGGTCCTCGCCGCGCTCGAACAGCGTGCCGGTGAGGGCGGTCCCCCCGCCGCGGCCGTGGACGTGAATCATACCGAAGCTACTCGCCCGGCGCTTTTAGGGGTGCTGCCCGGGGCGAGTCCTGCACCCCGGGACAGGGAAAGGCGTATGGCGGGAGCCGCCCACCTCCGGGACATGAGCGATTCGGGCGATCTGGGCGACTTCACCGACTACGTCGACGACGACGCCGAGCAGTCGGGGGCGACCGACGGCGGCGATGCGGCCGCGGGGGACGATCCGGGCCGGGAGAGCGACGACGCGGCCGAGTTCGAGCGCGACGGCGCCGAGCCGGCGGGCGCCGACGAGGGGCTGGGCACCGTCTCCGTTTCGCAGGGACTCCGCGTCTCGCAGGACGGCGACGAGACGACGCTGCGGGCGTTCATCACCACCGGGAACCGCGACTCCGTCCGGCTGGGGAGCTACCTGCTCGTCCCCTACCCCGACGACGAGGTGCTGTTCTGCTCGATCGCCGCGCTGGAGTACGCACAGGAGTTCCAGTCCGACGACGCCACCGAGATCCACGCACGCCGGCAGATGCGCCGCGAGGAGTTCGAGGAACGGGACTACAAGTTCATGGCCGAACTGGAACCCGTCGCCGTGATCTACGAGGAGGGCGACGAACTCAAGCGCCGGATGACCGACCGCGTGCCCAAGCCCGGCGCGCTCGCCCGCGAGGCCTCCGACGAGGAGCAGATCAAGACCGGCCTGAAGATTCCGGGCGACGGCGTGTTCCTCGGCCACCTCTCCGTGGGCGGCGAGAAGGTCCGCACGGCCGCGGAGCCGCCGACGGTGGACTACCGCGTGAAGGACGACTACGCCGACGGCGACCCGCTCGTGTTCCGGCACACGCTCGTCGCTGGCGGCACGGGATCGGGGAAGACCCACGCCTCGAAGAACGTCCTCCGGCAGTACCTCGACGAGGACCGAACGTACCCCATGGACGACGGTCGGGAGGTCTCGCCCGCGGTCGTGCAGTTCGACCCGCAGGACGAGTACGCCCAGATGCACGACGACAACCCCGGAATGAGCGACGCGTTCGCTCGGAACCTCGACCGCGAGGGGATCGCCCACGGCGGCCACGACGACACGATCGCACTCGTGCCCGTCGAGGACGGCGTGAGCTATGGCGGCGAGAACCACCGCGCCGAGCAGGTGCGGTTCACCATCCCGTTCTCGGTCGTCGACGAGTACGACATGCCGTGGCTGGTCGCCGGCGGCGGGTTGAACGACAATCAGTACCCCGCGCTGCTCACCCTCCTCAATCGCTTCTTCAGCGACTACGGGCAGGAGGGCACCTACGAGGAGTTCAAGCGGTTCCTCGACGACCCCGGCCTCAAGGAGGAACTCGACGAGTCCGGCCGCGTCCACGAGGCCACGTTCGACGCCGTGAAGCGCCGCGTTCGCGGGATTCCCTCCGGGATCTTCGATCAGGACGCCCGGCCGATCACCGAACTCGATCACGAACTCGTCCGGCCGGGCGGGCTGACAGTCGTGCCGACGTACCACCTCTCGACATCGCGGGCGAAGGAGATGTTCGTGCTCGCGGTCTCCTCGCTGCTGGTCGACGACAAGCTCTCGAACTCCCCGCAGAGCCAGCGCATCAAGGAGACGCCGCTGGTGCTGGGGATGGACGAGGCGCACAACTTCCTCTCGGACGCCGACACCGTACAGGCCCGGAAGGTCGTCCAGAAGTTCACGGAGGCCGCCAAACAGGGCCGGAAGGAGCGACTCGGACTGTTCCTGATCACGCAGGACCCGCAGGATATCGCGGAGCCGGTGTTCAAGCAGGTGAACACGAAGGTCGTGCTGAACCTCGGCGACGAGGACGCGATCTCGTCGGTGAACATCCCGACGGAGTTGGCCCAGAAGGTGCCGTACATGGAGAAGGGACAGATGGTGGTGTACTCGCCGGACAACTCCGAGCCGGTGGAGCTGATCGGGCTGAGCGAGTGTGTCACTCGTCACGGCGAGTGAGCGCGAAGCGACCTCGTGTCGCGAGCGCCGAACCAACGCCGTGGCGATGTGTCACCAGACACGGCGAGTAAGTCAGTCACGGCTCGTGACCAGCGTCGATCGCCGGATCGACGCCCGGAGCGTGTTGCCGTGACTGTGTGACCTGTCGCGAGCGCCGAACCAACGCCGTGGCGATGTGTCACCAGACACGGCGAGTGAGCGCCACCCCTCGCCGTGCCGTGACGATGTGGGACCGCGTGTCTGGGTAGTCGCAGGCTTCCAAAACTGTAAATACCGTTCCTGAAGCGTATCTTCTCATGGACTCCCACCGCCTCGGGACGAGATCGCCACGTCTCATCATGGGCTTCGGGGCGGTGCTGTTTCTGATCGCCGTCGTTCACCACGCGACCGAGATCGTCGCGCTCGGCGGGCTGGTCGGTCCCGTCGTGGCGGGGCTGTTGGACGGCACTCTCGCGCTCGTGGTCGTGTACGCCGGGTACTGGCTCTCTGGCACCGACCTCCTCCCGCAGGACCGCTGGCGGGTGTTCCTGTGGTGCCTGACCGGTGCCGCGATCTTCGTGGCCATCATGGGGCTTTCCCTCCTCATCCGGGCGTTCGAGGGGCGCGTCATCGGTGAAGCCATATTCCCCCTCCTGATCGCGGCGGAGTCGGGGGGGATCGCGGGTGTGATCGCGGGCTACTACGTCGGACGTGCACGGAGCGAGGCCCGCCGCGCACGCACCGTGAGCGAAGCGCTCCGGTTCGTCAACAGCCTCATCCGCCACGACCTCCGGAACGATCTCAACGTGATCCGAGGGCACGCCCAGTTGGCGGAGAGCAGCGACGACGCCGGCGACGCCGAACCGGGCACCGACAGCTCGTCGGTCATCGCCGAAAAAGCGGACGAGGCGCTCGCCCGTATCGACACGACGGGCGTGATCGCGGAGACGCTGCGAGGCGAAGCCGACCTGGCTCCGATCGATCTCGCGGCGATCACCTCCGAGATCGCGAAGGGGGTCGAGAACACCTACAGCATCGCGGTCACGACGGACATCCCGGATGAGGCCACCGTCGTCGCGAACAAGGGGCTGCGGTCGGTCGTCGACAACGTGCTCGAGAACGCGGTCGAACACAACGACGCCGACGACCCACGGGTCCACGTCGACGTCGACGCGAGCGGCGAGACGGTCGAGCTGAGGGTCGCGGACAACGGTCCCGGCCTCTCGGACGAGCAGAAAGAGCGCGTGCTCTCCCCACGGGAGGGGAGAGGTGGCGGGCTCTCGCTCGTCCGGACGTTAGTCGAAGGGTACGACGGCGAGCTCCGGATCGAAGACAACGACCCTCGCGGCTCGGTGTTCGTCGTGTCACTTCCGCACGCGAACGCCGAGCCGTCGTGACCGCCGAGTGACGCGGGGCGGTTTCGTCCGCGACCGGCTTCCAGCGGCGTCTCGGGGTCGGTATCGCCGGCGCGAGCCACACCGGCCACTGAACGCGGCTCGGCAACCGGGCTTTTTACCTCGCCGGCCGAACCCTGTGCCATGACGAAACGGTTACTCGTCGCGTACGACGGGACGCCACAGGCCGAGGAAGCGCTCGAGTTCGCGATCGACGAGTGGGGCGGCGCCGACATCACGCTCCTGTACGTGATCAACCCCGTCGAGGCCGGTTACAGCGCCGGCGTCGGCATCCCCAGCGGCGCCGAGGAGTGGTTCGAGCAGGCCAAGGCGGACGCCGAAGAACTGTTCGACGAGGCCGCCGCCGAGTACGATGTCGAGTTCCGGACCGAGATCGCGGTGGGGCGGCCGCCACAGACGATCGTCGACGTCGCCGGCGGC
>NZ_JBHUDH010000040.1:0-2663 GCF_042678005.1 Halolamina salina | reverse complement strand
GCGACAGCGACGACGTGGACGCCCCGGCGTACGATCACCTCGTCGTCGGGAGCCACGGCCGGACCGGCGTCTCGCGAATGCTGCTGGGCAGCGTCGCCGAGAAGGTGGTCCGCGAGTCGCCGATCCCCGTCACGGTCGTCCGGTGAGTCGGCCGACAGGAGGGTGACACCGACGCCACCCGCTGACCCGACCGTGACCTAATTACGCCCGACTCGACAGGCATTAAACCGCGAACCGTCCGTCTCCGGTATGGAGTTCGACGACGCCGTCCTGACCCGCCGCAGCGTCCACGAGTACAGCGACGAGCCGGTCGCCGAGGAGACGATCGAGGCTGTCTTTGAGCGCGTCCGCTACAGCCCCTCCAGCTACAACCTCCAGCCGTGGGAGTTCCTCGTCCTGACCGAGCAGGAGAACCGCGAGCGCCTGCAGGAGGTCGCCTACGGGCAGGAGCACGTCGCCGACGCCCCCGTCGCCGTCGCGGTGCTGGGCAACACCGACCCCAGCGCCCACGGCGAGGCGGTCGCCGAGGACCAGCTCCGGAAGGGGTACCTCCCGAACGAGGAGGCCAAGGAGGGCCTGCTCGAGACGATCGAGGGGATGGCCGACCGCGACGAGGAGACCAACCGCGTCTGGGCGACCAAGAGCACCTCGCTGGCGGCGATGACGCTGATGCACGCCGCCCGCGCCGAGGGGCTGTCGACCTGTCCCGTCGGCGGCTTCGACCCCGACGCGCTCCACGAGGAGTTCGACGGCGACGAGCAGTACGAGCCGGTGATGCTGGTGACGATGGGCCACGCCGCGCCCAACGCCGCCGACACGAACACGCCCCGGAAGTTCCGCCGCCCCGTCGACGACATCGTCCACCGCGAGGAGTTCGAGCCGACGGAGGCCGAACTCGAGGACGAGGTCGTGACCGAGAGCTTCGCGACGCAGTAAGCCGATCGCGGCTTGTGACCGGCGATCGACGGTTTGTTGATCGCTCGGAGCCTGTTGCCGCGATCGTGTAGACCGACCCACGACACACGACGACAACGAACAGAACTATCCTCCCCGCCGACAGCTACCCGCCATGGTCGCAGTCGAACAGGTCCTATTCGGCGTGTTCCTCGCCGTCGGCGGCGCCCTCCTCGCGATCGATCACCCGGCGATCGACTGGCTCAACCGCTGGCTCAAGTCCGCCGGGACGACTCAGCAGCCATCGGAGATCGAGATGGACGACAGTGCCCGGCTGGTCGGCTTCGTCGTCGGGAGCCTCACGGTCGTCGTCGGCCTGCTGCTCGTCGTCGACGTGATCGCCTGAGAGCGGCGGGGCCGCCCCCGGTTTATGCCGTCCCCGCCCCGCCGACCACCAGCGTCGGGATCAGTATCCGACGGTACGTACCCCGTTCGGCGGAGGGAACCGGAACCAACGCTCGCCCTCAGACGCCCGGGATGCCCAGCGCGCCGATCTCGACGAGATTGACCCGCGAGAGGATCCACAGCAGCACGATCGCCGCCAGCCACGCCGCGAAGCCGATCCCCGCGGCGCCGAGCCAGCCGCCGGGGTAGCGCCAGTTCACGACGCCGATCCACAGCAGGAGCAGCAGCGCCGGGCCGACCACCGGGATCCCGCCGACGAAGCCGAACAGCGCGTACACCAGTGCGCCCACGGCGGCGGCGAGGACGGCGTCGCCGAACGCCGGGTCGTCGCCGACGACCAGCCTCGCGCCGACGTGGATCGCGAGCGCGCCGACGAGCAGGCTGACGATCCCCACGAGCAGTCCGTCGATGGGAGCCATACCCCGACCAACGCGCGGCGTCGGGGAAAGCGTGGTGGGCGTCGTGGCCGGCCGGCGACGCCGCGACTCCGGGGAGGCCGAAGGCTTTAGCGGGAGTCACTGCGTTGATCGGAACGAATGGACGAGTCGGACCTGCGGATGGACCAGCGCGTCAGGAAGTCGACCCGCGAGACGCTCCGAGAGGCGTTCGTCACGGGGCTTGCGGTCGTCGTGCCGGTGCTGGTCACGGTCATCGTGCTGGCGGTCGCGTTCCAGTACGTCTACAACTACCTCTCGTGGTTCGCAAAGGGGATCGTCGCCGCCGACGAGGAGGTGATCCTCCCGTTCATCGGCGACATCCCCGCCAGCGTCCTGGTGATCCAGTTGGTCACGCCGGTGATCCTGCTGGCGGTGATCATGGTGGTGGGCATCTTCACGAACACCACCAAGTGGGGCGAGCGCGCGGTGGACTACTTCGACTACTTCATCTCGCAGATCCCCGCGGTCGGCGGCGTCTACGACTCCTTCAGGCAGATGAGCAACGTGATGCTCGAGTCCGACACCCAGAGCTTCCGGGAGGTGAAGCTGGTGGAGTTCCCCCACGAGGGCGCGTACACGCTGGGGTTCGTCACCACCGAGACGCCCGCCGCGCTGTCGGACCCGGCGGGCCACGCCGAGATGCTCACGCTGTTTCTCCCGCTGGCGCCCAACCCCGTGATGGGCGGCCATCTGGTCCACATGCCCGCCGACCGCGTGATGGACGTGGACATGACCGTCGAGGAGGGGATCCGCGCCATCGTCACCAGCGGCGTCGCCGTCGCCGGGAGCGACGTCACGAGCGGGGGCGTCTCCGAGGAGCGACTCCGCGATCTGGCGGGCGTCGAGTACGCCGACCAGCGGTTCGAG
>NZ_JBHUDH010000039.1:30069-34050 GCF_042678005.1 Halolamina salina | reverse complement strand
CCGCCGGCGTCGGCGCCGCCACGGGGCGGCTCCGAGTTCAGGCCGACGCCCGCGAGCGTCAGCACCACCAGCACGGCCGGCGAGAAGAACGCGAAGAAGTAGTACGGCGCGTACTCGGTGAAGATGAAGAACGTCTGGTTCTGCAGGCCGAACACGCCGGACATGAACACGCCGCCGGCGTGCCACGGCAGCAGCGCACCCGTCGGCGTCCCGACCGACTCGATGGCTCGCGAGAGCACGGAGCTGTCGAGGTCGTGCTCCTCGAACAGTTCACGCAGCGTCATCCCGGGGACGACGATGCTCATGTACTGCTGGGCGGAGAACGCGTTGACGAAGAACGCCGAGATACCGGTGCCGATCACGAGGCTGCGCTGGCCCGTGATGGCGCCGGTGAGGCCGGAGGCGAGCCTCGAGAGCACGCCGAGCCGGTCGAGCAGCCCGCCCAGCGAGAGCGCGAGCACGACGACCGAAATCGTCCACGCCGACCCGGACAGCCCGCCGCTTGCGAGCAGGTCGTTGACCAGCGTGACGCCGGTCTCCGGCGCGGTACCGTTGAGGAACACCGCCCACGCGTCCGTGAACGGCCGGCCCTGTACCAGCACCGTGGTTCCGACGCCCGCGAACACGCCCGCAACGAGCGACGCGAGCGCGGGGATGCCGCGGATCGCCAGCGCGAACGTGACGAGCAGCGGGACGAACACCAGCGGGCCGAGTTCGTACGTGCCCACGAGCGCGCCGCGGATCTCCGTGACCCGCCCCACCGGGATGGCGCCGCCGGCGCGGAGTCCCAGCGCGCCGTAGAGCAGGACCGAGAGCCCGAACGCGATGGCGGTCCCCAGCCGCATCGAGAGGATGTGGTCGTAGAGTTCGGTGTCGGTCACCGCCGCCGCGAGGTTGGTCGTGTCCGACAGCGGCGACTGCTTGTCGCCGGCGTAGGCGCCGGACAGCACCGCCCCCGCAGTCATCGGGACGGGGATCCCGAGCCCCGAGCCGATCCCGGCGAAGGCGACGCCCAGCGTCCCCGCGGTGGTCCACGAGGAGCCAATCGAGAACGCGACGATGGCCGCCAGTATCGCCGTCGCGGGCAGGAACGTCTTGGGCGTGAGGATCCCCAGCCCGTAGTGCATCAGCCCCGGGATCGTCCCGGCGGAGATCCACGTCGCGATCAGCGCGTAGATTGTGAAGAGGATCAGGATCGCCTGCAGTCCCATCCGCAGGCCGTGTTCGACCCCGTCGGCGAGGTCGGCGTACCCCACGCCGATCCAGTACCGACCGACCAGCGCCGCGAACACGACGCTCCAGAGCAGCGGCGCGTGGGGCGCCATCCCCAGCAGCCCGGAGCCGACACCGAGGAAGACGACGACCCCCAGCGTCGGCACGAGCGCCTGTTCCAGCGTCGGCGACACGTCGAGCGAGCTGTCCGTCGTCGAACCATTCGCAGAACTCATTTTCGTAGTCGATACGATTACCTTTGGAAATAAATGCCTGACGGGACGGGCGGAATTTGGTGATTGGTGGCACCCGTCACTGCCTGTTCGAGATCGCGACCGGGCAACGGCGGGACGACGGCGACTGCGACGCCGACACAGCGAGGCCTCGCCCGCCGACGCCCGGAACGCCCTGCTTCGGGTTCGTGGGAAAAATTCCCACGTGACTACCTCACGCTGGTTTCCCCGATCGGAGGGTTTTTGACTAACTGAACAGTCTGACTAACCAGTCAGTCAGTATGAGTACGGGAGAGTCGACGAGCGATATCACCGAGGGAACGTACCGCGCGCTCTGCAAGCACGGGTACGCGGACGTGACCATGGAAGACATCGCCGCCGAGACGGACAAGAGCAAGTCAGCCCTCCACTACCACTACGACAGCAAGCACGACCTGCTGGTCACGTTTTTCGACGATCTGCTGGAGAGCTTCACCGAGCGACTCGACGCCGTCGAGGGGGAGACCGCCTACGACCGGCTGCTGGACCTGATCGACACGGTCCTGCTCCCGCCGGACGACGACTCCCCGGATCGGGGGTTCCAGACGGCGATACTGGAGATGAAGGCACAAGGTCCCTACGACGAGGCGTTTCGCCAACACCTGCAGGCCCACGACCGGACGCTACGTGACCACGTCGAGGAGCACCTCGCCGCGGGCGTCGAGAACGGCGAGTTCCGGTCGGACCTCGACGTGGAGGCGTCGGCGGACTTCCTCGTGACCGTGTTCAACGGCGCCCAGACCCGCTGTGTCGCCGTCGGGCGCCCGATCGAGGAGACCCGCGAGACGCTGCGGGCCCACATCGACTCGATGATCGTCGCCGACGGGGGTGGCCGGTGAGCCTCCGCGACCGGCTCGCGGGCGCTCGACGGCTGTTCGAGCGGGCGTTCAATCAGGAGGAGCTGGACCTGACGGAGGGCGGCATCGCCAAGCCGCTGTTCATCCTCGCGATCCCGATCGTCATCACGAACCTGTTCCAGACCGCCTACAACCTCGCGGACACGTTCTGGGTCGGCCGCTACAGCACCGACGCGCTGGCGGCGATCAGCTTCGCGTTCCCGATGGTGTTCCTGCTGATCTCGATGGGGATGGGGCTGTCCGTCGCCGGCAGCGTGATGATCGCCCAGAACATCGGTGCCGGCGACGAACGGGAGGCCGACTACGCCGCCTCCCAGACGGTGTCGTTCGCGGTCGTCACCTCGATCGTGCTGGGCGTGATCGGCTACTTCGTCGTCGACACGCTCGTCGAGATATACGGCGCCTCGGACAGCGTGAAGCCGCTGGCGGTCAACTACATGGAGGTGATCTCGCTGGGGCTGGTGTTCATGTTCGGCTTCATCATGTTCATCTCCCTGATGCGCGGGGCCGGCGACACGGTGACGCCGATGCTGGTGATGGCGCTCTCGGTGATCGTCAACATCTTCCTGGATCCCTTCTTCATCTTCGGGTTCCAGGAGAACCCCCTGTTCGCGATGATCGGGATGCCCGGGCTGCAGGAGCAGCTGTTCGCGATGACGGGCTACACGGGCGACGGCCTCAAGGGCGCCGCCATCGCGACGATCTTGTCGCGGGCGCTGGCGTTCGTGATCGGGTTGGGGATCATGTTCCGCGGGAATCAGGGCGTCCAGATCCGGCTCGGGGATATGGCGCCCGACCTCGACTTCGCGCGGCGCATCCTCCAGATCGGCGTGCCCGCCTCCGTCGAGGGCGTGGGCCGGGCGCTCTCGGTGAACCTCCTGCTGATCGTCGTCGGCCTGTTCGCGACGCCGGTCGTGTCGGCGTACGGGATCGGCACGCGCGTGCTCTCGGTCGTGTTCATGCCCGCGATCGCGATGGCCCGCGGGGTGGAGACGATGAGCGGGCAGAACATCGGCGCAGGCAAGCCCGATCGGGCCGCGGCGAACGCCGCGTTCGCGTCGAAAGCCTCCTTCCTGATCCTCTCGGCGGTAGGCGTGGTCGCGTTCGTCTGGGCCGAGCCGATCGTCTCGATCTTCGTCGGCGCCGACCAGCCCGACGCGGGTCGGGTGATCGAGGTCGGCGCGCAGTTCATGCGGTTCGTCGCGCCGACGTTCGGCTTCATGGGGATCATGCGCGCCTACAACGGCAGCTTCCGCGGGGCGGGGAAGACGACCGTCGCCGCGGTTATCTCCGTCGGGACGCTGATGGTGTTCCGGCTGCCGATCGCCTGGCTGGGCTCCCAGACGTTCAACCTCGGCCCGGACGGGCTCTGGCTCTCCTTCGCGCTCTCGAACGTGTTCGGCGCGACGCTGGCGTACCTCTGGTACCAGCGCGGGACGTGGCGGAGCGTTGAGTTGGATCGAACACCGGGACCGGCGCCCAGTGACGACTGATTGGGAACGGAAACAGGAGTAACAGCGCTATTTCCTTCCGTTCGTGGCTGTAACCGCGATTATTTGGTATCTGTGGCGTTCGTGACTGCAACCGCGACAGCAGCTTGATCGTTGACCACTTGCGACCGCACCGCCCCGCACAGCCCT